>WRFD01000121.1 GCA_009778955.1 Desulfobulbus sp.
GTGGGGTTCTTCCTGATTTTCTACGGGATGCTTGGCCGGTGGTTTGTGGTCGATGAATCGCCGGGCGTCATGGCGGTGCTCAATATGATGTTCGGCGCGCTGATCGCAGCGGTGACCGGTGTGCAGAACTATTGGTTGGGCAGCACTTCCGGCTCCGCCTCGAAGACCGAGCTGTTGGCTAAGAAGCTGGGGTGAGGCGGTTGTCCACAATTCCAGCCAGATAAAAATGTGGACAAATCTGGACAAAAAAGAAAGGGGCTATGAGCTGATTTTCAGCCATAACCCCTTGTTTTTATTGGTGCCGAGACCAGGATTTGAACCAGGGACACACGGATTTTCAGTCCGTTGCTCTACCGACTGAGCTATCTCGGCACCCAAATCGAAAGGCCTGCAAACTTAGCAAACCTGCAGGTTTATTGTCAACATTTTTTTATTTTTTGTTGTCGGTGAAGAGCTCCCCGAGGTCGATGTCGAACTTGTCGAGGGCGGTTCCGGTTTTCACCGAGGGGAGGAAACGCTTGCCGGCGGCACTGCCGGTGACTAGTTTGGACGGGGCCTCGAGGTCCAGGCCATAGGTGTTGAGATCTTCAAGGCCTGCCAGGCTCTTGCCGACGGAAGGCGGGGGCGGGGTGGAGGAAAGCGCGGCCACGGGTTCCAGATCGGTCAGTGCCGGCTGTTGCTCAAAGCGGATGGGTTCGGGTTCCGTTGTAGGCGGCGCCAAATCGGAAATGTCGAGTTCGCCGAAATCCACAGTGGGCAAGAGTTGTTCAGCGGGCTCATCCTCTTCGAGCGCGAACTTCCCCTTGGCAGGCGCCTCGGCGGTTTCCGCCTCCCCCATCTCCATTTCGTCATCAAAGCCCGTAAACTCAATTTCGTGCCGCTCTGTCTCCTGTGGCTGCTCCTGTTCCTCCTCGACCGCCGCCTCCTCCTCTTCCAAAGAAAACAATGTTTCACTGTCGGAGGTGGAAGATTCTTCCTGTTCTTCGGTCATCTGGGCGGAAACGGGAACCTCTTCTTCCTTGTCGGCCGCGATGGTCAAAAACAGAGGTGGAGTGGCATCATAAGCTGTGCCGTTGAGTTCGGTCATGATGTCACCGAGGAATTTATGGCACTTTTTGCATGTTTCCAGGTGATCAAAAGAAATAAAGCCGCATTTGGGACAACGCATAGTTTTTCGCCTTATTGGAGAAGAAAGTCGAACAGTACCGGACGCGTAAAATAGATATAGCGCTTGATAATTGTATCCATTATCGCATAGAAAAAAAGAGAAAATCAAGCTGCGCACCAAAAATATCGCAGCAACCATACAATCTTCGCACCGTCGGCCGGTGGAATTTCAAGAGGCGGAATCGACCTGGCCGCCGCCGGAGGTGGGATCATCCGCGCCGGCCGAACCGTTCGAAGCTGACCTGATTGAACGGGAGAGAAGAGTGGGGATGCCCACTTTTGGCCTCCGCCGGATAACCGATGCCGACGATAGCCAGCACCACCATGCCTTCGGGCAGGCCGAGAAGATCGGCGAGAAAGGCCTGCGAATCGCTGCCGTCTCCTCGCTGGCGCAGGCGGATCTGCACCCAACAGCTGCCCAGGCCGAGGTCGGTGGCTTCCAGGTGGAGGAGGGTGGCCACGATGGAGGCATCCTCGATCCAGACGTCGCTCTTTGACGGGTCGGCGCAGACCACGATCGCCAGTGGAGCGCCTTTGAGAAAGGTTGCGCCGTGGGCCTTAGCCACAGCCAGCTGTTGCACCATTTCCCGGTCGGTGACCACGACCAAGTCCCAGGGATTGGAGCCCTTGGACGAGGGCGCGCGCAGTGCCGCCTCCAGGAGGAGGTCGATGGTTTCCGGTTCGATCGGCTGGGCGGTGAATTTGCGGATGCTTCGACGGGCGCGTAAGAGATCGATTAACATGCAGTGCCTCCTTGGGATGGGGTTCATTCAGGTCTCGGCCGGGGCGATTTCCCGGTGTGTGGCGGCGATGCCACCACCAGGCCGTAGCCGTACACCGTGGCGAAGATGATGCGCTCTGCCCAGGAAATGGGATGCGTTTTCATGCCCTGATCATCTCATCGGCCAGCATGCGGTCGGCGAAATCGAGGATAAACTGGCGCTGGGCCGGGGTAGCCTGGGCAATGCAGGAACAGTGCATGTTGCTGGCGCTGCGGATCAGGAATTCAAAGCGGATCGACCTTTGCTCCAGGAGCACCGTGCAATAGAAGGGGGCACAGTCCTCATGCCCCAACTGGGCAGCGCCCAGCAGATCCGGTGGGATGGTCAGGAAGAAAACCCCTTCCAGACCGCCCGGCTTGAGAGTCCGCTTGAGATAACTGTCGAGGTTGTCGCGCTCGAGAAAGGAGATTTCGTCGATCAGGTATTGGCGCATGGCTTGATCCTTGGCTGTGGCGGGGCGGCGTGCATCTACAGGTACCCGGCAGCCAGCGAGGCCAGATGGCTGCGTTCGGAGCGGGTCAGGGTGATGTGACCACAGGCCTCCTGGCCCTTGAGCCGCTCCACCGTGTAGCTCAAGCCGTTGCTGCTGGCGTCGAGATAGGGGTTGTCGATCTGTTCCGGATCGCCGGTGAGGACCATCTTGGTGCCCTCGCCAGCCCGGCTGACAATGGTTTTGACCTCGTGCGGGGTCAGGTTCTGGGCTTCGTCGACAATGACGTATTGACGCGAGATCGAGCGGCCGCGGATGTAGGTGAGGGCCTCGAGTTCGATCCGGTCTTCGCGGAGCAGCCGTTTGATGCCCAACTCGGCGGCTACGTCCTGTTTGCCGCTGTTGGTCAGGCCCAACAGGTAGGAGAGGTTGTCGAAGATCGGCTGCATCCACAGCTTCATTTTCTCGTCCTTGGTGCCGGGCAGGAAGCCGATGTCCCGCCCCAGCGGGATGATCGGACGGGAAACCAGCAGTTTTTCGTATTGATTGGATTTCAGGGTGTTGGCCATGCCGGCGGCCAGGGCCAGCAGGGTCTTGCCGGTCCCGGCCTGGCCGATGAGCGACACCAGGGAGATGTCCGGGTTGAGCAGCAGCTCCAAGGCGGCCCGCTGCTCCAGGCTGCGAGGGCGGAGTTTGAAGGCGCTGTCGTACCGGGGGTCGAGGGCGCGCAGCCGGGTGGCTCCTACCGCCCGCCCGACCTTGGTGTGCCGTTCGTTGCCCGCCTCCTTTAACAGGATGAATTCGTTGGGTTGGAAGGACTCACCCGCCAGTTCCACCTCCTTGTCCCGGTGCAGGCTGTCGATGACGGTGCGCTCGATCACCAGGGCCCGCCAACCGGTGTACAGTTGGTCGAAGTTGGCTTTTTCCCGCTCAAAATCCTGGACCTCGATGCCTAGGGCATCGGCCTTGAGACGGGCGTTGATGTCCTTGGACACGAAGATCACCCGCTTGCCTTCCCGGAAAAGCCGGTAGGCAGTGGCAATGATGCGGTTGTCCGGAATGTCCAGATTGATGCAGGTGCCGTAATCTCCCTCCTTTTCCATGGTGATCCACACCATGCCTCCGTCGCTGGTCCGCACCCCCTTGCCGAGGCTGCCCTGGCCGCGCAGCCGGTCGAGACAGCGGATGACCCCGCGGGCGTTGCGGCCCAATTCGTCGTTGTTCTTCTTGAATTTGTCCAGCTCCTCAATCACCGTCATCGGCAGGACCACGGTGTTGTCGGTAAAACTGGTGATGGCTTCGCTGTTGTGGAGGAGAACGTTGGTGTCGAGAACGAAGAATTTGTCGGACATGCGTTTTTTTGTGGTTTAGGGATGTTGGATGTCAGAGATCAAGGCTGGTGGTGTCGCGGCTGAGAACTTCGCAGCCCTCTTCAGTGACAACCACCATGTTTTCCAGGCGAATGCCGCCCCAGTCGGCCAGATAGAGTCCTGGTTCCACGGTCACCACCATACCGGCATGCAACTGTTTGCGGCAGCGCGGCGACAATCGGGGTTCCTCGTGCACGGCGATGCCCACCCCGTGGCCCAGGCCATGGCCGAAGGCATTGCCGTATCCCCCATCGGTCAACACCTGGCGCGCGGCCCGGTCGACCGCAGCCCCGGTGACTCCGGCGTGTATGGCGTCGATGCCGGCCAGCATGGCCTGCCGCACCAGCCGGTGGCGGTCGATATAGGTCTGGTCCGGCTTGCCGAACACAAAGGTGCGGGTCATGTCGGAGCAGTATCCCCGGAAGACCAACCCCATGTCGATCATCACCAGGTCGCCGACCTGCAGCTCGCGGTCGGTGGGCACTGCGTGCGGCCGGGCGGCATTGGCGCCAAAGGCGACGATGGTGTCGAAACTCGGACCTTCGGCGCCCATTTCCCGCATGGTCAGATCAATGGCCAGGGCAATCTCCCGTTCGGTCATGCCCGGCTTGATGATCCGATGCACCGACTGGAAGACCTGCTCGTTCAGGGCGGTCGACTGGCGCAGCAGGCGCAGCTCGTGCTCGTCCTTGATCATCCGCATCTGTTCGATCAGCCCGCTGACCGGGTGGAGGGTCAGGTTGCTGCCCGCGCAAAAGCGGGCAAGACGGATGAAGGCCGAATGGAGCAAATAGTCGCTTTCAAAGGCCAGGGTTCGGAAACCGATTTTTTTCTGTAGCCGCTCCAGCAGGTTAATCAGGCCCTTGGCATACAGCTCCACCCGGTAGAGCGGTGCCTCGTCCCCAGCCTGCAGGGTGAAGCGGGAGTCGGTGAGGAGATAGGGCTGGCTTTCACAGGGGATAAGCAGAAAGCCGCTGGTCTCCTGAATGCCGTGGTCCGGAGCGGTGTAGCCGCTCAGGTAGCGGCGGTTATGCGGCTGCGAAACCAGCAGGGCATCGATTTTTTTTCGGCGCAGATAGACCTGGAGGCGGGCCAATCGGCCGGCATGGGGATCCCCGCTCATGGTCAGGCCTCGGTCCATTCCTGCAATTGGGCCTTAAATTGCGCAAGAGCCTGACCGTATTGACGGTCGAGGTCCATTTCCAGCCGGGCCCACTGGTCTTTGAACTGGGGCTCCATGGTGGGGTCGATCTTCATCCCATCCGTCTTCATGCCCTTGCGCATGAGCAACTGCTCGATCTGCATCCGCATCTGCTCCTTGAGCTGTTCGTACAACTGGGTGCGGTGTTGGCCGTACTGGGAGGCAATGGCTTGCAGTTTCTGGCACAGGGCTTCGATGTCGGCGGAATCCCGGTTGAGCTCGACGATGCCTTGGACAGCTCGCTCAAGTCGGCTGTTGCCGTGGTCATCGCGGGGCAAAAAGAGGTTGCGCAGCAAGGAGGCCAGCATGCCCTTGCGGATGGCGGCCTGTTGTGATGGCTCCTGCTCTTCCAGCAGGGCAAGCAGGGAGGATTTGGTATTGTTGAGAAATTCGGCGGTGCACTGCATGCCCTTTTTCAGGTTTTCCTCGTGGCGCATCTCGTCCGGGGTGGCGACGCCCATGCGGGCGGCGCGCTCCATGACCAGATCCATGGTTGACTTGATTCCTGCCATGAACGGGTTCTCCTTGGTGGGTTGGGGTGATCGCTGTGGGTTGCGCGACTATAAACATTGTCGGCGCAAACTACAAGCTGCGGACATTGATCAGGCGGACGGCGAAGAATCCGTCGAGGCCGTTGGCCGGGTTGGTACTGAAACATCCCGATCCGTCGACCAGCCGGCGCGCGGCTCCGGGGAGGAAGGGAGCGACGTTTTCCGGTATAAAGCGGGGGCAGCGCTCGACAAACAGCCGGATCGTCTCCTGGTTTTCCTCGGGCTCCAGCGAACAAGTGGCATAGATGAGGACGCCACCGGGTTTGAGCAGGGCGGCGCCAATTTCCAGCAGGTGGACCTGGGTCTGCTGGTAGCTTGCCAGTTCCTCGGGCCGGCGGTTCCAGCGGATGTCCGGCTGGCGGCGGATGACGCCGGTCCCCGAGCAGGGGGCATCAATGAGGATACGATCGAATGGCTGAGGTTGGCCGGCGGCATAGCTACGCAGATCGGTCCGTACCGGCAGCACCGCCTGGCCGTGGCCCAGACGGCGGAGGTTGTTGCGGAGCAGGCGGTAGCGGCGCGGATCCGGCTCGATGGCGACGATGCTCCCATCCGGCGGCAGCATTTCGGCCAGATGCGAGGTCTTGCCGCCCAGGCCGGCGCAGCCGTCGAGCACCCGGCAGCGGCCTGGCAGCGGGCCGGCCAGCAGGGAGGCCAACTGGGCCGCCTCGTCCTGCACCTGGAAGTGGCCTGCCTCGTAGCCGGGCAGGGCGCCGATGGAGCCGGGGAAGGCGTCAATGACCAGGCTCGCAGGACTGTACACCCCCTTGCGAGCGGCAATGCCGGTCTTCACCAGGTCTTCCAGCAGCAGGGAGCGGCCGGTGCGGCGAGCGTTGACTCGCAGGGTGAGCGGCGGCTCGGCATTGTTGATCCGGCAGATTGCCCGGGCCGTTTCCCGGCCGAAGTGGGCTTGCCAGCGCTCGATCATCCAGGTTGGGTGGTTGAGCAGCGGCGGCTCGGCGGCAGCCAGTTGGTCCGCTGTGGGCAGGGTCGCCCGGCTGCGGGCCACGGCCCTGAGAATGCCGTTAACGAAGCCAATCAACCAAGGCGGTTGGCCGGTCTCCTTGAGGGTGTTGACCGTGGCGTTGACCGCTGCGGATTCGGGCATGCGGCTTAAGAAGAGCAGTTGATAGACTCCGGTCCGCAGCGTCATCAGGGTGCGCGGCCTCATCTTGCGCAGCGGGTGCTTGGCAAAGGAACGGAGAATGTGATCGAGATACTCCTTTTGCCGCAGCACCCCATAGACCAGCGTCTTGACCAGACCTCGGTCGAGTTCGGCCAGCCGCTCAATTGCCGCGTGGAAGAGAATATCCACAGAGCTGTGGGTCGTGGCCCACAGGCAGAGGATTTCGACGGCGGCGGCGCGGGGTGTGGTGGGTGGTGGGGAGGCGGCCATGGCGATGCGGTGACGGCTTGGCAGGAAATATCGAGGAATCTTTTGCAATGAAAAACGCAATGGTCTTGTCGCACTCTGCCATGCCTGCCGTCAATTGCAATATTTTTCCGGCCAGCAGGCCTCCGCTTTGGCAGAACGCCCTGCACATGAGCGACGCGGGCAAACCGGTGAAAAATTACTTCTGGGGCTCTTTTTGTCGCTGTTTATGCTGTTGATTCTGGCAGGCCACCTCCTCTTTGATCTGCTGTTGCCATTCAGGCAGGTGCTCCTGCAACTTGGCCTGGCCCATCTGGGCGTCCTCGGCCATGAGTTGCGGCATGAACTGTATCGCCTTCTGGCCGGTGGGGGTCCGGTGAAAAGCGGTTATGTCGTTTAATAATAACCAGGTAAACCACCGGCTTTGCCGGTGGACTCCCAAAGTTTGACAGTTACGGGAAGATGAGGAAGTCTTTCACTTCTGAACCGCTCAAAGTTCAAGAAGAGGAGACTTTCCCATGTATGACGAACAAAAAGCTTAAGCCACGCCAGATGGGATTGCAAGCACCACATTGTTTGGATGCCGAAGTGTCTCAAGAAGGCTATTTTTGTGGATTTACGGAAATATTTAGGAGAGATATTCCGGGAATTGGCAAGGCAAAAGGGGTGCACGGTGATCGAGGGCCATCTTATGGCGGACCATGTTCACATTATGCTTTCCATTCCTCCTAAATACTCGGTGTCTCAGGTCGTGGGGTTTATAAAAGGCAAAAGCGCCATTCAGACAGCCCGGACATTCCAAGGCCGGAAGAAGAATTTTGGCTCCTCGTCATTTGGTGTGGAATTTACCTGGAACTCTGGGGCCACAAACAGAGCGATGGCAATGCCGCTCAATGCAATCTGCGCGGAACGGCATGCATCTCTTTGTTTTTATGAGAAGCAA
>WRFD01000122.1 GCA_009778955.1 Desulfobulbus sp.
CAAGGTCTATCCCCTCATCTCAATAAGCCGTCATGGCCTCATGATCCAGATGCTTGCCGGCTTGATCACCTCCATCCTTTTGGCCACCTATTGCCATGATGAGCACGGCGAGCCGGTCTCCATCCGCCGGGTCCGCCAATTACGCAACCAGATCCTCAACGAATCCAGAGCAGGATGCACTGAATCGACCCTGCAGGGATTGCCAATACCCTACATCATACATGAAAGTCCTTAACCGGACAGTACTGGTTGAAAACAGCAAAACCAACGCGATACAAGGGACATCAGGGGGCCAGCCGTTCGATGGTCCAGCCTGTATCGGCACAGCGGTAGAGGAAACGGTCGTGCAGGCGGCTGGTCTGCCCCTGCCAGAATTCGATGCTGTCCGGACAGACCCGGTAACCGCCCCAAAAATCGGGCAAGGGAACCTCTCCCTTGAGAAATCTGGCTTTCATGCATTCAAGCTCCATCATCAACAGTTGCCGCGAAGACAGCACCGAACTCTGGCGTGAAATCCATGCGCCCAACTGGCTGGATCGGGGCCGGCTGGCAAAGTAACGGGCCGACTCGGCCATGCTGATCTTTTCGGCCCGGCCGGTGATGATCACCTGGCGAGCCATTCCGATCCAGGGAAAGAGCAGGGCGACTCGGTTGTTTTGCCTGATTTGCCGCGCCTTGCGGCTGTGGTAGTTGGTGAAGAAGACAAAACCGTCGTGGTCAAAAATCTTGAGCAGGACGGTGCGCAGGCTCGGTTGACCTTCTCCGTCCACTGTGGTCAAGGTCATGGCGTTGGGTTCGACCAGCCCTGCGGCGCAGGCCTCGTTGAACCAGGCGGTGAACTGGTCGAACGGGTCGGGAGCCATCATCTCTCGGGTGAGCACCGAGTTGATGTATTCCTTGCGCAATCCTTTAATGTCCATCGTCCTCCTCCAGAATGCCAGCAAAATACGCTGTCCTCCCCTACAGGTCAACTCCTTCTTGGTGCGGGCCATCCGAGCGGCCCATAGCCGCCGGCAATGGCACCTGCGCCGCAGTTCACCGCGACACCCCGCCCAACATGGCGTGCGCAGTCAGTCTCCTGTGCCGGGCGAGGCGCGCGGGGCTGGTCCTCGGTCGATTGGCTGTCACCGGCAAGGTGCCACGGTTGTTTTGTTTATGCGGCCGTGAACATCCGGGGCAATGATTTTTGGGGCCGCATCAGCATCAATACGCCGGAGGCAGGCAGGTCAGCCTCCGGGCAACCGCGAGCGTTTGCCCGCGCGGAAAAAATCTTTTGCTCAAAGAAAAGCGCAACGGGTCGGAGAAAGGAGGAAAAAGACTGCCGGTTAGTGCAGCATCAGCCGGTCGACATGGTCGTCAGGATGGCGGGCAGGGCCGAGGCGCTTGGTTGCTGGATAAAGAACCCGCGGCCGCTGCTTTCGGCCAACCGAGCGAAGGGATTGGTCTCGATGTTGACATCGATGATGACGCCGCCCCGCTGATGGACTTCGCTGGCCACCTGATTGGGCAGATTGGTGGCCCCGGCGGTCCCGACCACGAGCAACAGCGCGGTTTCTCTGGCCACCTTGAGCGAGCTGTAGAAATGGTAGTGGTGCTCGTTGTAGCTTTCGTCGAACAAAAGGACATGCGGCCGGGTGCGCGATCCGCACAGCGGACAACGGAGCAGTTCGCGGTCCTGGTCGGTGAGGCGTTCATCCTTTGTTTTCGGCTGGACCGCTTGCGGGACGGGATACACCGTGCCGTCGCATTCCATGGAACAGCGCATATGGTTGATGTTGCCATGGATCTGGTAGGTCCGCTCCGGCGAGTTACCAGCCCGGAGGTGGAGCCCGTCGACATTCTGGGTGATCAGGGTGAAGCGATCGCCAAAGTGTTGCTCCATGGCGACGAGGGCATGGTGGCCGGGATTGGGCTCAGCGGCCCTGCAAATGCCCAGGCGGTAAAGATACCATTTCCACAGCTCGTCTGGCTGGTGGGTAAACATCCAGAAGGTGGCCATTTCCTGGGGCTGGTAGACCTGGGAGCCCACTGTCCAGTATCCTTCGGGACCGCGGAAGGTGGGAATGCCGCTTTCCGCCGAAATCCCGGCCCCGGTCAGGACCGTGATCCCGCCGCTTCCCCTGGCAATCTCCTGCAAAACGTTGCGTACGGACTCTTCCATGGGAATATCTCCTGAGTTGGATTGTTGCTGGGAGAAAAAGATCGCTCTTTAAGCGAAATAGTAGAAACGTACATCAGTGGTATAGTATCGAATTAAGTCTAGGAAAACTACTTTTTCAAGGGAATTTTGCCGGCGGTAGACAGGGGATGCCTGCTGCGGACCAGTTGGACGCATCGGCTCTGCTTGCGGGTTTAAAAAGTAAAAGCTACTGTTGCTCCGGCCCGGTCCAGTCTTGTCTTTCCTTGGGTTCTCCGCATACGCCTGGTGTAGGCGCACGGGCACCCGCCTGCGCCACAGACGCAGGTTGAGCATCTCCACAATGAAAGAAAAAGCCATAGCAAAATAGAGATATCCCTTGGGCATGGCATGCCCGGTTCCTTCCGCGACCAGGGCAACGCCCACCGGGACGAGAAAGGACAGTGCCAACATTTTGATGGAGGGGTGCTTCTCGACAAACTCGCTGATGGAGCGGGCCGCGTACATCATGACCCCGATGGCCAGGACGATGGCGGTGATCATGACCCAGAGATGGTTGGCCAGACCCACTGCGGTGATCACAGAATCTAGGGAGAACACGATGTTGATGATGGCGATTTGGGCAATCACCATCCCCATGTTCGAGGCCAGGTGCGCAGGGTGATTATTTTTCTCGGCCCCTTCAAGGCTGCTGTGATCTCCATGACCGCCTTGTGGATGAGAAACAGACCGCCGAGGAAAAGGACCAGGTTGCGGCCGGTGATCGGATGCCCCAACATCTCGAACAAGGGCGTCATCAGCCTGGCCAGCCAGGCCACTGACATCAAGAGAACGATGCAGGTGGCCATGGCCGCCAGCAGGCCCAACTGCCGGGCAAAAGGCCGTTTGTGTAACGGCAGGTTCCCCACCAACAGGGTGATGAAGATGATATTGTCGATTCCCAGCACGATTGCAAGGATGGTCAGGGTCAGGAGGGAACTCCAGATGCCGATGTCAAATATCCAGTCCATGGTGTCTTGCGGTTGGGTGCTGTACTGCGAAAAAGGCGGCCGGGATTTGGACCGCCAACGGAACGGGTCGGAAAAAGGGCGCCGGGGCTGTTATTCCCCGGTGACGGGAGGAAGCGGTTCGGGCTCGTTCTTTTTTCGGAAGCGGATGGCATGGCCGAACACGTAGGTGCAGATCGGCACGCCGAGAATCAGTCCCCAGAAGTCGAACAGCTTGCCGCCAATGGTGAGGATGATGAGCACGATCACCGAATTGATCCGCATGTAGGAACCGTAAATCCTCGGATTGAGGATGTATCCCTCGATAAGATGGATGATGGAGATCAGCAGAATGGCCAGCAGCATGATCTGCAACCCAGCGGTCTGCAGGGCGATCAGACAGATGGGGATGGAGCTGATGAACACCCCGATCACCGGGAAGAAGCTGAAGAAGAAGACGATCACCGACAAAAAGGCCACCTGTTGGCTTAAGCCGAGCAGGGAGATGCCAATGGCGGTCAGGAAGGAGTTGATGATCGCAATGATCAGCTGGGCCTCCAGCGCCTTGCCCAGGACTTGGGAGAAATCGTGGATATTGCCCGCCACGCTGCGGTAGATGAAGCGCAGTTTGGTCGATTCCAAGGCCCGAACGCTGACACCCAAATTGGGCAGGTCAAGCACGATGAGAAAGGAAAAAAGCAGAGAAAGGAGAAATGCCGAGGTTACTGAGGCGATCTTGCCGCCGATATTGCCAAGCGCCCCAAACACATGGCCAACGTTCTGCGCCCCACCGGGGTCGCCCAGGCGCAGCAGTTGCTGCAGCATGGAGGCAGTGGGCGAGTATTTCAATCCTTTTTTTTCTTCTCCTTCCGGAGGAGCAATCTGCTCCTGCTTGGGCTTGACGGTAAGTTCCGGGAAAAATTCAACCAGAAGCGGATAGCGCTTGCCCAGGGAAAACAGCTCCTGGTCGACCCTGCTGAGATAGGTGGTGAATTGGCCGGCAAAGACCTCGGTCTGTATTTTTACCTTGGGCACCAGAAAAATACCGGCAGCCGTCAGGATGCTGAGGAATAGCAAGGCAACGAGCACGACTCGCACGATTCGGTTTTTGATGCGGGTTTTAAGACGGTTGACGCTGCGGGCCTGGATATAGGAAAAGACAAAGGTGAGAAACAGCAGGAGAAAAAAGGAACGCAGCAGGTAGATGACGCCGAAGAACATGCCCCAGACCACCACCGTGGCGACATGGGGGAAGATTTGGTCCCAAGGTTGGGGAAGAAGATGGAATGGGTTGTCTTGGTGGCTCATGGACTAAAAAAAACGGACAGGGTCGATGCCGTTGTGGAGGCAGAGGCCATCCTTGGCGCGATCAAACAATGGAGATGCCCCGAGAAAAACCGATGCCGTGCCCCTGTCCGCAGCCACGTACAGGGCGATCCTTGAAAACCGATATGTCAATGGCGCCGGCCCGGTCTGTCCATTCAGATCTTTTCCAACGCAGTTTTTCGGGCACGACTGAGATCTATTCCGCCGAATTTATTCAACATTTTGTAGTAGACCGTGTCCGGGACATATTCACGGACCACCTGCTCCCAATCGTCGGAACCCACCAGCCCCTTGATCAGGCTGGAACTTACTTCCACCAGATAGCGGGGGGACATCATGAAAAGGGTCTGGATGGTATCGGTCATGTTGCCGTTGACATAGCGCATGCCGCGTTCGTAGGTGTAATCCTTTTCGTTACGGATGCCGCGCAGGATATAATCGGCTCCAACCGACTCGGCAAATTTGACCAGGAATTTATTTTCGTAGTGGACCACTTCGACATTGTCGAAATGGATGCACAACTCCTCCAGCATCTCCAGGCGCTCGTCTAGGGTAAAACAGTATTCTTTTTGCGAGTTCTGGCCAATTGCGACGAAGAATTTGGTGAACAGACGCGCTCCTTGTCCGATAATCCACAGGTGGCCGTTGGTCGGGGGATCGAAACTGCCGGCATAAATTCCTATCATTGCACTATCCTGTCGCGTGCGTTGCAGATGATGGCCTGGTGGAGCGCAGACCGCAGCGTTGTGGCAACCGCCCACGAACCGATTCCTGCCGGGGCGATACCCTGGAGGCCTTTGATCCTGGTAAAGGAAGGTTCGCGGTTTTTCGGGCGCGCATCGGCGCCCGAATGGGTACGGCAGGCAGCGCAAGGCCGGGCTACATGCCGAAAGGTGTTAAGCTATAGCAAACAGGACTGTTTCTCGTCAATATTATATTCCGGTAACGACGCATTAAACCGAACTTTGACCTAGCTGTTAACGCAACACAGCGTCATATTAGTTTTTTTGAACAACAGCCTGTGCCTACTGGGTACAAGCGGGATTGATTCCGAGCAGTTGGAAGGATTTGTCCTGTAGAGCGATCGACAAGTCTGGAGCAATCCTTGCGCTTGGCCTGTGCGGAGCGCGCCGCCTTGTGCACCGGTGATGGCCGGCTGCCGGCTGCCTCATCGAGGCGCTCGTCATCAAGCAACATCGGTTTGAGACGCTCGCGCATGCGCCGCTGGACGTATAAGCCAGCATACACAGGAACACATGCGCTCGCACGGGCTCGCTGTTGTAATGGAAGACCGGACGCGCATGCATGGCCATGGTCTTGATTGAACGGAAGGCCCGCTCCACATGCGCCAGGCTCTTGTAGGCGGAAACCGCGGCCGAGGCGTCCATGGCGGCGCTGTCCAGATTGGTGCGGATCACATGCAGCCCATCGAGCGCGGCTTCCGCGCAATGGCTTCTTCGCGGCGATGGCAGGTCAAGCTGGCGTCGGTAATGGTCAGCTCGAAGTGCTTGGCCATGCGAAAGCGTTCGATGATTCCGCCAACCCGGAGGGCGATGGCCTCTCGGCCGCGTAGTGGTCCACGGCTACACTGGGCGGCAAAATGCCGCCCCTTGAAAAAAAACGGAAATCGCGGGAAGCAATACCAACTGTCCCGGCGTCGGGGGGGCTTCGTCTATTCTTTGGCCAAATGGTCCGGTTCGTCGGTTGATGAACCGATTCCCGGCAGATCCATGGGAGTGGGCTGCGTTTTTTTCGCCGTTCCGGTGATGTCAACCACCTTGCGGACCGTGCGGGTGGCCATCCGTTTACCTCTGGCGCTGACCCCTTTGATCAGCACCTCGTCGAGATCGAGTTCGATGGCGTTGTACCTGGCTCGGGCCGACGGCGCCAGGCTGGCCCGAATCCGCAATCCCTCCTTACCCACCAGCAGCAGGAGAATGGACGAGCGCTTGTTTTCCTCGAACAGCCGGTATTCCCGGCCGATGATGAACTTGGGCATGGCGAACCGCTTGACGTAGGCCAGGTTTTCCTGGCCGTGGCGGTAGATCAAGTTGAACACCAGATCGTTTTTCACCACCCCCAGCCAGTACAGATCTGGGCCGACGAACAGCTTGTCCGGCACGTTGATCACCTTGTAGAGACCATCCTTGAAGATCAGCAGCAATCGGTCGTACTCAGAGCAACTGCATTCCCAATCGGCGGCCATGTCCTCGGCCTTGATCTTGTGGCCAAGAAAGCCGGATTCCCGGTGGTAACCTACGGTGAGGTTGGAGAGCGCCGCAGCCCGGGCATCGACCCCATCAAAGGCGCGCAGCTCGCTCTTGCGCGGAAACAGCTCGCCATAACGGGCGATCAGATCGTCCAGGCACCCGATGGTGAAGCCGACCATGTCGGTCAGCTGCTGCCTAATCTGGGCGATCTGCTTTTCGATTTCTCTTAATTCCTTTTCCTGGCGGTTGAGGTCGTAGCGGGAAATGCGGCGGATTTTGATTTCCAAAAGCCGCTCCACGTCCTCGCCGGAGATCTTGCGCCGCAACTCCTCGGCAAAGGGGAGCAGCGACTGGCGGATGGTGGAGATGACCGCCTTGTAGTTGATTTTTTCCTCGATCTCCTTGTACAGTCGTTGTTCGATGAAAATCTGCTCCAGCTTGCGCGCATGCCACTTTTCTTCCAGCCGGTCCAACTCGATGCGCAACTCCCTTTCGAGGTTGGCCATGAGCAGGTCTGTGTTGCGCATCAGCACATCTTCCACGGTTCGCTGCCGGGGCAGGTTGTCCTCGATGGTCACCAGGTTGGGCGAGACGCTCAACTCGCAGTCGGTGAAGGCGTAGAGGGCGTCGATGGTTTCCTCGGCCAGCACGCCCCGCGCCAGCTTGATCTCCACCTCCACCTTTTCGGCGGTGTAGTCGTTGATTGAGGCGATTTTTAATTTATTCGCCTTGGCCGCCTTCTCAATCGATTCGATCAGGTTCTGGGTGGTGAGATTGTAAGGCAGTTCGGTGACGACGATGGTCTTGGGGTCGGGTTGCGAAAGCCTGGCCCGGCAGCGCAGACGGCCGTTGCCGTGGTCGTAGTCGGTGGCGTCAATGATGCCGCCCCTGGGGAAATCGGGGTGGAGAGTGAACGGTTCTCCGCGTAGATAGGCGATCTGGGCCCGTAGCAGTTCGCCAAAGTTGTGCGGCATGATCTTGGTGGCCATGCCCACGGCAATGCCTTCGGCGCCGAGCAGGAGCAGCAGCGGGATCTTGGCCGGCAGCCGCACCGGTTCCTGCATGCGGCCGTCGTAGGAGTCGATGAACTCGGTCAGGTCGCGGTTGAACAGGGTTTCGCGGGCCAGCGGCGACAGGCGGCATTCGATGTA
>WRFD01000123.1 GCA_009778955.1 Desulfobulbus sp.
CTTATCCATGCGCCAGTCCTTGGCCAATTCGACCGCAGCCCGCATAAGGTTGCCGTTGTACTGTTCCAGCTTCTGCTCCAACCGGTCGTAGAGGGTGAAGGCGTCGGCGGTGGAGCCGGCAAAACCGGTGATCACCTTGTCGTGGTAGAGCCGTCTGACCTTGCGCGCCTGATGTTTGATGACAGTGGCGCCGAGCGAGACCTGACCGTCGCCGGCGACCACCACCTGGCCCTGGTGCCGGATGGCGATGATGGTGGTGGAACGTATTTTCTGCATGGATGGATTGCCTGAATGTGCTGATTTTGGAGAATTTCAAAGGAATTGTGCGGTTGACCTGTAACCACGATGCCCGGCCAAGTCAATCCCCGTCCGAGGTTTCCCGAACGCCGCCCCTGGCCTGGGGATGGGCCTGATCATAGACCTTGGCCAGGTGATCTATGTTGAGATGGGTGTACTTTTGGTGGTCGACAGGCTGACGTGCCCCAGCAGTTCTTGGACCGTGCGCAGATCAGCGCCCATTTCGAGCAAATGGGTGGCAAAGGAGTGCCGCAGGGCATGCGGCGTCACCTCCACCCCGATCCCGGCCCGCAAGCCGTAGGTCTGGATGGAGCGTTCGACGCTGCGCGCGCTCAGCCGGCTCCCCTGGCCGTTGAGGAACAGGGCGCGGCGCTCTGGCGCCCTGCCGCGCCGGATGCGCGCCGCCATCAGATTCTCCCGTTCGGGTTGGTAGCGCGCCAGCGCTTCCCCGGCCATCCGGCCGAAGGGCGTCAGCCGCTCCTTGTTGCCCTTGCCCCGTACCCGGACCATTTCCTCCGCAAGATCAAGATCATCCATATTGCAGCCCACCAACTCGGAAACCCGCATGCCGGTGGCGTACAGCAATTCCAGCATGGCCCGGTCCCGCCGCCAGAAACGGTCGTTGGCGACCGGGGCCTCCAGCAAGGCGAACACCTCGTCCACTGTCAAGAAAGCGGGGATGTGCCGCCCCAGCTTAGGCCCAGCCACACCGGCAACTGGGTCGGCGGCGATGATTTTCTCCCGGCGAAGAAAGCGGAAAAAGGTGCGAAGCGCCGACAATTTGCGCGCCACCGAGGCGCTGGCGTTCACCGCATAGAGCGAGCCAACGAAGGCCTCGACCTGAGCGCCGGTGATGGCGGCACAGTCGGCGCTTTCGCCGCAAAAACGGAAAAATTCAACTATATCGAAACGGTAGCTGTCGGCAGTATGAGGTGAATATCCTTTTTCCACCAGCAGCCAGGCCACGAATCGTTCGATCTGCCCAATCATAGACAAAGAGATATTGAAACACAAGGGGAGAGGGTCTATTATAAAGGATTACCTTTGTCCGATCTGTTCGGCAAATAAAATCGTTTGCAGCCCGAAAGGGCGGAGCCGCTGCATGGCGAAAAAGACCTTCGAACAAGCGCTGGCCAGGCTGGAACAAATCACCGAAGAACTCGAATCCGGAGAACTCAGCCTGGAAAAAAGCCTGGAAAAATTCAACGAAGGCATGGCGCTGGCCCACTTTTGCAACGGCAGGCTCGACGAGGCGAAATCGCAGGTCGAATTGCTGCTGCACAAGGATGGTCATCTGGTTGGCGTGCCTTTTGCCGAGGAAGACGGTGGAAATTAGAATCTATCTCGATGAACAGCGCCGGAGGGTCGAGGACCGTCTGGCCGCCCTCATGCTGGAACCCATCGGCGCCTTTGCCCAACATATCGAGGCGATGCGCTACAGCCTCTTTGCCGGCGGCAAACGCATCCGGCCCGTTCTCTGCCTGGCCGGCGCCGAGGCGGTGGACAGCGGCGAGCAAACCCGGCAGCGTGCCCTGCCCGTGGCCTGCGCCCTGGAATGCATCCACACCTACTCCCTTATTCACGACGACCTGCCGGCCATGGATGACGACGATCTCCGCCGGGGCAAGCCAACCAACCATACCGTTTTCGGCGAAGCGGCGGCCATTCTCGCCGGCGACGGCCTCTTGACCTTTGCCTTCGAGCTGCTCAGCGGCGCGACCTCGGCCGCCCTGCCCGACTCGGCCCGCATCCGCATCATCCGGACCATTGCCCGCGCGGCCGGGCCATTGGGCATGGTCGGCGGCCAATCCCTCGATATGATCTACGAGGGACAGCAGGTGGGATACGAGGAACTGCGCCGCATTCACCGCAGCAAGACCGGAGCCCTGATCACCGCCTCGGTGGCCTGCGGCGCCATGGTCGCCGGAGCCGGCGAGGACCAGGAGGCGGCCCTGAAAACCTACGGCGATCACGTCGGTCTTGCCTTCCAGATTGTCGACGATCTCCTCGATATCGAAGCCACCACCGCCGAGCTGGGCAAATCCGCGGGGAGCGACACCAAGGCCGACAAGGTCACCTACCCCTCGCTGTTCGGCGTGGAGACGTCGCGGATCATGGCCCGGGAAGCGGTGCAGGAGGCGATCGCCGCCCTGGCCGCGTTCGATCACCAGGCCGATCCGCTTCGTGCCCTGGCTCGCTATATAGTTGATCGCAGGAAATAGAATTTCGTCATGCTCATTGTGGATACCCTGACCGACCAGCCCGGCCCCCTACTTGAGGCCATAGATTCGCCCACTGACCTGCGCGGCCTCAGCCTTCCGCAAATGGAGCAGCTCGCCCGCGAGATCCGGGAAACCATCATTGCCACCGTGGCCGAGACCGGCGGCCACCTGGCTCCCAGCCTGGGGGTGGTCGAGCTGACCCTGGCCCTGCATTATGTCTTCGACACCCCTCGCGACCGGCTGATCTGGGACGTGGGCCATCAGGTTTATGCCCACAAGCTGATCACCGGCCGCCGGAACCGATTCCAGACCCTGCGCCGCCACAAGGGCATCAGCGGCTTTCCCAAACGCTCGGAAAGCGACTACGACACTGTTGAAACCGGCCACAGCTCCACCTCGGTATCACACGGCCTCGGCATGGCCGCGGCCAAGGCCATCCAAGGCGACCGATCCAAAGTGGTCGCGGTCATCGGCGACGGCTCCATGACCGCGGGTATGGCCTTTGAGGGACTCAACCATGCCGGCGATCTCGACCGGGATCTGATCGTTGTGCTCAACGACAACGAAATGTCGATCTCAAAGAATGTCGGGGCCTTGTCCAGTTTCCTCAGCCGCAAGATGACCGGCAAAATGGTCCGCCGCCTGCGCGACCACATTGAGGAACGTCTGCTGGCGCTCTCCTCGGTGGGCGAGAACATCCTCACAATGCTGCGCAAGAGCGAGGAGAGCATCAAGGGCCTCTTCACTCCGGGCATGTTGTTCGAGGCCCTGAAATTCAAATACGTCGGCCCGATTCCCGGCCACGAACTCGGCGACTTGATCGCCACCTTGGAAAATGTCCGCGACCACAACCACGGTCCGGTGCTGGTGCATGTGATCACCACCAAGGGCAAGGGATACCCTCCGGCCGAAACCCATCCCGGCGACTATCACGGCATCGGCCCCTTTGACGCCGCCACCGGTCAGCCCAGAAAAACACCCAGCGCTCCGGTTTCATACACCCAAGTCTTCGGCGACACCCTGTGCCGCCTGGCCCGGCAGGATCAACGGCTGGTGGCGATCACCGCCGCCATGCCCGGCGGCACCGGCATGCTTCCGTTCGCCGCCGAGTTTCCCGACCGCTTTTTTGATGTCGGCATCGCCGAGCAGCATGCGGTCTCCTTTGCCGCGGGCCTGGCCCTGGAAGGGCTGCGACCGGTGTTCGCCGTGTATTCCTCGTTCATGCAGCGGGCCTTGGATCAACTGATCCACGACGTCTGCCTGCCCAACCTGCCGGTCGTCATCGCCCTGGACCGCAGCGGCGTGGTCGGAGCCGACGGGCCGACCCACCATGGCGTTTTCGATCTTTCCTTCCTCCGTTTCATTCCCAACCTGACGGTGATGTCGCCCAAGGATGAAAACGAGCTGCAGCAGATGCTGTTCACCGCTCTGCACCACCAAGGTCCAGTGGTGATCCGCTATCCCCGGGGCAGCGGCGAAGGCGTTCCCCTGGATGCCTCCTTTTGCCGGCTGGAAATCGGCAAGGGCGAACTGCTCAGGGAAGGAAGCGACATGCTCCTGCTGCCCTTGGGCAACCGGGTCTTTCCCGCCCTGGCGGCGGCGGAACGGTTGGCGGCATCGGGCATCGACGCCGCGGTCATCAACCCCCGCTTCGTCCGTCCCCTGGACAGCGAACTCATCACTGCCTGGGCGACGAGAACCGGTCGGGTCATCACCATCGAGGACAACTGCATCCTCGGCGGCTTCGGCAGTGGCGTACTACAGCTTTTGCATCAACGCGGCCTCCATCTGCCGGCCACCATCCTCGGCTACCCCGATCATTTTGTCGAACACGGCCCCCAGGCAGTCCTCTGGGCCGATGCCGGCATCGACGCCGATGGCATCGTCCGCAGCGCGAAGGCGCTGTTGAGCTGAAACGCAAAAAGGCGGCGGCGCGTTGCCGCGCCGCCGCCTTTTGTCGCCTTTTCGTCCGCTTCTGCTGTTTTGATCAAACCTGGTAATACTCCCGGTACCACTCGACGAATTTGCTGATGCCGGTCTCGATCGAGGTGGCCGGCTTGAACCCCACCGCTGCCACCAAATCGGCGACATCGGCATAGGTGGCCGGCACATCGCCATCCTGCATAGGCAGAAAATTCTTCTTGGCCTTCCTCTCCAGACAGTCCTCCAGCACCTCGATATAGCGCATCAGCCGTTCCTTGTTGTTGTTGCCGATGTTGTACACCCGCCAGGGGCAATAACTGGTGGCCGCATCGGGAGCATCGCCGCGCCACCCAGGATCGGGTTCCGCCACCTGGTCAATCACCCGGACCACCCCCTCGACGATGTCGTCGATGTAGGTGAAATCCCGGTCCATGTTGCCGTTGTTGAACACGTCGATCGGCCGATCTTCGAGGATGGCCTTGGTGAACAGGAACAAGGCCATGTCTGGCCGTCCCCACGGCCCGTACACGGTAAAAAAGCGCAGCCCGGTGGTGGGGATGTTAAACAGGTGGCTATAGGCATGGGCCATCAGTTCGTTGGCTTTTTTCGAGGCCGCGTACAGCGACACCGGATGATCGACGTTGTCGTGCACCGAAAAAGGCATTTTGGTGTTCGCCCCGTACACTGAACTCGACGAGGCGTAGACCAGATGCTTGACCCCAGTGTGGCGGCATCCTTCCAGGAGGTTGACAAAGCCGACCACATTGGTGTCGACGTAGGAATGGGGATTGATCAGCGAATAGCGGACCCCGGCCTGGGCCGCCAAATTGACCACGGCGTCGAACCGCGCCTCGGCGAACAGGACGGCGGTCTGTTCGCGATCCGCCAGGTCGAATCCGGCATGGCGATAGTTGGCATGGACCGTCAGTTGGGCCAGACGGTCCCGTTTGAGCTGCGGATCGTAATAGTCATTGAGATTGTCAAGCCCGACCACCTCCCGCCCTTCGGCTAAGAGCCGCAGAGCTAGACCATGCCCAATGAACCCGGCCGCGCCGGTGATCAGAATCTTTTGAAATTTGTTCAAATTGCTTTCCTTCAAGACTCAGTCGTCGTAATTGCCCGAGGGTCCCTTGTCGGTGTTCATGGCCGCACCCCGCGCCCGGATTTTTTCCATGCTCCAGTTCTCAGGCGATTCGATCCGCCCGGTCTTGGGGCCGATATCATAGGAACCGGCCTCAAGAATCGCCTCCACGCCGAAGCGGGCGGTGTCGGCGGCATTGAAGACCTCGACCAGCATGGTGTGGATGAAATTCTCCACCCGGCGGGCCATCCGCTCGCGCACCGCTTTGGGCTGCCCCATGATCTTGTTTTCAAAAGGCAGATTGAGGCTCTTGTAATCCCCTTTCTTCCAGCCCTTGGAATCGGCATAGCCCCGCATGGCCTGCCACAGCTCGTCGGTGACGCCCTCGCCATGAATTTTGATGAAATCGCCGTTGGCATCCAGCGCGGCATTGCCGTAATCGTTGACTTCCAAGCCCCAGGAAACCATTTGCAGGGCCGTGGCGACGTTCGCCTTGGTGGTGTAGGTCTGGGCGGCGATCGCCCGCAGCCGGTCTGAATTGTTGCCGGAGGTGCCGTGCTGGGCGCCTGAAACCGCATAACCGGCAATCGCCTTGTGAATCTCGGCGGTCAACTCCACCTGGATGCCCTGGGCCGAGGCCTCGATGCCGTGAGTGGTGCCGTTGTTGAGGGCGATCCAGTCCGGAAAAATATCGTGGGCATTCAGGCCTTGAATGATGAACAGGGCCTCTTCCTTGGTGGACAAGCCATGCTTGCCTTTGATCTCTCCCACCTCGGTTTCCAGACCGGCCCAGGAGGGAATGTATTTCGCCAGTTCGATGCTGGCCAGCAGGTTGTCGGCGTCGGGCATGTGCGAGGCGTCAATGGCGATCGAAGTCATGCCGGCCTCGAAGAGGGTCGGGATCTCAATCGCGGCCACTGGCACGTCTTCCGGCTTTTTGATGCCGTAATGATCGGCATGGATGGCTACTGGTACGGTAATCGCCAATTCGTTGCACAGGGCATCCACCTGGCGGGCGATATTCCAGTAGTTCACAGGGCAGTAGGCGCTGGCCCCGCCTTCCGAGCGGGCAATCTCGATGATGATCGCGGCATGCGCCCGCTGCGCGGCCTGGAGCGCGCCCCGGATAATGAGGTTGTTGCGGCCGTTGGCGGCAATGGTCATGGCCCCGCCCTTGGCCAGCATGGCACGGTCGATCACCTTGCCGCTGACGATCAGGGCGCGCGAGTTGGGGAACAGAGTCCTGACGTTCGGCGGCCGGCCAACTGCCAAAGCTTTTTCAAAATCAGCTAGATAGGACATATTTTACTCCTGTTGACAATGCGTTGAGGTGATGGCGGCGGGATCGGCGCTCACCCGTCTCCTACCGGAGTCGTACGGACCGACTCAATTACCATATACGAATGATTTTGCATCCGGCAAGGGGAAAGTCGCGGCCCCGGCCCAGGGCGCATGCCGGGGAAACCGCCGTCTTACTCCTGGTCTGTGTTGCCGGCAGCCGGCTGTTCTCCCTCGGACTTGGGAGCAAAAACGAACAGGGTGGTGCGGGCGAAAAGGGAGACGGCCACGATGCTGACCTCGTAGAGCAAAACCAGCGGCCCGGCCATCAGAACCTGATTGACCACGTCCGGCGTCGGAGTGAGGATGGCGGCGACAATAAAGGCGATCAGCACGGCATATTTCCGGTTCTTGACCAGAAAAGGCTTGTTGACCAAGCCAATCTTGCCCAACAACACCATCATCACCGGTAGTTCGAAAATGAGGCCAAAGGCAAAAAACAGGCGCAAAGCCAGGGAGAAATATTCGTCGACTGACGGCAGAGGTTCGAGGAAGTCGTTGGTGTAGCCCAGCAGAAACCGGAAGGCCGGCGGAAAGACCACCCAGTAACCGAAGGCTGCGCCGGCAAGAAAGAAGAGGGTTGAAACACCAACAAAGGGAATCGCTACCCGCTTCTCATGGCGATAGAGACCGGGGGAGACGAAGCGCCAGATCTGCAAAAAAATGACCGGACTGGCAAAAACCACGGCCGCGACCAGGGCGACCTTCAGATAAAAAAAAACCCATCCTGGTAGGCGGTGAAGATCAGCGGCGTGCCCTTGGGCAAAACCTTGAGCAACGGCGCTAGAAACAAGTCGGCCAGGGATTCGATTATGGCATTGGCCGCAACAAAACCGACGGCCACAGCCCCGAGTGAAATCATCAGACAGGAGCGCAGATCCCGCAGATGTTCGGTTAAGCTCTGATGAGTAAATTGTTCCTGAGATTCCACGGCAATATCGTCC
>WRFD01000124.1 GCA_009778955.1 Desulfobulbus sp.
ATACGGATCGTGTCGGCCAGCATAAAATTCAAGCGCAGACGCTGTTCCCACCAATCCCAAAGTTGACTGCGAATTTCCGTGTTTGCGGCAGTCCAGCGGTAGAGAGGATTGCCCCAACGTTGACCGGTGGCGCTGAAGTAATCGGGCGGCACTCCGGCGACATAGGTCGGGGCGCCGGTGCTGTCGAGCTGGAAGATCTCCTGATTGGCCCATACATCGGAGCTGTCCAGAGCCACATAGATGGGCAGATCTCCGATGAGACGAATAGATTGTTGCTGTGCATATTCCCGCAATTCCATCCATTGACTGAAAAACAGGTGCTGGTTGAACACTGCGGCATCAATCTGCTCCCGCAGGGCGCACTTGGCACTGGTCAGCGCCTCAGGCTGACGTTGACGGATGTCTTCGGGCCATTCATACCACGGTTTGTCGCGGTAGCGCTGTTTGAAGGCCACGAACAAGGCGTAATCAATGCACCAGGGGTGGTGATCGACAAAGGCTTTGAGCAGATCGGTCCAGCCGGGACGGCGTTGAAACCGCTGCCATGCCAGGGCGAGCAGATGGTTTTTGTGCCGGACGACCCGGTCGTAGTCGATGTTGTATTCGGAAAACTCCGACGGCGCGATCTCCTCTGGCCAGATCAGGTCCCTGGCCACCAGCAGTTGGGGGCTGATCAGCAGCGGGGAGCCGGCTAAGGCCGATGGGCTCATATAGGGGGAATTGCCGAACAGCGGGTTGACAGGTCCAACAGGCAGGATCTGCCAGCAGCTTTGCCCGCCTGCCTTGAGAAAATCGACGAACCGCAGGGCGGATGGCCCCAGATCGCCGATGCCGTGCGGGCCGGGAAGCGAAAAAATTGGCAGCAAAACTCCACTTGACCTTTGCCGGAGAATGTTTACGAATCTCTCATTGTGCTTCATATTTTTATTTTCCGTTCGAGGAAGCAAGATGCTTGCGGCGTGAATGCCCATCCGATGAAAAGGTTTGTGTCTCTGTTTTTTTTCGCATAGGAGGCACTCGCCGCTTGCTTTTTTCTTGCGAGAGAGTAATCTATAAAATTCTTTTTATCATCAAAACCTTTGTGTCCACGCACAAATCGATAGGAGAAAGGCGGTGCTCTCTGGTATAAAAAATGACCTTCTTGAGGCCGGAAAAGACGAAGGCTGCATTACCTTTCAACATCTCAACGAACTCCTCCCCGAACAGATCAAAGACCCAGGGGCCATTGAAGAACTTTTCGATTTTCTGGGCGAAAACAATATTGAGATTGTTACCCAAGAAGAATCAGGTAAGCGCAAGACCCTTTCCGGCGAAGAATGGACCGGAAAAAAATGCAGCGAAGACGAGACGGTTTCCGACAGTCTGCCTGAGAGCGAAGAGCATGAATCCGAGGAAACCACCACCACCTACTTGCGGGAGATGGGGCAGTTCGACCTGCTGACCCCGGAAGAGGAGGCCAAGTATTCCAAGACGATCCGGGAGGGGTTCGATGCCATCATCGATGCCGTCCGCCTGGATAAATCCGGCGTGTCCGAGGTCAAGATGCTGGTTGACCGCATTGATCTCTGGCAGCGCCGCGACCCGACGCTCAAACCAAAAAAACAGCAGCTCAATTATATGCGACATTGCGTCAGCATTGCCAACCGGAATTATCCGGAAAAGCGCGAGCTGTTCGAGTTGAACACCAAGGTCGAGGCCTACAACCGTTCGATTGAATTCGCTAAGGATTCGATGATCCGGGCTAACCTGCGCCTGGTGGTTTCCATTGCCAAGCGCTATATGCACCAGGGGCTGACCCTGGCTGACCTGATCCAGGAAGGCAATCTCGGTCTGATGCGGGCTGTCTTTCGTTTTGACTATAAAAAAGGCAACAAGTTTTCCACCTATGCTTCCTGGTGGATTCGCCAGGCCATCACCCGGGCCATCCTCGACAAGACCCGCACGATCCGGCTGCCGGTGCATTTCCTGGAGCTGAGGAGCCAGTTCTTCAAGGCCTTCTATTCGCTGCTTAAGGAACTGGGCCGCGAACCGACCCCGGTGGAAATCTCCAAGATGACCGACTTGCCCATGGATAAAATCCTGGCCATCTTGGAAGCCTCGCGGGAGCCAATTTCTCTAGAGACCCCGGTCGGCGACGATGACTCGACCTTGGGCGATTTTCTTGAGAATCAGGAATCCGAATCGCCCTACGACGCGGTGCAGAACAGGGAGTTGGCGCATCGGGTGACCGAAGTGCTATCGACCCTGACCGACCGCGAGGAAAAAATCATCCGCCTGCGATTCGGTATCGGCGAAAAGGCGGAATACACTTTAGAGGAGATCGGCAAACGGTTCAACGTTTCCCGCGAGCGCATCAGGCAGATTGAAAAGAAGGCGCTCAACCGGTTGCGGCATTCCAGCCGTCGGGAAAAACTCCGTTTCTTTCTCGATTAGTTTTTTAACAGTTTTTACCAAGGCAAGCCCCTTTCCAAGGGGCTTCTTTTTTTGTTTCCGAGGTCCGGACAAGGTTATGGATACGTACATCGAACAAGCCGGTTTGGGGAAAATTCTGGAAAAAATCAACAATGACGAACGGTTGACGCTTGCCGACGGCGCAACTCTGTACAGGCACCCCAATATTCTCGCCCTAGGCTACCTGGCCAACATCGTCCGGGAACGGAAAAACGGCAACCAAGCCTTTTTTATATACAACCAGCACGTCAACTATTCGAACATCTGCGTCAATCTGTGCAAGTTCTGCGCGTTCGGTAAGGAAAAGGGTCATGCCCTGGCCTTTGAAATGACCTTGGATGAGGTCAAGGACAAGGTCAGGCAACGGCTCGACGAGCCGATCGACGAGGTGCACATGGTCGGCGGCCTGCACCCTGACTTGCCCTTTTCCTATTATCTCGATTTGTTGCGCGGCATCAAGGAGGTGCGGCCCGAGGTCCACATCCAGGCCTTCACCTGTGTCGAGATCCGCCACCTGGCCCAGGTGGCGGGCTTGTCGGTGGAACAGGCCCTGCGCCAACTGGTCGATGCCGGTCTTGGCTCGATGCCCGGCGGCGGCGCCGAAGTGTTCAGTCCGCGCATCCGTCAGGCGACCTGCGAAAAAAAACTGTCCGGCGAAGGCTGGATCGAAGTGTCGCAAACCGCGCATCGACTTGGACTGAAAACCAACGCCACCATGCTCTATGGCCACATCGAAACTGTTGAGGAGCGGCTTGAACATTTCGATGCCCTGCGGTGCGCCCAAGACGAGACCGGCGGCTTTCTGGCCTTCATACCCCTGGCCTTTCATCCCAAAAACACCGCCATGGCGGAACACGCCAGCACCTCCGGGATCAACGACCTCAAAAATATCGCAGTCAGCCGTCTGATGCTCGATAATTTCCCCCACATCAAGGCCTATTGGGTGATGATCGGGCCTAAAATGGCCCAGGTGGCCCTGGCGTTCGGCGCGGACGACATGGACGGCACGGTCAAGGAAGAGGTGATCACCCACATGGCCGGTGCGGAAACCGAGCAGGCGATCGGCCACAAGACGCTGATCCGGCTGATCAAGGAGGCAGGACGGCAGCCGGTGCAGCGCGACACCCTTTACAATGTCCTTGCCGCCTATTGAGCCTTATGCTGCAGACGATCATCGCCAAGATTGAGTCTGGCCTTCGGATCGACGGCGAGGAATTCCTGTGCCTTTCGCAACAGGCCAGCCTCCATCAGTTGGGTTTTTGCGCCCATGCCGTCCGCATGCGGCTGCATCCGCAACCAATGGTCACCTATGTGATCGACCGCAACATCAACTATACCGATGTCTGCATCTCCGCCTGCAAGTTCTGCGCGTTTTTCAAAGCGCCGGAAGGGGGGTGCGGCACCGTGCTGACCAAGGCGGAACTGGCGCAGAAAATCGCTGAAACGCAAGAATTGGGCGGCACCCAGATTCTGCTCCAAGGTGGCCTGCATCCGGATTTGCCTTTGGAGTATTACGAAGACATGCTCCGGTGCATGAAGGCCACCGGCATCCATATCCACGGATTTTCTCCGCCGGAAATAGTGCATTTTGCTGGGATATCCGGTTGTTCGCTGTCAACAGTGATCAAACGGCTGATGGCCGCCGGGCTTGATTCCATCCCCGGAGGCGGGGCCGAAATCCTCAGCAACCGGGTGCGGCGGGAGTTGGCGCCGAACAAGTGCGATGCCGATCAGTGGATCGAGGTGATGACCATTGCCCACGGTCTTGGCCTGCGCACCACCGCCACCATGATGTTCGGCCATATCGAAACCAAGGCGGAGCAGCTTGAACATTTGCAGCGGGTGCGCGACTTGCAAGACCGGACCGGCGGCTTTACCGCCTTCATTCCCTGGCCGTTCCAACCCGACCACACCCCGCTGGCCGCTACCCGGACCATCGACAAGACCACGGCGGTCAGCTATTTGCGCATGCTGGCCTTAAGCCGGATTTTTCTGGACAATATCCCGAACATCCAGGCCTCCTGGGTGACTCAAGGGCCGAAGATCGCCCAACTGTCGCTCTTTTTCGGCGCCAACGATTTTGGTTCGACCATGATCGAAGAAAACGTGGTGGCCGCAGCCGGTGTCTATTTCCGGTTGTCGGAAGTGGAAATCAGGCGCTTAGTGAGTGATGCCGGTTTCACCCCCAGACAGCGGGTGATGGACTACACCCTGGTGTGATGGACGCCGACTCGATCAGTATTCACAGCGCCGCCTGGGTCGTCCCGGTCGACGGCAACCCCATCAAAAACGGTGCGGTGGCTGTGACTGACGGCACCCTGCTCGCGGTCGGCGAAACAGCGCGACTGCGCCAGCAATACCCAAGGGCGGCTGTGAGCGACCATTGCCAGGCGGCCCTGACCCCGGCGCTGGTCAACGCCCACATTCATCTGGAACTCTCGCATCTGGCCGCCTTGGCCACATCACCCCTCGACACCACCTTCACCGGTTGGATCAACCGGCTGTTGCAGCTTCGCGACCGCCTCGGCGCAACCGGGGAGCTGGCTGAACAGGCCGCCGGCCGCGTCGCCGAACTTCAGTATCGCACCGGGGTAAGCGTGCTGGCCGATATCGGCAACACCGCCATCGGCCGCTCGATAGCCGCCTCCTTTCCCGGGCGGCTGCTGCCTTTTCGTGAGTATCTCGGCCTGGCCGAACGCACCCTGACTAAAAATTTGCAGCGGCTTGAACGAGAAGACGACACCTCGCTCTGTTCCGGTCACGCCCCGTATTCCACCCACCCCCGCCTCCTGCGCCGGTTGAAGGAGCGGGCCAGGGCACTCGCCCATATCTTTCCCATTCACACCGCCGAACCCGCGGCCGAAGGTGAAATGATCCGGGAGGGCAGGGGGGAGATGGTAGAATTCATCCGCCAGCGCGACTTCTGGGACGATTCCTTCGTTCCCCAAGGCCACGGCGGCACGATCCATTATTTTCACGCCCTCGGCCTGCTCGACAGCCGCACCCTGTGCATTCACGCCATCCATGTCGCTGACGAGGAGATTCGGATCATGGCTGGGGAGGGCGTTAAAGTCTGCCTTTGCCCTGGCAGCAACCAATTTTTGCGCACCGGCACGCCACCGGTGCGCGCCTGCCTCGATCATGGTATGCTGCCAGCCTTGGGTACCGACAGCCTGGCCAGCAATCCGAGGCTTTCGCTGTGGCGGGAGATGCGGCTGCTTGCCAAAGCCCATCCGGCGGTTCAGGCGGCGGAGATTTTTCGCATGGCCACCCTTGGTGGGGCTCAAGCCTTGGCGATGGATGGATGCCTGGGAACCTTGGCTGCCGGTAAAAAGGCAGATCTGCTTGTTGTGCCTCTACCCGAGGATATTGAAAACGAGGAACAGGTGTATCGGTTCTTGGTGGAAAACGGAGACCAGGCCGAGTTAGACCGAATTTTGCTGTGAGGTCCGAGAGATGGCGCGCATAGGCATGGTGAACTACATAAATGTTGCCCCTATCTACGAGATATGGAAAGAACGGATTCTACCCGCCGATTGGCAGGTGGTCGAGGGGCAGCCTAGCCAACTGAACATTTTGCTGGCCGAAGACCGGATCGACATGGGCTTTGTCTCCTCCTACGCCTATGCCGCCCGGCCTGAGCGCTACCAGATCCTGGCCGACCTGTCGATCAGCGCCACTGGCCCGGTGGGCTCGGTCTTCCTCTTTTCCCAGGTCGACCCCGAGACCCTGGACGGCAAGCTGATCCGCCTGACCGGCCAATCCGACACCTCGGTTCGCCTGGTCAAGATCATCTTGGAGGAATTCTACCAGATCAAACCACGCTACGAGATCGGCGAGGTCTGCGGCGCGAGGGCGCAGCTGGATGGCGTCAGCGCTGTGCTGGCCATCGGCGACGATGCCCTGCGGCTGCGAACCGGAGGACAGTATCCGGTGCAACTGGATCTGGGCGAGGTGTGGCACGAGAGAACTAGCCTGCCCTTTGTTTTCTCGGTATGCGTGGTGCGCGAGGCATTTTTGGCCGAACATCCGGAAAACGCTCGCGCCATCCGCAAGACCCTGGTCGAGTGCCGGCAGCAGGGCACGGTGCGGATGGCCGAGATCTGCGACCGGGTCGCTCGCCGCATTCCCATGGATTGCGACACCTGTTCGGCCTATCTCATGGGTATTCAACACGACCTCTCGCCCGTGAAATGTCAGGCCTTGGAGCGTTTCTTCCAGTACCTGATCGATCGCGGTGAAGCGCCATCCTCGGCTCTGCCTCTGAAGATATTTCAATGAACCGGCCGTCTCCCGGTCGGAGTATGCCAACGACGCGCATGAATGATAGGTGCTCCCCTGACGCCAAGAAGCAATTCGTTCGCGAGAAGTTTTCTTCGATCAGCGGTCGGTACGATCTCCTCAACTCGTTGCTCTCCCTGCAGATCGACCGTTACTGGCGCTGGCGGACCACCCGGCTGCTGCGAGAATTTCCAGGCGGCTGGGTGCTCGATCTCTGTGCCGGCACCTTGCCGCTCGCCCTGGAGTTGACCCGCCAAGCTAATGGCAGGAAGGTGCTGGCCATCGATTTTTGCGAGGACATGCTGCGGGCCGGGGCCAAATCCCTTCAAACCGACAGCCGCAGAGACCGCATTGTTCCGGTCTGTGGCGACGGCGAGATTATTCCGGCGCCGTCCAACATGTTCTGGGGCTGCACCGTAGCCTTCGGCGTGCGTAATCTGTCCCGTACCCTGCAGGGGTTGCGCGAGATGCATCGCATCCTGCGACCTTCGGGCAAACTGCTTATCTTGGAATTTTCCCGACCCACCAACCCGATCGTCAAACCTCTCTACACCTTTTATCTGAACCGGGTGCTGCCGGCCGTGGCCGGACTGATTTCCGGCGACAAGGAGGCCTATCAATATCTGGCTTCCTCGATCGCCGCCTTCTATGAGCCGGAGGAACTGTTACATTTGATGCGCGAGGCCGGTTTCGCCACTGTGACCAGGCTGCCGCTGACTTTCGGCATCGTCTCGATCTACATCGGCATCAAGGAGATGTAATGGCGGACCAGCGGCGCATCCTTCTGGGCATCACCGGCGCCACCGGCATGCTCTATGTCCCGGCCCTGCTCGAACTGCTGGCTGGGCAATCAATTGAGGTTCACGGCATTGCCTCCGAGGCGGGGCGCAAGGTGCTGGCTTTTGAACTGAGTCTTGAGCCTGAGCAGCTGCCCCTGGTGAGTTGCTGGTTTGCGGCCGACGATTTTTTTGCGCCGCCGGCTTCCGGATCTACCCGCTACGACGCCATGGTAGTGCTGCCGTGCAGCATGGGCAGCCTGGCGGCCATTGCC
>WRFD01000125.1 GCA_009778955.1 Desulfobulbus sp.
ACGATTGCTGGAAACACATGGTGAAGCTGCCGGTAGCCTGCGGTCACGGAAGCACGTGCCGGCATTGCCCGTTTGAAGGCCAACCTGAAGACCAAAGGCGAGGCTGCCTATCCCAACTTTTGAATCCCGCGCCGCGCATCTTTTGTATTTCGTCATCAAAACAAAAACCCCGCTTTCCTCGTTGGGAAGCGGGGTTATAAGCTATCCTGAACTTCTCTGGATGAACGAATGGGGTGAGCGATGGGATTCGAACCCACGACCGCCGGATCCACAATCCGGAGCTACCACCAACTGAGCTACGCTCACCACCCAAACGTGCGCTCTTATACCCGCACACCCTCTTTTTTGCAAGCAGAAAGTCAGGTTGTCAAGTCCCGGTGGCAATGCTTGCAGACCGTGGCCCTGGCCTTTATCAGTTCGGCGCAGTGCGGGCACTCCTTGAGGAAATGAGCCGCCAGGATCTTGCCGACAGCCAGATTCACTTCCTGTTCCAGGTGCGGGTCCCTGAAGGTATGGCTACGTAGCGGTTCGACACAGGCGATATCGTTTAAGGGGACCAGCAGGCCAACCGCCTGCTTACGGTCATCAATCCGGATCGATTCGTCCAGCAAGACCGTCAGCACCGGGTCTAGCCGCTTCTCCTCCAGGCATGTATCCAGAGCAGACAGAGCCTCCTGCTGGCGCTGATAGTGTTCGTTCTGACGCTCGATCGACTCGATATCGACGATGCTGCCGGTAAAAGCCTCCTTGGAAACCACCATCATGCTATATTTTTCCTTGGAATTGGGGATCTCCATATACCGGTAGGAGCCGACATGGCCGTACTGGTTGGCAATGTACTCCCATCCCTTGACAAAGAGCGGGCAGGAGTCGTTGAGACAGATAAAAAGATATTCCGAGCCCCAGCCCAGGCCGTCTCCCACGTGAATGGGCGGTGCATGACACAGGGTCAGGTGACCGCTGCAATGCGGGCAGTAATGCTTCTCTTCAATATATCGCAATAGGGTGGACAACATGAACGTTTTGGCTCCTCAACGTGGTTGAACAGAACCCGCCGCCGGAGGCAGAGGGCAAGGTGAACCGCCGACCGGCGGCAGGCTCGGGATGGGTCAGGTGCTGCCGGGCCGAAAATACGATTGCAACAGGAGAACGCCACACCACAACAGGGCAAGCGCCAGCAGCGCGAGGTTTCTTTTCCGGGGATCAATCATGTCGCTCAGGCGCCTTTTCTTTTCTGGGGATTAATCATGCCGCTAGGGTAATCATTGCCTTGGATAGGGTCAAACACGAGCTTCACATCATCCGCCCGAGCACTTCGTCGACCGCCTTGGCCTGCTGCATCCGGGCCTGGAGAAAAGACTCGCTCAAGTGTCCGGCATTGGTGTCGATCAGGGCGCAGAGCCTGTCGATGGAAGCGGCATCGGCCATGTCGATCACCCGTTGCAGGTTCTTGGCGAAATCGACAACGATCTTGCGGCTGTCGCCGGTGGTCGACATGATCTCGGCGTAGGTGCGAGGATTCTGGGAATGCACCCTGGACATGGCCAGAATGGGATAAAGTGAGGTCAGGGTGCAGTGGCTGGCGATGTTCTCGCTGGTGATGTTGTTGTCTTGCAGAGTCATGGCCAGGGCGACCGAGATCAGGGTGGGAAGCTTCTGCCCGATGCCCATCAGCAGATCGTGCATGGAGGGGGAATCGTGGTAGATATCCGCCCCGTGTTTGTAGAGAAACGCCTCGAATTCGCTGCAAAACATGCCGCTGCGCGGCGTGCGCACCACAATGGCGTTCTTGTCCTTCATGGTGGCGGCCTGGGGACCCCAGAGATTGTGCACCAGCATGATTTCGACCTCTTCGTTGGTCGATGCCAGGGCAGCCTCGATGGTCTCCTCTGACTCGCCGGCAAGCAGGATCAAGGCCTTGCCAGGCCTGATCAGCAGACCATACTGGCGCACAGTGGCTGAAGTGACGGAAATCGGTACGCAGACCACCACCACATCGACCTGCTGCACCATCTCTTCCGGCCGCAGCGCGGTAGAACGACCGGTGAGCACGACCTCGTAGCCCTCGCTCTCCAACCGGTCGGCAAACCATCTGCTCATGGCGCCCGTTCCAATAAAGCCGAACGATTTAATATACTTGGTCCGCATGTCGACCCTGGGAAAGCTACCCAGAACGCGAATCATGCCGTGCTGCTGGATAACCCGTGACTCGATGTGGGCCAGGGCGCTGGCCAGGGTGTCGGTTTGGATGTGCCCTTCCGTTTCGAGATAGATGCGGAGTTTTTGGGTTTTGATGTCGTTTTCGGTTCGCATGTCGGCGATATTGATGCCGCGGCGGGAAAACTCGCTGAGAATGTCGACCAGGATGCCCACCCGGTCGTCCAGCGGTTCGGAGATCAAGGTGGTGGCGTCGTAGCCGGTCACCGGAGCAAGGTTGTGGCCGAGCACCGCGAAGCGGGTACGGTTGTGCGGGGCGACCTCGCGCTCGACGATCCGCAAACCGAGGGCGTTGAGCGTCTCGGCGCTGTCGATCACCGCCTTACCCTTGGTTGCCCCTTCCCGCCGGATGCCTGCCACGGCCTGCTCGATATCCTGGACGCTAAGCTCGGTGACGCCGGGCAGCCGGTTTTCGATGAACTCCTCGCACTGGTTGAACGCTTCGCGCTTGCCGACCAGAAGGCACAGGTCGGCAATGGTCGTCTCCTCGTCGAAGACACCCAAGGACAGGGTGGAATGGAGGATGATGTTATCGACCCAAAATCCTGCTTTGATCTGATCGAAGAAGCGGAAATACTGTTTCTTCTCCCCTTCGCGGGTATTGTACACCGGCAACACGGCGTATTCGACCTCGCGGGCGGCAAAGGCATCGAGCAGTGCCCTGACATGCGGATAAAGGCGGATTTCCGCCTCGTTGTCATACTGGACGGCAGCCTGCCATGACTGGGAATGCTCCGGCCCGAGGGTGGCGATCGTTTTCATTGGGCAATGTTCCTGCAGGGGTTGAGCACTGGCGACGCATCGGCCGAACCGGTCGCTAAGAGCGGCAACAGCGCCTGTCGCTCCGGAACAAGGCAGGACAGGAGGTGTGGCTGCCGGTTGATGTTGCCGGGGCAATCGGAGTTGGCGCCTCAGAACGCGACGCTCACGGCCAGACGGCGCTTTTGTTGACCCAGCCAGTCAGACTGGGATGGGTGACCTTGATCCAATCCCCCTTTTGTTCCACCTTCTGCAAGATGACATCCTTGACGCCGTTGCCGACCACCTTTTCCTTGGTCCCCGGCCCGCTGTATATTTTGCACTCCTTGACCTTGACGATGACATGGGGGGTTTTGCCGACCAGTGTTTCCTGGATATAGCCCTTGTCGCCTTCGTAGTCGCTCACCTTGAACCACTGCCCTTCCTTGCCGAGCACCTCAAGTGGATAGTTGAGCGGCAGTTGAAACAGAATCTCGGCATTGGTGCCTGGAGCGGAACGCAGGTTGACCCCGTCCTTGACCACGCTCACATATTCGGCGGCAACAGCGCTGGTCAGGGTGAAAACCGTCGCCAGCATCCCGAACAAAAACAAAATACCTCTTCCCTGCGATCGAACCATCATCACTCTCCTTCTTCTGTTTTTCTTGACTCTGGCGCAGGACCGGCAAGGCCGGTCAACAGCATGAAAAATTCCTGGTTTCCCTTTGCTCCCCGGATAGGGGCGGCGACCATGGCCGCACAATGCAGACCGAGCGATTCGCCGAACTGCTGCACCATGCCGAGCGCCTGCCGATGCAAAACTGGGTCGCTGACAATCCCCCCTGGTTCCACTGCCTCGCGCGGCAACTGAAATTGCGGCTTGACCAGGGCAAAAATGCGGACAAGATCGCGGAAAAGCGGCAACAGGGGGACAAGAAGCGGTTCAAGGGAAATGAACGAGGCGTCGATCACGGCAAAATCGAGGGGATCGGCAATCTGTTCGCCGGTCAAATGGCGGGCATTGGTCCGCTCGAGCACCTTCACCCGGTGGTCCTGACGCAGCTTCCAGTCGAGCACACCGTAGCCGACATCAACACTGTACACCTTACGCGCCCCACGCTGTAAGAGACAGTCGGTGAAACCGCCGGTGGAACAGCCGATATCGGCGCACACCCAGCCGCTGGGATCAATGCCAGCGGCGCATAAGCCGCCATCAAGCTTCTCTCCTCCCCTGCTGACAAATCGCCGCTGGGCGGTCTTGAGTGCAAGCTGGCTGTCAAATGCCACGAGTTGGCCGACTTTGTCGCAAACCGTGGTGTCGACCAGCACCATGCCGGCGCCTATCAATCGTCGGGCCGCCTCAATGTCAACCGCCAGCCCTTGCGCGACCAGCAGGGCATCAAGCCGCTCTTTCCGTTTGCCCGCCGACAAGATCTTTTTTTATTTACAGCTTGCCCAGCCGTTCCTTGGCTTGGGAGGCCTCGGAGCTGCCGCCATAGTCGTTGATCAGTTTTTTGTAAATGATCTTGGCAGTCTCGTGATCGGTCAGTTTCTCAAACGACATCCCCTGCTTCAGCAAGGCGCTTGGCGCCAGGCTGTCCTTGCCGTGGTTGGAAATCACCTTCTGATAATCGAGAATGGCAAGATCGTATTCGCCCTGATTATACAGACTCTCCCCCATGTAGTAGAGCGACTTGGCCGCCTGGCTGCCATTGGGATTAGCGGAAAGGGATTGTTCAAATGACTTATAGGCATCTTTATATTTTTTATCCTTGAACTGATTCATACCGCTGGTGAACGAATCAGAAGACGGCGATGGGGTTTTCTCTGTCGGGTTTTTTTCGGGCGCAGGTTTCTCCGCAGGCGCAGCAGCTTGCTTGGCCGGAGCGGCGGCGGGCTGATCCTTTCCCTTGGCCGGTTCCGGAGCGGCAGGCGTCGCGGCAGCGACCTTGGTCTTCTTGCTGTCCGGACTCACCTTGATCACTCCCGTGGTCCCGGAAGCCTGAGGGGCAGGAGGAGACGGCACGGGCTGAGAGGCGGTGGCGCTTGCCTGCGCGGCCTTCTGTTTAGCGGCCTCTGCCTTTTGCGCCGCGGCTTGCGCCTTTTTTTCAGCCTCGGCGATCCGCTCCTGCTGGGCCTTGCTGAAATTTTCATTGACCATGGCCAGCTTTTCCTCAAGCACCGATATCTTCTGATTCAACTCGGCGATCTTGGCCTCCTGGCTGGACTTTGAGCTGTCCACCGAGGTTTGCAGCCTAGCAATACTCTGGTTGACTTGGTCGCGAAACTGAGCGTTTTGGCTGCTATTCTCTTCGATGCTTGATCGGATGCGCTGCGTTTCATCTTCGACCTGATCGAGTTTGTTCACCGAACTGGCCTGTCGCTTCTGCATTTGGCCGACCGTGTTGTTCCGCACATCCTCAACTCTTTGGTTCACCGCGCGAAGCTGACGTTGCAGATTCTGGACCTCATCCTGGGTCGCACACTGCGTCAACAGGAGCAGTGAACATCCGGCCGCAGCGATATGTTTCAGATTTTTCATTGCAGTCAAGCTCCCTTAATTTCCAAAATAACCGACATTCCACTCAATCATAAAGACTTCTCCGGATCATCCCCCACGCTTCGCTCATCCGGTCAGGGCAACCGTCCGGACCACTGCGGGTAGGACTGGTTGCCTCGTACGGTGAGCAGCACCCGGATATCCTTGCCGTTTTTACTCACCGCGCAAATTTCCGACCGGCTGCCACTCTTGCGGGTGACAGCGATCAGCCGGCCGTCCGGGGCCCAGGTCGGCGATTCGTAGCTGCCGCCACCACTGCTCAGTTGTCGGACATTGTCGCCGTTCCGATCCATCACGAACAACTGGTACACACCCTCTTTCAGGCCGGTAAAGGCGATTTCATCACCTTTGGGCGACCATGCGGGCTCGCTGTTCTCACTGAACTTGAAAGTCAGACGTTTAGCCTGGCCGCCGTTGACATTCATGACGTATACATTGGGCTTGCCGCTCCGGTCGGAAACAAAGGCCATTGTCTGGCCATCGGGCGCAAAAGAGGGGGAAACATTGATGCCGGCCCCAGAGGTCAACTGCTTGATAATTTCTCCCTGCCGACTCATGAGGTACATATCGGGATTGCCGTTCTGACTCAAGGTCACCACCATGCGCTGTCCATCGGGCGTAAAAGCGGGGGCAAGGTTCAACCCCTTGCGCCGGGAAAGCGAGGTCGTCATGCTGCTCTGTCTCAGGTCGGTGATATAAAGATCCTGATTGCCGCGATGGTAGGTCGAATAGGCAAGAGAATTGCCGTCCGGAGTAAAGCGGGGGGAAACGCATAAGGCGCGGTGACTGGTCACCTGCCGGGGATGCCGCCCTAGGATATCGCTGACATAGACCTCTTTCCTGCCAGTGGCATCGGATATATAGGCTATGCGAGTGCGGGCAACGCCCTTTTCGCCCGTGAAATCTTCAATCAGGGAGTCGCACAGCCGCAGGGTCATGTCCTCCAACTGGTCGGCGCCGCCCTTATAGCGGTGGCTGACCATCATCCGGCCACTGGCCACGTCAAGGATCTGCCCCTCGACCATCATGCCGGCCGGATCAGCGCCCACCTTGCCCATGACCACAAAATCAGCGCCCAGGCTTTTCCAGTCCGCACCACTGCCGCCACCGTAGCGGCTCGGATCAATGACGCTGATAAAGGTGTGCAAGGCCAATCCCTTGCTCAGAAGCTGGGTCGTCGCCGCGGCCTGGCCATCGCCGGAAAATCCGGGGACCGCCACCATAATTTTCCGCATCTCGGAAGCGGTGATGTCGAAGTAAGCTGGTTCAGCTTTGCCCACCCCTTTCAGCAAGCAGAAAAAAAAGCATGCGGCAAGCGTCAGGGTTATCGCAACATGTCGTTTACACAACATAACCGTTCACCGTAGAAAAAGAAGAAAAGGAAAAAATCGGGCAAGGCTTACCAGATATACACGATCTCTCACATATTGCCAAGTTCACCGGGCCTGAATTTAAACCCGACAACAGTTGTTTCCTGCTGCATCAGAGCCGGGAAGCGCGGCATCGGCGCGGCGCTTCTGATCGTCTTTTCCACCAATTGATCAAAGAGCGGATCGTTTGAGCTCTGGTCGAACTGGATGCGGGTGACCTCACCGTTCTTGTTGATGGTGATCACCACCAGTGCAAGCAGATTCGTATCCCATTTACGCATCTCCGGTAGAACCCAGAAACTTTTGACCCGCTGCGCCACAGCGCCCCAATAGGTCTGCTCGACAATCGACTGGGCCTGCTGCCGACCAGAAGAACCTCCCCCGCTCACCGCACTCTGCATGGCCTGCGCCCTGCGGTTTGCATCGGCGCGCACCGCTGCGGCGGCGGTGGCGGCGGCATTCGCCTGGGCCGCCAGCTCACGCGCCTCGGCGGCGGCGGCCCGCGCCTCGTTTTCGGCCTTGATCTGTTCAAGCCGCGCCTTGACCAGGGCCTTTTGCCGCTCTTCCTCGCGCCGCTGCGTTTCCTTGCGTTCAGCTTCCTGTTTGCGTTCCTCGATCTTTTTCTGCAGCTCGCGCTCTTCCTGTTTGCGCTGCTCTTGTTCGCGTTCCTTGACCTTCTCCTCTTCCAGCCTGGTGTCCTGGTTTTTCTTGATCTTACGTTTATCAGGCTCCAGGGAAATCGGATTTTTCAACTGGGCGGGCTCGGGTGTCGCCACGTCCGGCTGAATCGCGACTTTTTCCTTGGGGGTAGGCGTCATCTGCTCTGGCGGAACCACAGGTTCAGATGGTTCCGCCGGTTTTGGCGGAGGAGGAGGTGG
>WRFD01000126.1 GCA_009778955.1 Desulfobulbus sp.
ACCCATAGATGGGCGGCGCCGGCCAATGCCCCGATCCGGAGAATGGCGGCATTGGCGCACAAACGCGGGCCTCAAGGCGCTCAAACCATCGGAGCGCACATCCAAAAAATACGGAGAGCCGCGACGCGCTGCCGGCTGTGGACGCCATTCCCCGCGGCCGGCCTAAAACGGCGATTCTGTCCGTAGATCGGCGTACTCCTTGTTTCGCTCCATGAAGGCTGCCACATAGGAACATTGCGGCGCCACCTTTTTTCCCTGGCGGCGGGCATCCTCCAGCGCATGACGGGTCAGGATCGCGGCCAGGTTCCTGCCCCGCAGCTCCGGAGGAACGAAGGTATGGGTAAAGGCCAGCACGCTATCGCCCTGCTCCACGTAGTCAAGCACAGCGGTTTTCCCTTCGATGCGCATTTCAAAGCGCTTCATCATCTCGTTTTTTTCCGGTTCGTTTTCCATATTGTCGCCTCCTGCTGCTCCTCTTGGCGGCGCTGCATCGCCGCCTCAGGCCGATCGTGTTGAAACGGAACCACAGCCGGCCGCTCTGGTTTCTCTTCCGGACAATCCGTGGTACATTGGCGCCATCACCTGCAACGCCTGAAAGCCGCCCCCTCTGTCTGAACGGTGACCGACCCATGCGATCTCTCAGACGCGCCGAAAAAAAACGTTTTCGCCTCTTCGGGCGCCTCTCGCGCCTCAAGGGTAACCCCGATGTCGTCCATTTTCACCATAACAAAGTTGCACTCCTTCCGCACGGGGGAGATTTTTTTCCCGCCCTCTTCCAGGCCATGGCCAGGGCCATCACCACCATCTGCGCCGAATTCTACATCGTCAAGGCCGACGAGACGGGCCAGGCCTTTGCCCATGCCCTCCAGGAAGCTGCCTCGCGCGGGGTCGAAGTCTCTTTAATCTACGACGCCATCGGCTGTTTCGACACCCCCTCCTCCTATTTCCAGCAGATGCAGGCCGCCGGCGTACGCTGCCTGCCGTTCAACATGCCCGCTTTCTCCCGCCTGCGTTGGCTCGATCTCCGCGATCACCGCAAGATGGTCATCATCGACGGCCACACTGCCTTCCTCGGCGGGCTCAACATCGGCAACGAGTACGCCGGCTACGGCAACAGTTATGAACATTGGCGCGACGTCGGCATCCGCCTCGACGGGCCGGCGGCCGGAGGGTTGCAGCGGCTGTTCCGCCAAACCTGGCTCCAGGAAGGCGGCGTCGGCGTTCCTGGACAGGACATCCCCCCGCCCCTACCCCAAGGCGCCGCCGATGTGACCATCATCAACGGCTCTCCCCTCCGCAGCCGGCCCCTGATCCGCAACACCTTCCGCCTGGCCGTGGCCGGCGCCGCCCATTGCGTCCGGATCATCACCCCCTATTTCCTGCCCGGCCCGAGGGTGGTCCGTTCTCTGCTGCGGGTCGTCAAACGCGGCGCCCAGGTCCGGATGATCGTGCCTTCAATCAGCGACGCGCCCATCGTGCAAATGCTGAGCCGCGCCTACCTCAAGCCGCTGATGGCCGCCGGAGTGGAGGTCTACGCCCGCCAGGGAACCATTCTCCACGCCAAGGTGATGCTCATTGACAGCCGATGGGCAACGCTGGGGTCGGCCAACCTTGATTATCGCAGTTTCTACCGCAATTTCGAGATCAACATCATCATCGACAACCACGCCTTTGGCCTTGAAATGGAGGCCCTGTTCAACGAGGAACTGGCGCTGTCGCAACGACTGTCCTTAACCGACCACATGCACGCCACCCGCCTGGAACGGTTCCTGGGATGGCTGCTGACGCCCTTGAGCCGCTTCCTCTGACGCGAACAACCGCGACTGCGCACCCCATGCAAGACTTGATTTTGAGGCCGGCTGGTGGTATCCATCACCCCTTTGCATCTTCTTGACGCTCCAGCGGATGATCATATTGCACCCGCTTGTTCGCCGACGACTCACCGCCGCATAATTCCGGCATCTCCCGCACGGCACGCGCATCATGACGACCTACTGCATTGGCATCGACACCGGCGGCACCTGCACCGACGCCGTTCTTCTGGACCTTGCTTCCGGCCAGGTGGTCGACTGGCGCAAGGAACGGACCACGCCCCACGACCTCAGCCTCGGCGCCGGCCGGGTCCTGCGGAGCCTGCTCCGGCAATCCGTTCAGCCGCAGGAGGTGGCCTGCCTGGCCGTCTCCACCACCTTGGCCACCAACGCGGTGGTTGAGGGACGAGGCGCCAGGGTCGGCTTGTTCGTGCTCGGCTACGTCCGCCATTTCAAGCTGCCGGTGGTGGCCAACATCTTCCTCAAGGGCGGCCACACCATCACCGGCGAGGAGGACGAACCCCTGGACATCGAGGGCCTGGTCGACACCCTGCCAATGCTGGCCAAAGAGGTGGACAGCTATGCCGTCTGCGGAGCCATGTCCATCAAAAATCCCGCCCACGAGCTGGTGGCCCGCGAAGCCATCCGGCTGATCGATCCCAAGCCGGTCTTCTGTTCCCACCTGGTCTCCGGCCATCCGGGCATGCTCGAACGCTCGGCTACCGCCTGTCTCCACGCCAGGCTCATGCCCTTGATGACCGACTTCCTCGCTTCGATCCAGCGATCCATGCTGGCTGAGGGGCTTGACTGTCCGGTCACGATCATCTGCGGCGACGGCCGCGGCATGGCCCTGGACCGGATCGCCGACCAGGCGGCCGTCACCATGGCCAGCGGCCCGGCGGCCACCGCCCGCTTCGGCGCCGCCAGCGGCTTTGACTCGGCCCTGGTGGTCGATGTCGGCGGCACCACCACCGACGTCTGCCTGATCAAAGACGGCGAGCCGCTGCTCAACCACGGGGGATGCGTCATCGGCGAATGGCGGACCCATGTCGAAGCGGTGGACATGTACACCGCTGGCGCCGGCGGCGACAGCCATGTCATTGTCCAGGGAGACGGCCGCATCGTCCTGGGCGGCGCCAGAGTCCAGCCCCTGGCCATGACCCCGGATCTGCCCGACCCGCGCCTCTGGCTGAACCGGGAACCCGATGTCTACCTGGTTCTGCCGGTTGACGGCCTGGACCCGGATCTGGCACGCGACGATAGCCTGCTCAGCTACCTGGCGCGGCACGGGCCGGCTCCGCCCAGCGTCCTTGCGTCCCAAACGGGAACAGGTGGGATTCTCCTGGAAAAAAGGCTGGAACGGCTGATGTTTCTCCAACGGGTCGTGCTGGCGGGCTTCACCCCCACCGATGCCCTGCACGGCCTGGGACTGCTCGACATCGGCCAGAAAGAGTCGAGCCGATGCGGCGCCGAGGCGCTGGCCGCCCAACTGGGGTTGACCGCCGACGCCTTCTGCCGGCAGGTTGTGGCCGAGACCGAAGCGGCCATCGAAACCATCATCCTCACCTATCTGGCCCGGACGGTCTGGAAGGACAGCCCCAGCGCCGCCCTGCTCAACCGGCGGGACAACGATCTGTTCTCCATGCGCTTCACCGTGAAATTGCCGATCATCGGGGTCGGCGCGGCGGCCAGATGCTTTCTTCCCGGGGTAGCCAGGCGGCTGGGAACCACCCTTGTCTTTCCCGAGCACTGCGAAGTGGGCAATGCGGTCGGCGCGGCCCTGATCGCCGCGCGCGGCTGAGAAAGGCAAGGCGCCCGGCCGTGCCAACCATTCCTCTTTACATCTGCCACATCCTGATTATCCTTGTGTGGGAATATCAGATATCCGGAGAGTAAATCGTGGATCTCCTGCTCAGCCAATTCGATACCTATTTGCAGTCCTCGCTGCTCGCATCGCTGGCCATCGCCTTTCTCGGGGGAGTGCTTGCCAGCCTGACGCCCTGCATCTATCCGATGATTCCCATCACTGCCGGCGTCATCGGCCATGCCAACGTCGGGGGTTCCAGTTGGCGGGGATTCTTCCTGTCCCTGCTGTACGTAGCCGGCATGGCGCTCACCTATACCGCCCTCGGGGTCTTTGCCGCCGCCACCGGCCGCTTTTTCGGGACAATCAACAGCAGTCCCTGGACCTTTCTGGCGGTCGGCAATGTCTTCCTCCTCTTCGGGCTGACCATGCTGGACGCGCTGCCGATGCCGGCCTTTGCCGGCCGGTTTTCCTCCGCCCGCCTGGGCCTGACCGGCATCTTCGCGGCTGGCGTCGCCTCGGCCCTGGTGGCCGGTCCCTGCACCACACCGGTCCTGGGCAGCCTGCTGGTCTATACCGCCACATCCCAAAGCCTGATCGAGGGCGGCCTGCTGCTGTTCGTCTTTTCCTTGGGCATGGGCGCACTCCTCTTGGGAGTGGGCACCTTTTCCAGCTTTCTCTCCGCCCTGCCCCGCTCCGGCACGTGGATGGTCCTGATCAAAAAGACCATGGGCATCCTCATGCTGCTCATTGCCCAGTATTTCTTTGTCAAGGCCGGTTCTCTCTTTCTCTAATCTGATTGCCGCTGAATTTCAGCTATCGATTTTTTCAGTTGATCAGACGCTATTTATCAGACCAAATCTGGTATATTGCCCACACTCACCATTGAGGAGCAAGGTATGGCCAAAAAACAAGATGCAGTTTCAGAAAGGACGTAGTTTGTCAGAATTTGCCAGCTGCTGAAGCCGGCTGAGGTTCGATGGCAATCAGATCTCTAAAGATGCTTCGCCGACCCTTTCCCCTTTCCTCAAACCTCCGGATCGATCAATGCCTCATCCCGTAAAGAACAGTCTCCTGATCTTGATGCTGCTGCTCCTGCTTCCCCATGCCCTGACGGCGGCGCAACTCGGCCAACCCCTGCTCCCGTTCAAGGGGATCGACCTGAACGGCCAGCCCTACGATTTGCAGGCCGTCATCGGCAACAAGCCGGTGGTTCTCATTTTCTGGGCTTCCTGGTGCCCGAGCTGCAGGGCCGAGGTGCCCAAGATCAACAAACTGGCCGAGAAATACCGGGCCCGGGGCATGGAGTTTGTGGCGGTGAACATCGGCTACAACGATTCGATTGAACGCGCGGCTGCCTTTGTCCGTAAGACCGGCATGACCTATCCCACCTATTTCGACGGTTCGAGCGCTCTTGCCCAAAAGTATCAGATACAGGGCGTGCCGATGATCATCGTCGCCGACAAGCACGGGATTGTCCGCTTCCGCGATTTCACCGCCCCGGATATCTCCGAGGGCAACTTTGCCTCGCTGATGGCGGATTGAAGGAATTCAGGGTTCGTCGGCCGGGGCGACCACCGTGTAGGCCTCCCAGACCTCGGGAGGGATGGTCACCGGCCTGCCGGTGTGCAGGTCGCAGAAAATGAACAGGGTTTCGGCGGTGGCCAGCACCACCCCGTCGCCCGGGCGGACGAACTTGTACTTGCGCAGGGAGCGGAATTTGCGAAAATCCCCGACCCAGGTCAGGATGGCGATGATTTCCCCGAGATAGGCCGCATGCTGGTATTCAATGGCATGCGACCGGATGATCCAGGTTCTGCCGATGGACGCGAAACGTTCCTGGGACCAGCCTAGTTCGGCTGAATGCGTCATGGCCGCGTCCTGCATCCACTGCACGTACTGGACGTTGTTGACGTGGCCGTTGAGGTCGATGGCCGTTGCCGGCACCACCAGTTCTATCCTGCCGATGGCAGCCATATCATTTCTTCTCCTTGGCCGGCTGATCGAATCCGGCCAGGTTTCGTCCCGTGGCGCCCAACAGCCGCTGCTGGGCGAGATGATAGGCGACCAAGGCCTGGGCCTGCTGGCCATAGGTCGCAATCAGGTCGCGCTGCGCCTCGTTGAGCCGGATAAGCGAGCTTTCGCCCGCCTCGTATTCGTTCTTGGCCAGATCACGGTTTTCCTCCACCAATTTGACGGTTTCCCGCTGCAGGCGCACCTGCTCCTGGGCAGCGGCCAGCAGCGCGAGTTCCTGGCGGATTTCAGCGGCAACCCTGTTGCGTAGCCCGGCCAGGGCGAACACCGCTTCCCGCTTGGTCTGTTCGGCCTCAACCACCCTGGCCTTGTCGGCGCCGCCTGCATACAGGTTCCAGCTCATGTTCACGCCCACCGTATTGCCGAAGTCGTCATTGGTCATCCGCGCATTGCCCTCCCGCATGCCCTCGATGGCCCCGCCCAGTTGGAGCTTCGGGAAAAAGGGCGCCTTGGCCATGCCGGTTCCGGCCTCAGTCTGCTTGACCACCATCTCCAGCCGACGGATATCGGGCCGGATCGAGAATGCCTCCTGGATCAGGGTCTCGGGGCTTTCCTTCTGCTCGATAAGGAGGGTCTCCTTGTCCAAGGGCGCGAGCCGCAGGCGGGAGGGAAAGGCCGCATCGGCCAGCCCCAGCAAGGCCGCCAATCCGTATCCCGCCGCCTCGAATTCCCGCTGCGACCTTATCAGGCTGGTCCTGGCCGAATTGACCTGGACCTTGATATTGAGCACGTCGCCCCAAGGACCGGCCCCAACCTTGAACCGATTCTGGGCATCCTCCAGTTGCTGGCCGTAAAAGGTCTCGTCGGCCCGGTTGATGTCGATATAGGTCTGGGACAACTGGGCGTTGAGAAAGGCCTCGGCCACCGCGGTCACCAACATCCGCCGGCTGTCCGCCAACCCCGCCTGCGCCTCCTGCTCGCCGTACAGGGCCTGCCGCTCCCTGAAGTCGCGGTAAAAACCGTCGAACAACAGCCAGGTGGCCTGGATGCCTGCGCCGTACACATTCGTGTTCTGGTCAACCGTTCCCCCGGCCAGCGCGGCCACTCTGCGGATGTACTGATAGCTGTTTTCGGAAAGATGCTGCCGGATTCCGGCGCCGCTGACATCCAGGCTCGGCCACCAGGTCGCCGCCGCCTGCCGCACCCTGGCCCGCGCCTGTTCGATGCGCGCCTGGGCGGCGGCCAGGTCGGGATTGCCGCTGAGGGCGATCGATTGCGCGGTTCTGACATCCAGCACCTTGACCTTGGCCAGGTCGGGAACTGCCGGCTGTTCCGCTGCGCGGGCTGAGACTTCCAGGCAGGAGATCAGGACCACAATTCCCACCACTATCCGTTGCATCTCTTCCTCCGGTGTCGCGGCGGCCTTGCGCCCCGCCGTTGCTCATCAAATCGCCCAGCCTTCCTTCACCGCCCGGGCCGCGCCGGTTCCGGCCGCGAACGTTTGGGCACTATAAACCACTTTTTCCAGTAGATGACACACGAAAAAACGCCTTGGGATTGCAGCGCGGCAGCCTGTCTTCAAGCGGCGGAGCCGATGCCTGGCTTCCACAGCGGCGCGCGCTGCGCGGCCAGGTTGTCTGCCCAAAGATGCGCCGAGCAGGGCAAGGTGGGGATGGAGAGGCGAAAATCGCGGCGATTCGCCGGCATCGGGATGGCCGGAAGCAAAGAAGGCCCATGTCGGCGAGCGCCGGCATGGGCCAGGAGTTGATAAGCGCGCCCCGCATGATCAGATGCGGTGCGGGGCGGACGATTATTTTAATCGTCCCTGAAGAACACCTATTTCAAAAGGCAGGAGCCGGCAAAGCGGCAGCTGACTTGCGGCAATCAGAGCGGCGCCAGGCAGCCAAAAGTAAGCCGGCAAAAAAAAGAAACAATTTCTCCCTCAATTTATTGAGGATCAGGCGGATATTGCGCCCCGCTCCACAGAGCAGGGCATTGATGGCGCCGCCCAAGGCGCCCAGCAGGTAATTCCGGCCCAGCTTGCCGCCGTTCTTCATGTGACCGGTCACCGGC
>WRFD01000127.1 GCA_009778955.1 Desulfobulbus sp.
CACTCTTCAAAACGATAGAGCAAGCAACTACCCCTGATCAACCTAACGAAAACAAAGAGTAATGAGCGCGTTGCTCACCGAACATCGTCTTTTTCTGCCATTTCGACGAGCGCAACGTGGAGAAACTTTTTTCCTGGAGCGTAGCGACGAGCAATCTTTTAAATATTTCGAATAGTTATCTAAAAAACATGGAGATTTCGGCTCCCTGCGGTCGAAATGACGACGGTTTCCACGCTTAAGCGTCAGGAACGATCATTCATATATTGACGAGACCTGGGCGGGGAGGGAGGCCGTTGCCGCCCTGCCGGGCGACGGCCTCCCCAACCGGGAGAAGGGGCGAGCTGCTTGAGCGCAGCGAGTTCTTGCCCCGCCGATTGCAGAGCGCGTCGACCGGGGTCGTCAGGGCGGCATGGCTGCACTTTCTTTTGGTCCTTATCTTTGGGCAAGCAAAAAAAGGACGCCTCCCGGCGAGAGCGACCTTGGGCTTCGCACCCACACCCATGCTACGATCCTGAGAATGCGGGCCGCGCCATAACGCCAGTTCAGCGGCTACGAACACTTCGAGTAGCCGCAGTCGCGGCACACCTCGCATCCTTCCTCAAACAACAGCTTGCCCTGGCACTCGGGACAAATAGAGGCGAATCCGTGCTGGGTGGCGGCCATGAACGATTTCAGCAGCTTGCCCAATTGGGCCGGAAGGTCGAGCATGTGACCGGAAGAGCGGTCCAGTTGTTTGATGATCTCGTCCATGGGAATCTGGTAGCGCAGGGCCAGGGACGCCAAGCGGCAGGTGGTGGTCCACATTGTGGATTTGTCCTTCAGATCCACCCGGTTGTCAAAGGGAAACTTGGCGAACACCTCCATCGGTTTTTCATCTTCATCGAAGCAGACGATCAGATAGATGGTTTCCTGGTTGATATCCTTGAGCCGGTAGCGCTTGGCGCTGAGCATATCGGGCAGGGTGGCTTTGCGCACCAGCCCCTCGGTGGAGGTCACCGCGGTCTTGTCCGGACTTGCGGCCATGGTGTTGAGCACCTGGTGATCGCGGGAGCCGTCGCGGTAAACAGTCAGGCCCTTACAGCCCAACTCGAAGCCCAACAGGTAAGATGTGCGCACGTCGTTCTGGGTGGCCGAGGCGGGCAAGTTGATGGTTTTAGAGATCGAAGAATCGACCCCGTTGCTCTGGAGCGTGCCCTGCATGCTGATGTGCTGTTCCGGGCTGATGTCCTGGGCGGTGCGGAAGACTTCCTGCCATTTGACCGGGATCTCGGCATGGCCGATGACTGTGCCGCTGGCGCCCACCTTTTCCATCAGTTCTGCGGAATAAAAACCCTCGGCCCTGGCCACCCGCTCAAACAGCTTGTTGGCCATCAGCAGCCGGTCGCCATCCATGACGTTCTTGATCATGACAATGGAGAAATAGGGCTCGCACCCCGAGGCGCAGTCGGCGATCATCGACACCGTGCCGGTGGGCTGGATCGAGGTCAGGGCGGCATTGCGGCGGGCCGGATATTTGTTGATCTCCGGATTATAGGCCGGAAACGGACCCTTCAGCGCCGCCAGCTCAATGGAAGCCGCCTCGGCCTCCTGGCGGATGAAGGCCATCACCTCGGCCGAGGCCCGGCGCCCTTCCTCGCTGCCGTAGGCCAATTCCAGCTGGATGAGCATGTCGTGCAGGCCCATGATCCCCAGGCCGACCTTGCGGGTCTTCTGCGTCATCGAGGCGATTTCCGGGATGGGAAAACGGTTGCAGTCAATGACGTTGTCAAGGAAGCGGACCGCCAACCGGGCCGTGTCGCCCAGGCGCCGCCAGTCGACCTTGCCCTCTCTCACGTACTGGGCCAGGTTGATCGATCCCAGGTTGCAGGATTCATATGGCAGCAGCCACTGCTCGCCGCAGGGGTTGGTTGCCTCGAATTTGCCGAGTTGCGGGGTGGTGTTGTCGCGGTTGGCGGCATCGATGAACAGCACGCCGGGCTCGCCGTTGTGCCATGCGAGATCGATGATCTTGTCGAAGACCTCGCAAGCCCGCAGGGTGTCGATGACCTTGCCGTTGACAGGATCAATCAGATCGTATTCAAGGTCATTTTTGACCGCATCCATGAACAGGTCAGTGATGGCAACGCTGAAATTGAAGTTGGTGTAGCGAGTCTGGTCCTGCTTGGCGACGATGAATTCTTGGATATCGGGATGATCGACCCGCAGCACGCCCATGTTGGCCCCGCGCCGCTTGCCGCCTTGTTTGATGGTTTCGGTGGCGGCGTCAAACACTGCGGCGAAACTCAAGGGGCCGGAGGCCACACCCTGGGTGGAGCGGACCGCCGAATTCTTGGGCCGCAGCCGGGAGAAGGAATATCCGGTGCCGCCGCCGGTTTTGTGCACCAGAGCACCGTTGCGGATGGAAGTGAAAATGCCGTCCATCGAGTCTTCCACCGGCAGGACGAAACAGGCCGACAACTGGCCAAGATCGGTGCCGGCGTTCATCAGACAGGGTGAATTGGGGAGGAAATCGAGGCCATAGATCATGGTGAAGAAGCGGTCGGCCAGCCCTTCGTAATCGGGCTGGTCGCTGTCGACCAAGGCCACCGCATTCGCCACCCGGCGGCAGAGCGTTTCCCAGTTTTCAAGCGGCTTGCCCTCCGCATCCTTCAGGTAGTAGCGCCGCTCAAGCACGGTTTCCGCTGTCTCGGTCAGTTGTTGCCGGGGTATGCTCTTGGTCATGGTGGCCTTTTCCTCTGAATCATTCTTGTCTTGTCTTCTGGCGGCGGCAGCCGGCCCACCTCCGTGTCGACCGGCACATTATCACAACATATAGCGCGCATCAAGAACAATAAAGCCTACATGTAGTGTTTTTGAAAATATCCTGTTTTCAACGAGATCACGCAAAAATCAGACGCACCCCCCTTTTTATTGCACCACCGACAACGCCGCCCCACCCTTGGCGCGAGCCTATCGGGCGACGGGTCAGAGACCGCCGGCAAGATGACGCCCTAGGCGGAAAAAGCCCCGTCCTTCTTGCCGCTTGCGCATTCGCGACGCGATCAGTATAGTGGGAAAAACTTTTTCCGGGCTGATGCCGCCCGGGCCGCCGCCCCGGGGAGTTCTGGCAACGATCCTGATTCGGCCCCATCGACAACCCATTTCATTCACGCCAAGGACAAAATCGATCCCATGCTGAAACAAATCGCCTTTTGCGCCGCCCTGCTGCTGCCGCTGACAGTTCATGCCCAAGAACCCAAGAAAAACAACAATGCCGGAGAACTCAACTGGTCGATCCAGGCTTCCTGGCCCATCCCGGCCAAGCCGATCGATATCGCCCAATCCTTGGACAACAAGAAGGTGTTCATCCTGGCCGCCGACGCGAAAGTCTATATCTTCACGCCAGACGGCGTCCAACTGGGCGCGCTGCCGGTTGATCCCAACGTCAACGCCATTGACATCGCCGCCCGAGGCGAAACGCTGTATCTGGTGAACAACAAGACCAACACTTACAGCGCAATCGACATCAACTTCAACCAGAAGATCGACATCGTCGGCGCGCCGGTGCGGGGCAAGGTGGACGCTCCAGTCACCTTGGTGCTGTTCTCCGATTTCGAATGCCCCTGGTGCGCCAAGCTCGAACCTGTGCTGGCCGAGCTACTGGCCAAGAACCCGGACAAGCTGCGCATCGTCTTCAAACACATGCCGCTGCCCATGCATCCCTATGCCGAAGCGGCGGCCTCAGCCGCGATAGTCGCCCAGAAGCAGGGAAAATTCTGGGAAATGCATGACGCCCTGTTCCAAACCACCAACTGGACGCCGAACACCATCGACGAGTCGGCCGTGCGGGTCGGCCTCGACATGGACAAATTCCGCGCCGACCTGGCCAGCCCGGATGTGCAGGTGCGACTGGCCAAGGACCGGAGCGATGCACAGTCCGCCGATGTCAACGCCACGCCCTCGATATTCATCAACAGCAAACCGGTAAAGGACCGCTCCCTGCAGAATCTCCAGAAAATGGTCAACGAAGCCTTGGGGACCGCCGGCGGAGCCAAGTAGGGTGAAGGCCTCCGCCGCTCTCAACGCCGAGACCTCGCGGGAGCTCGATTTTGCAGACAACCGCATTGCCCAGCAACTGTTCGGCGAGCTGAACCGCAACCTGCTGACCATCGAGCAGGCCACCGGAGTGACGATCAACGCCCGCGGCAACGGCCTGCGGCTCAGCGGCCGGGTGCACGCCGTGGAACTGGCAGCCTCCACCCTGCAACAGATGTACGGCCTGCTGCTCAAGGGTTATCCGGTATTCAGCCAGGACATCGCCTTCGGGGTCAAGATCTTGGAATCCTCTCCCCGGGCCCGGTTGGAAGAGATCTTCCTCGACAAGGTCTGCATCACCTCGCGCAAGCGGGTGATCTCGCCCAAATCGGTCAACCAAAAACTCTATATCGAGGCGATCCGGGAAAACGACATCGTCTTCGGCATCGGCCCGGCCGGCACCGGCAAGACCTATTTGGCAGTGGCCATGGCGGTTTCGGCCCTGGCGAGGGAACAGGTGGCCAAGATCATCCTGACCCGCCCGGCGGTGGAGGCCGGCGAGAAACTCGGTTTTTTGCCCGGCGACATGGCCCAGAAGGTCGATCCGTATCTACGGCCGCTCACCGACGCCATCAACGACATGATGGGCCAGGAACGGACCCAGGAGTTAACCGAACGCGGAGTCATCGAGGTCGCGCCCCTGGCCTTCATGCGCGGCCGCACCCTGAACAACGCCTTCATCATCCTCGATGAGGCCCAGAACACCACCCGTGAGCAGATGAAGATGTTCCTCACCCGTATCGGCTTCGACTCCCAGGCGGTGATCACCGGCGACGTCACCCAGATCGACCTGCCGGGCACGCAGCAATCCGGCCTGATCCAGGCAGAGAAGATCCTCACCGGGATCAAGGGCATCGCCTTCCGCCACTTCTCCAAGGCCGATGTGGTCCGCCATCCCCTGGTCCAGGAGATCATCCAGGCCTACGAGCAGCAGGATGATGCCCAGCGTCGGTTCACGGCAAGCAGGGTCTGAAATGCCGATTCACTGCGTCTATTCCCCGGAAATCGCCTCCCTGCCGCTCAACCGCCGCCTGCTCCGGCGGCGCTGCGAGACGCTGCTGCACCTGCTGGGGCTTGAGCGGGCCGAGGCCAGCGTGGTCTTCCTCGACGATGCGGCAATGGCGGCCCACAATGAGCGGTACCGCCAGAAACAAGGGCCCACCAATGTCCTCTCCTTCCCGGCCACCGGCGGCGACGACGGCTTTGTCGTGCCGGAAAACGAACTAGGAGACGTGCTGGTCTCGGTCGACACTGCCCGGCGCGAGGCGACAGGACAGCACAAGAGCCTGCACAGCCGGCTGACCGAGCTAATAATCCACGGCATGCTCCATCTCGCGGGCTACGATCACGAGCGCTCGGAAGCCGAGGCCGTGCGCATGTGGGAAGAGGAAAAAGTATTGTTCCAGCAATTACAGCAACCAAGGAGTGTCGCCATGCCCTTTCTCGCCATCAATGTCGACCATGTGGCCACCGTCCGCCAGGCGCGGGGCGGCAACGAACCGGACCCGGTGCTGGCCGCCTCGCTCTGCGAACTGGCCGGGGCCGACGGGATTGTAGTCCATCTTCGCGAGGACGGTCGCCATATCCAGGACAGAGATGTGCGGCTTTTGAGGCAGACGGTCAAGACCCGGCTCAATCTGGAGATGGCCAATGTGCCCGAGATTGTCGATATCGCGCTGGAAGTGGTGCCGGACATGATCACCCTGGTGCCGGAAAAGCGCAAGGAGCTGACCACCGAGGGCGGGCTCGATGTGTTGGCCAATGCCAAGAAAGTGGGCAAGACCATTGCCAAGATGCGCAAGGCCGGCATTCCGGTCTCGCTGTTCATTGACCCGGACGCGACCCAGATCCAGGCGGCGCTCGATGCTGGCGCCACCTATGTCGAACTGCATACCGGCCGCTATTGCGAGGCCCGTAGCATGGAAGAGCAGGAGCGGGAGTTCAACCTGATCGAACAGACGGCCGAATTAGCCTACGAGTCCGGGCTGCGGGTGAATGCCGGCCATGGTCTCGACTACCGCAACGTCCATCCCGTTGCCGCTTTGCCCTTCATCGACGAACTGAGCATCGGCCACGCGGTGATCAGCCGGGCGGTGCTGGTGGGGCTGGAAAATGCCGTGCGGGAAATGCTGGCCATTGTACGGACGGTCTGAGCACCGAAAACAGCACGCCTCAACACCAGTATTTGTGCCCCCCCCCGCAGGCCGGGTTCACATCTCCCTGGCAAGGCCGAGAATCTGTTCGGTGGCCCCGAGCACGATGAGGATGTCGCCGGCCAGGATCACCGAATTCGGCTTGGGATTGAACAGCATGGTGCCGTCTTCGTGCTTGATCGCCACCACGATCACGTCGTATTTCTTGCGGATCTCCGACTCGATCAGGTTTTTGTCGACCAGGCGGGAATCCAGACCGACCCGCAACTCGTCCATCATCAATTCGAGTTCGCCGGCCCGCATGGTCAGGTCGATGAAGTCACTCACCGTCGGCCGGACGATGAGGTGGGCCATGCGGCGGGCGCCGATCGAGTACGGCGAGATCACCTTGGTGGCGCCAGCCCGCTTGAGCTTGGTCTGAACGCCCTTGCCACCGCTGGAGCGGGCCATGATAAAGAGGTCGGGATTCAAGCCGCGGGCGGTCAGGGTAATGTAGAGATTGTCGGCGTCGGAGGCGACCGCGGTCACCAGCCCCTTGGCCCGGTCGATGCCGGCGGCTTCTAGGACTTCGTCATCCGCCGCCTCCCCCTGTAGCCACAGATAGCCAATTTCTCCCAAGCCCTTGACCACTTCCTCGTCCCTTTCAATGACCAGGAAAGGCCGGTGATGATCCTGGAGAATCCGGCAGATATCCTTGCCAATCCGGCCGAAGCCGCAGATGATGTAATGATCCCGCAACCGGACGATTTCCTTGTCCATCTTTCTCCTCTTAAACAGGCCCTGCAACTCGCCCTTGACCATTGTCTCCGTGATCTTGGAGAAGATGTAAAAGACGAAACTGACACTGGTGAGCACCAGAAATATGGTGAAAATCCGGCCTGATAAATGGACGGGAACAAAATCCCCGTACCCCACAGTGAACACGGTGATGATGGTCAGGTAGAGCCCTGTCCAGAAATCCATGCTTTCCAGGTACATATAGCCGAAGGTGCCGAGCAGGATCAGCGAGATGAAGGTCACTGCAATGAAGAGGATTTTCCGTAGACTTTCCGCTGGCTGCTGTATCATGGGGGCACCTTGATCGGTAATGTGCCACACCATAGCACACCTGTTAGCCGGAATCCACAGTAACCTGCCGGAACTTCAGCGGCTTCGCCCAAATGAAATTTGACAAAGTCAGAGCAGGAGTGTATAAAAAACGCCATTCTGCCCGGATGGCGGAACTGGTAGACGCAAGGGACTTAAAATCCCTCGGCCTCTGGCTGTACGAGTTCGATTCTCGTTCCGGGTACCAA
>WRFD01000128.1 GCA_009778955.1 Desulfobulbus sp.
GCCATCTCCGGCAGGCAAAGGACAAGTTTGTCCTTGGGGTTGCGCACCAGACTAAAAGCAAAGTTCCGGCCCCACTCCTCGCCCCCAGAATCGCCGATGGTCACGGTGGCGCAGCCTTCCATGACCGTGCCGCCACAGCTCACCGGATCGCCGACCCGGCCGACGGGATAACCACCCAGGGTGACGTGGGGCGCGCCGCCGGCATGTTATCCCTCCTGAATCCGCACCTGGGCGGCGTTGATAGTGATGGCGCCGCTCGCCTTAATGTCGATGGCGCCGCTGACGTTGATGGTCAGTTTGTGCGCCTGGCGGTCGTACTCCAGCTCGGTGCCGTCCTCAAATTTGCGGTACCAGACATGCGGCGGTCGGCCAGGGGAAGGATCCTTGTCGGAGTAGGACGCCCCGAGCACCAGGCCCTGCTCGAACCCCTGGCCGGCGAACAGGCAGGCCGCCTGCTCGCCGATGTCCGGCAGGCTCTGTTCCTGATCCTTGAGGGTGCGCCGCTGCAACACCCGCAGAGGCATGGTCACAATGCCGTCGGCATCGTTGATCTTCACCCGGGCCGAGCCTGCCTTTTCGTCCACCTCAGTGACCGTGCCCCAGCGCAGAACCGCGCCCCGGTTCTGCTCCAGCGCCTTCAGGCGGCGCTCCAATCGGGAAAAATCATCCGCCATCTCAATACCCCATCACCCGGCGGATCTCAGCGCTGGTCGTGTACTTGCCGCCCAGCTTGTGATCCGCCTTGGTCACGAAATAGGCGCCGTCGAACCGGCCGAAGCCGGACATGCTCACGGTCATGCCGGCCACCAGGCCCGGGTGCCCCATAATCGTAAAACTGCCGGCGCATTCGCCCCCGTTCTGCCCGCGCAGGCTGTTCCTGGCCAGCTCCATGGCCGCGGCCTCGGACTCGATGCGCCGGTCCATGACCAGAGGCTTGATGGTGGTCTCCTCATCGAGCGGCTTGCCGGACGGGTTGTAGGTGGCGGTATGCGTTTCCCCGGTGGCCGGATCATGGTACTGCACCTCGCAGGCCGTGAACCCCGTGCCTTCCGATTTCTCCTTGAAGTCGTACTCAGACACCGTGGCAAAGCCCTCGCCTGAGCGCTGAAAGGTCAACCCGGCGGGACGGGCGTCGGCATCGCGGGCGCCGTAGAGGATCAACTGGTCGTCCCGCACCTTGACCGACACGCCGCGCTCCTCGGCCAGGCGGGTGAGGAAGGCCAGATCCGACTCGCCCCGTTGATCCTGACGGTCGAAGGCATGGGCGCCGGCATCGTAGAACAGGGACAATCCGTTGCGGCCGGCAATGTCGCCGGCCACGCCTTCCAGGGAAAAGGCTTCCCAGCCCTGGGTCCGCTCCGTTTCCCGCAGGGGGCCGGTCAAGGAAGCGGACACCCCCTTGATGCTGACCTTATCCGGCGGGCCGGAGTAGCTGACCTCGTCGCAGGTGAAGCTCCCGCAGTTCAGGGCGGGACTCTGCCCAGGCCCGAACCAGTTGAGGCAGCGGATGGCAGCGGTGATTTTCGCGCCCTTCGAGGGCAGCCAGCCGTTGCGCCATTTGCCGTCCCGGTCGTGCAGCTCGATCTGGATCTCGTCGCTCTTGCCCTCGGCCTGGTCGGAGAAGGTGAACGAGGTCAGGTACGGCTCGATATACGAGGTCGCGTCATGGCCGCCGATGGTCACCTGGAGTTGCGCCCTGCGGGCCAGTTCTTCCGGTCTCACATCCATGGCGGCAACCCCTGCTTGCTGATCCGTTCGGGTTTAGGAGGAATGCGCAGCTCAACCCCGGCCGGAAAGAGCACCACATCCAGGTGCTCGGGGTTGGCCCGGATCAAGTCCATGAACAGCCGCTCCTCGCCCCACAGCCGGTAAGCGATCGCGTCCCAGGCATCGTTCTGCATGGTGATGTAGGCGTCAGTTGCCATAGGACAGCCTCCGCTGGTTGGAGGCGATATCGGCGATCATCTTCTCGAAGTAGGCGGTCAGATCCCGCTCTTTCTCCTTGATGGCCTTGACCAGGGTTTCACCGACATCCTTGCTGGGCACTCCGTTGAAGTTGAGGGAAAAGGTGATCTGCGGAGCAATGGAGCCGCCGCTGGGAGCTGACCGAACCGCGGGGACTCCGCCCGGCTGCTGCGCCTGCTGTGCCCCGCCTCGAGCCGCGGCGGCTGAAGGTAGAGGAACTGCCGCCGGCGCCGGAATTGAGGCGGGCATGGATGGCGCTACCGGCCGCAGCGGCTTGGCCGTTGGTTTCTCTGGCTCTTTAGAGTCGCCGAAGAAACTCCCCACGTCGGAAAAGAACCCCTTCACGCTGCCCGCGGCTTCGGAAACCCACGCGAACTTCTCGGCAAGCCAGTCGAAAGCCGCCGCGGCAGAATCGACCATGCCGTTCCACATCACGCTGAATACCTCACCCACCGCATTGAAGACCTCGCGCACGGTTTCGCTGTTTTGGTAGAGCGCAACCATTATGCCTACTAGAGCCGCGACGGCGACCACAACCAAGCCGATAGGATTGGCTGTCATGGCTGCATTGAACACCCACTGGGCCGCTGCCATTGCTTTTGTGCCAGCCGCGCAGGCCAGGGAGACGGTCTTATGCGCCACCGTGGCCGCGGTCTGCCCGATGATGGCGGCACGGCTGGCAAGCACCGAGGGCCGCAGCCCATTAAGCACGCCTTTGGATATTGTCCAACCGTCAGAGAACATCGTGGCCGCATACTTGCCGGCCTTGGTCGCCAAGGAAAGGCCGACCATGGCGGTGGAGAAGCCCACCACCGCAGAGGTGACCGTTGGAAAGCCCGTAACCAGGGAAAACACCGTATCCAGCAGACCGCCGCCGGCATTGGCGATCCACGTCGCCACCGGCAGGTTGCTCTCGCCCATGGCCGTGCCGACCTGTACAATCTTGTTTTTCAGCCTGGTGAGCGAAGCATTCGCTGTTTCCGTGATGTCCTTGTGCGCAGCCATCAGGGCGCCGGAGCTGCCGGTCGCGTCGCCTGCCAGGGAAATCGCCTTTTTATACTGGTCAAGATTTTCGACCAGTTTGATCACCGTGACGGCCTCAGACTCGCCGAAGATCTCCTTGGCCAGCTTCATCCGCATCGGGCCGCTATATCTTTGCAGGTGCTCAAAGATCTTGAGCATCGTGCCTTGGGCGTCCTTGCGAAATCCTTGCTCGATATCCTTGCCGCGCAAACCGAACTTGGCGAACGCGGCTTGGGCTTCCTTGCCGGCGCCGCGCGCCTGCCCCAAGGTATTGAATAAGCCCTGCGTCGCGCTGATCATCTGCCTGGCCGGGACCTGCATGCCGGACATGGTGGCGCCCAAGGCGGCGATCTGCTCGCGGGTGACGCCGTACTGCTTGCCGATATCCGCCGTGCGGTGCGAGAACTCCAAAAGATCCGATTCCGAAACGCCGTGCATGTTGTTGGCGAGGTGCACCAGAGAGTCCAGATAGGCGTCCGCCTCGGCCTCGTTCAACTTGAAATGGGTGCGGATGCCTCCCAGCGCCTCGCCCGCTTCCGCGGCAGTCACGTCAAAAACCTTGGTCATCTTCTTGGCGACAGCAGTGAAGTGGAGCAGTTCGTTCTGTCCCACGGCCTTGCCGCCCATGGCGGCGATGACGCCGGTATCCTCGAGGTTGCCGCCCAGGGCAAGCGCCTGCTTTTTGAATGCGGCAAAGCTGGCGGGATCGAACTTAGCGGTCCTCTTGACCCTAGCCATGGCGGTCTCATAGTCGGCCGCCAGTTTAAGCGGGGCGCCGGCAGCCAGCATTCCAGCCACCGTGCCCATTATCTCGCCTTTCAGTTCCGACCGCTTCGCCTTGTTAGCCTGGAACTTCTCCATCGCGGCCAGCGCCGTGGTCTGTTTGTTGATGGCGGCGGTGGCCTCGGCGTGGGCCTTGGCGGCCCCGGCGACGGTGATGTTGTATTTTTTCGCCGCCCTTTCGGCGGAGTTGTAGGCGGTTTGCGCGGCAGTCAGCTCGCGCCTGGTTTTTTCGGTAGGCCCGGCGGCGTTGGCCTGCTGCGCGGCTTGCAATCTGGCCTCGGCAGTGGTCAAGGCTGCGGCGCGAGTGGAGACGGCCTGCAGCTCCTTGAGGCGGCCGCGCAGGTTCTTCACCCGCGCATCCACGGTGGAGAAGGTGGACCCCACCGATGAACCCAAGGCCGCGCCCAGCACAAAGGATACGCCTACCGCCTTGCCGCCAGCCATACCTTACCCTCCCATCGCATTGACAATATCCTGTTCAAGGGTAGCCGCGCCCTCCAGCCACCAGAGCGCCTCCTCGTAGGTCAGATCCAGGACCTCATGCAGCCCCCACCGGGTCAGCCGGCACAGGTTCAGCGCCACTGCCCGGATCTCCTCGTCGTTCGGCAGGGGTGCGAAATCGAAGATAGAGGCTCTGGAGCCGGGAATAATCCGCGGCATCCATCGCCTCTAATTCCTCCACCCGCAGATTGCACAGGGCCGCGAACTGTCTGAACTCGCCGTCAAAATCCTCGGCGTTGCGCACCGGGTATTGCCGCAGATCCTTCATGGTCGGGCGCCGCATGGTCACCGAAGCGAGCAGACGGTCGGCCAGCTGCATGGGGAAGTCCAAGGTCAGGGTTTCAGATTGGGCAACCATCAGTCGCCTCCCAGGTCCTTGCGCACCTGCTCCAGATAATCCTTGCCCATGATGCGGCAGATGAAGTTGAACTTGTCGATCTCAAGCACCTCGTCGCCTTCCATCCACATCTTGATGTAGCTGCAGGACAGCTCGGTTTCCGACTCCATCTTCTTGGCCGGCTCCATCTTGCCGGTGCCCACCTTCTTGGGCATGCCGCGCAGCACCACCTTGATCGACTCGGAAACCAGCTCGCCGGATCCAGAGTCGTGGTGCTGGATGGAACCGTATACCTCCAGATGGTGAGTGGTAGGAGCCAGCAAACTGATGGCCTGCTTGTTGGTCACGTTCCAGTTGAACTTGAAGGCCAGATCCTTGAAGTGCCCCATGACCGGGGTTTCCACCTCACCGGCCAGGCCCAGGCCGGAAAGGGCTTCGGTGATGTATTCCAGGCTGGGCAGCTCGGCGTTGGCCGTGCCAAGCAGCTCGGCGCTGCCCTCATAGTACACTTTCGCGTTTATCAGCTTGTCCGGGATCCGGTTGGCCGACGGCAGATCGATAGGCATGATGCGGCTCCTTATGCGGCAAAGAGGGTGGCGATATAATTCGGGTCATACTCCTGGATAAACTCCAGTTCCCGGCCAGGGCTCGGCGGAGTCATGAACACGTGGAAGCGGGCGATGCCGTCCATGACGTCCGTGGTCGGATTTTCAAGGCCCAGGAACTCGCAGCGCCCCCCCAGGATGAATTCTCTGCGGGCCAAACCGTTCAGCCAGACGTTGAAGGTGTCGCAGACCGTGCCGGCCAGGCGCCGGTTCAAGGGCCGGTCCACCAACTGCCAGGCCGTGAGCGCCAGGGTGTTGCCGACAAAGTTGAACATGCGGCGGATGGGAATGAAGGTGTCCTTGACGTCGGTCACGCCGGGATAGGCGGCTGTTCTATTGCCCCAGCCCACCATGCCGCCGACAAAGGACAGACCGGTGACGATGCCGTTGCCGTTCAAGGAGGCCGCCTGGAGCGGATCCAGCATCAGTTCCTTGCCGCCATGGGCCATGCCGTTGGCCAGCATGCGTTTATTCGACGGCGACCAGTAGGGGATGTTTTCGTTCTCGGAGTCCCTCTGGGCAGTGATCCCGGCCCAGTGGATGGAGCCGAACTCCTCTTCCAGATTGAACACCGGCCTGCCGAAAAAGATGGTCAGGTTCTTGTCCGTGAGGTTGTTGTCCTGCACCCAGGCGGCGGCTTCGGTGTAGGCCACGTCAGATGGAATGTCGGCGATGCCGATGCAGTTGAAATGGCCGGAGATGTTGGCGCACTTGGCGCCGATCGCCAGGGCCACGGCAGGATCGTCGGAGAAGCCAGGGGCGATGATCTGCCCAGGGATGATCCGGAAACGGGGGAAAACCTCGTTCACCAGTTCAAGACCCTTGCGGCTGCCGGTCACGGCGTCGATCCCGCCGATGATGTCCGCGGCCGTGACCTTGGACACGTCCGGCTGATCCTGCTCGTCCACATGCTTTGCCGGATCGAAGACGTTAATCACGCAGATGGGCGCCATGCGGTACCGGGACAGATAGATCTCCAAGGCCTGCAGGATGGGATAGTCGGACTTGTCCGCGCCATCCGGCAGCGAACCGAAGGCTGCCGCGCCCTCTTCCAGGGTGTAGATCAAGACCGGCTTGTTGACGGGCCGCTCCACGGCGGGCGGCAGGGTCTGCACCGGGGCCACGCTGACCACCACCGGCAGCGACACCTCCACCCGCACCGGCGGCAGCAGGCTGGTAGGGACTTCTCTGGTATACACGCCATGACGATAACTCATTTGATAACCTCCTCGTTCTTCGACATCTTGATCTCCTTACTCCCAGCCCTTGAACCACCAACGGCTGGCAATGGTGACAGCGGAAAAAGGCTTGGGCTGGTCTTCGGCCCGCACCCAGGTCAACATGCGGCCTTTCTCGTCCGGGGTGAGGACGAAACGCCTGGCCAGGGGAACCCCTTGGGAGCAGGGCAATAGCGACCCGACCACGGCCGACAGCAGGGCGGCAAGATCACCCTCCACCTCTTCCAGATCGCCTTGCTCGCCCTTGTCCGGGTTGTAGACGCTCAGGCAGAGGGCCATGGTGGCCTCGCTGGCCGCGGCGCCGTTCTCCACCTGCAGGTGGCCGGACAAGTGCACGATCACCACGCAGGGCACCTCATGGATCGACGCTCCCTTGATCATCCGCTTGGGGGGCACGTCGCCGATGAACACCGAGGGCGCGGTGACCACATCGCCATCCGGCCCCTGCCCCAGGAGCTTAAGCGGCGCCAGGGATTGGGCGAGGTGTTCGCGCAGCCGCGTCTGCAACAGGGCGATCATAGCCCGTCTCCGAATCGGGTGATGGCCTGGTCCACATGGCGGGCCAGGATGGCAGGGAAGTCGATCGCGGCCCGGGCGGTGACGGCGTCCTCCACTTCGGGGGTGGCGATATGGTACTGCACGTCTGGCCCGTACAGTTGCTTGATGGCGGCATGTCCCTTGAGGCTGCGGCGGCCTTTGCCCCACAAACCGGTTTTGCGGTTCTGCCCAGCCTGGTGGCCGGGCCGGAAATAGACGCCCAGATGGCCGCCCGGCATCCTGGCGATAAAGGGCAGGCCTGCGCCTTTGATCAAATTTTCTGACCTTCGGCGTTCGCCGGTCCGCAAGCTATAGCTGAAGCCCGGCCA
>WRFD01000129.1 GCA_009778955.1 Desulfobulbus sp.
CCGATGGTTTTGTTCAAAATCTTTCGCACCAAGTTGGAGCAAAGACAGATATAAATTCCGCAGGACTTGCCATTATTTTTTCTGTTTTTGATCTAGGTCAAAGAGAGGATGCGGATTCGATGTATAGTGCAGGCATACTGAGTGACGGAGTTATACGCGACTAAAAACAGATAAGGAGGAATGCCATGTTTTGTAATCAATGCGAACAGGTCGCCAAGGGCGCCGCGTGCACCATCGTCGGAGTGTGTGGCAAGAACGAGGAGGTATCCACCCTTCAGGATCTCTTGATCCATGCCTTGCAGGGGCTTTCGCTGTATGCTCTGGAAGGCCGCAAACAGGCCATCGTCGACGATGCCACAGATCTCTTTGTTTTGGAGGCCATCTTTTCCACTCTGACCAATGTCGACTTCGATCCGGACCGGTTCGTGGCTCTGATCAAGCGTGCGGTTGAGCTGCGCGAGGCAATGAAGGCCAAGGTGGCGGCCAAGGGTGATGCGCCTGGCTTTGCTCAAGCAGCGGCAACCTTTATCCCAGCCGGCTCCACGGCTGAACTGGCAGCACAAGGCAAGGCGCTCAACTTGCTTGAAAACCTTGACGCCGACGTCAACATCCGCTCGTTGAAACAAATCGTTCTCTTCGGATTGAAGGGCATCGCCGCCTATGCTGACCATGCCGCCGTTCTCGGGCAGAAAGACCTGGCGATTCCCGGGTTCTGCTACGAAACCCTGACCGCGTTGCTTTCGCCCAACTTGACCATGGAACAAGCCGTTGCCCTGGCGATGAAGGCAGGCGAAATCAACCTGCGAGCAATGGAACTGCTCGATGCCGCCAACACCGGCGCCTACGGGCATCCGGCGCCCACTCCCGTGCCGCTCGGCCATCGCAAGAACAAGTGCATCCTCATCACCGGGCACGATTTGTCTGACCTGGAGCAGTTGCTCATCCAGACCGAAGGCAAGGGCATCGACATCTACACCCACGGTGAGATGCTTCCCTGCCACGGCTACCCGAAGTTGAAAAAATACCCGCATTTTTACGGCCATTTCGGAACCGCTTGGCAGAACCAGCAAAAGGAATTCCCCAACTTTCCAGGACCGATTCTGTTTACCACCAACTGCATCCAAAAGCCGCGTGACGACTACAAGGACCGGGTGTTTACCAACGGTCTGGTCGGCTGGCCCGGCGTCAAGCATATCAACAACAAGGACTATTCGGCTGTGGTCGAAATGGCCTTGGTCATGCCCGGTTTCACCGATAATGTCGACAACGGCCAGGTGCTGGTCGGCTTTGCCCGCAACACCGTGTTGGGCGTGGCCGACAAAGTGATCGACGCAGTCAAGTCCAAGGCGATCCGCCATTTTTTCCTGGTCGGCGGATGCGACGGCGCCAAACCCGGCCGCGACTACTTCACCCGTTTGGTCGAGCAGATACCGAATGACTGCATGGTGCTGACCCTTGCCTGCGGCAAGTTCCGGTTCTTCGACAAACAGTTGGGCGACATCAGCGGCATTCCGCGCCTGCTTGACGTCGGCCAGTGCAACGACGCCTACTCGGCCATCCAGATCGCGGTGGCCCTGGCCAAGGCCTTTGACTGCGGCGTCAACGACCTGCCGCTCTCCCTGGTGCTGTCCTGGTACGAGCAGAAGGCGGTGTCCATCCTTTTGACCCTGCTGTACCTGGGCATCAAGGATATCCGTCTCGGGCCGTCGCTTCCAGCCTTCATCAGCCCCGCAGTGCTCGAATTTCTGGTCAACGCCTTTGACATCAAGCCGGTGGACACCCCGGAAGCCGACCTGAAAGCCATCCTCGGCTGACCACGCACCTCGTTCATCGATTCAACTAAAAAAATTGCCTGAAAACCTCGGCCGGATTATCCGATCCGGTCGAGGTCTGCCCAAAATCGGACCATGAATGACAAGCAAAAAACATATCTCGTCCTGCCCCATTTGAACGCAGGCTTGCTTTCCCTCGAGGATTTGGAATATCTGGCGGCTTTGGTCAGAAAATACCGTATCCCGAAAGCAAAAATCACCAGTGCCCAACGGGTGGCCTTTCTCGGCATGGAACCCGAGGCCCTAGCGGCCCTGAATGAGGAACTGCAGATTGCCGACACCCAGCCCCATGCCCGGAACCGAGTCCACTATGTGCAGGCCTGTCCAGGCAACGTCTGGTGCCAGTTCGGCCAGAAAGACGCCTTGGCATTGGGGGAACGGATCAAGGCCATTGAGCTCGACGGCCCTTTGCCGTACAAGGTCAAGGTGGGGATTTCCGGGTGCCGCTTCTGTTGTTGCGAATCATGGATCCGCGATGTGGGGCTCATCGCCGAAAAAAAAGGCTGGCGGCTTTCCTTCGGCGGTAACGGGGCCGGCCGGCCGCGTATCGGCGATTTGGTGGCCGATGGCCTGAGTGACGATGACGCTGTAACCCTGGTAACGAAAACCCTGAACTATTATCTCCGGGAGGCCAAGTTTAAGACCCGCTCCGCCCGATTCATGGAACGGTTTGGCATTGATGCCCTAAAAAAGGCGGTGCTCGACTGAGCAAAACCGGTTTTACGCTTGGAATATTATGAAATTATTGAGAAAAATTATAAAAATAGATGAAGAACTGTGTGACGGTTGCGGCCTTTGCGTGCCGGACTGCGCTGAAGGATCGCTGCAAATCGTCGAGGGCAAGGCACGACTGGTGGCCGATAAACTCTGCGACGGCCTCGGCGCCTGTCTGGGTTCATGCCCTACCGGGGCGCTGACCATCGTTGAGCGCGAGGCCGAAGAGTTCAATGAGGCTGCGGTCCATGAATTTCTTGCCGGCCAGAAAAGCAAGGCGCCCGCGCCGGCACACCTGCACGGGTCCGGCTGCCCTTCGGCCCGGTTGCAAACCTTTCAGGCGTCATCTCCCTGCGAAGTCGCCAACAGACCTGCCGCGCAGTCCGATTCCGCCCTTTCCCACTGGCCGGTGCAGATTCGGCTGATCCCCCCGACCGCGCCCTTTCTCGATAACTGCGATTTACTGGTGGCGGCCGATTGCACGGCCGTGGCCCATGCCGGCTTTCAAAAGGATTTCCTTGCCGGCAGGGTGGTGATGATGGGTTGCCCCAAGTTCGACGATCAGCAGCTCTATGTCGACCGATTCATCGAAATTTTTCGCACCCGCAAATTACGTTCCCTGACCATCCTGATCATGGAGGTGCCCTGCTGCCATAGCATGCTCCAAATCATCAGGAGCGCCTGGAACCAGACCAAGCCGGATTGTCCGATCCGCCATGTGGTGGTGTCCACCCGCGGCGAGATCAAGGAAGAAACCGCCTGGTAGCTTTTTCCCGCCTCTGCCATCTGGCTCCGGATCGTTCGCCTCCTGGCAGCGTTCCGGGGCTGGGTCGCCCCTTCCCGACGCTTCCCCGCCCCACAATTCGCGCCTTGCCTTTCTGGCGTCCGTACGCTACCCTGGCAAAGATTTCCGTTTCCTGTCCGCCTCTTTTTTCCTATCCCCGGCACGGCGCCATGAAGACCAACCTGACCCTAATCGGCATGCCCGGCGCAGGCAAAAGCACCGTCGGCATCATCCTGGCCAAAAACCTGTCGCTTGGCTTCATCGACACCGACGTGCTCATCCAGATCAACCAGCAACAATCGCTGCAGCACATCATCGACACATCCGGCCACCTCGCCCTGCGGGCCATTGAGGAGGCGGAAATCTGCCGACTCAACCTCACCCGCCATGTCATCGCCACCGGAGGCAGTGCCGCCTACAGCCTTAGGGCCATGACCCACCTGCAAGGCCTCTCCCTTATCTTTTTCCTGGAGGTCTCGTTTGCGGAAATCGAGCGCCGCATCCGCAATTTCGCCAGCCGCGGCATCGCCAAGGCCAAGCATCAAACCTTCCGGGAATTGTTCGATGAACGGCAGGTGCTGTACAAAAGACATGCCGGCCTGACCATCGCCTGCGACGGCCTGGACCAGGAGGAAGTAGCGCAAGCAATTATCCGTTTGATTCCTTCCAGTTGGCCGCTCTGAAACCCGGCTTGCGCCCCGCGCTGGGAAAATATGCCTTGAGGTCGATCATGAGACCAGCGCGTATTTTTTTATCTGCCTACCACTGAATCTCAGCTATCGATTTTTTTTTGCACCCCCGAATTCCAAGGGCGCCAAGAAACTCTTGCGGGCCTCTTGGTTGAAAGGTTCGACGTCCATGGAACTCTCATCGGCGGGAGCAACGCCATCTATATTTCCCCCAACAGCCACGTCAAAGAAATCAACGTGCATGACGGCGCGCCCATCAGCGGCGACATTGTGTCCGGCTGGGCGCGCAACACCGGTGGCGACAGCAATGAGTATGCCGCCACCATCACCTTCGGACAGATGGGATCAGGCGGCGCCATGCGCCTGAACGGCTACATCGACTGGCTTGGCGTCAATGCCTTTACAAACCGGCCACCCCTGTAAATTCTCTAGATATCGTCCAGGCCGGGGACCATCTCAGCTACAACGGCAAGGCCGATGTCTATTCGTGGGCAATCGAGCCGGACGCCGTCCTTGAAGGCAACAGCTCCATAACTATTCGTGAAAGTGGGGACGCCCTTTTCAACGCGGGAATATTTCTCCCGGCAACGGCATAGGCGCGATCACCATCAATGGCGACTATGAGCAAAGCGCAACAGGCGCTTTGTTCATGGAGTTCATGCCCACGGAAACGGATAGTTCATCGTCAATGGCAGCGCCTCCACCATAGAGCCCGGCGCAAGCCTGGGCCTGCAAGCCCTGCCCGCCTTCTACGCCGCAGGTTCGCAACGTGCACTCACGAATGCGGAACTGTTCAACGACATGCTGAACATGGCGGATCTCAGCCTGAAACTTATGCCCATAGCATCTCACCAACGCTGACCTCCAAGTGGGACGCAACGGGCGCAAACCCGGTATTCCACGTCGACCACGCGGCCAATGCCAGTATGCCGCCGTAGCGACCGAAATTTCTGTGGACAATGCGTTGGCGAACGTAGCCGCGCAGGCCACCGGCGACATGCAGAACCTTTTTGCCGCCATCGATTTTTCCCATCCTGACGGAACAGGTGTGCGCTCGGCCCTGCGCCAGGTGGCGCCCACTCCCTACGACCACGCCGCTCACGTCGCCTTGCAGACAGGCCGCGATCTCTCCCGCTTGGTCTTCGACCAGATCACGGCAGTCTAGCCCGCAGCCATGCCCACCAGCATGCCTGCCGGCGCAAAAGAGCTGACCGACAGCGTTTTGTCTTGCCTTTTGCCGGATATTACGGGCAGAACGCCCAAGGCGACCACCAGGGCTTTGACGCTTCTTTCGCAGGAATCGTGGGTGGGGGTGAACCGCCCCTTTGACCAGGGGTTGGCGGGCCTGCACACGGCGGTCGTCCACCATGAAACCAGCAACCGCTCGGATGGTTCGGCGCACAGCCGGGCCGACAGCTTACATCTTGGCATCCAAGGCAATCTGTTGCCTCATGAAGGCTTTTTCATCCATGGACTGGCGAGCGCGAGCCTTGAAAAAATACCCGCATGAACCGCGATGTGGAAATTGGCGCCTACCGGCACGCCAACAGTTCCGAATACACAGCAGTCACGGCCCAAAGCGGACTGCGGGCCGGTTACGAATGGCAGGCCAGGGACCCAAGGACTTGCGCTTCGGCCCCCTGTGGGTTTGAATTATGGCTTCTACCGTCGCCCGTCAATGAACGAAACAGGCGGCGGGGCCACCCGTTTGCAGTTGGAGGCCGAAAGCTTCAACTCTTTGCGTTCCTCGCTGGGAGGGCAGGTAAAAACACAAAAACGGCTGGACGACGACCTAAAGCTCAAGGCTGGACTGAGCGCCCAGTGGGTGCATGAGATGCTGGATATAGGCGGCGGCACGGCCTCTTGCGTAGGCTACGGCAGCAACGATTTTTCTGCGCATCACCCCATTGCCGACCGCGATGCCCTGGCGTTGAATGCTTCTCTGACTGCGATTCTTACCGACAGCGCCCTGAGCCTGCATGCATGCCCATCTGGGCACAGAACTTTTCCGCGCCCGCAGCGACTCGGTTGAGGGCGGCCTTGCCTTCAGTTGGAGGCTTTAGGGCGACAGCGCATCAACGGCTCCCGCCCGCAGGGGCATGCTCCAGCTTCTGCAAACGGCACATGAAGCTTCTGCTGGTGGAGGTGCCCGAAACCGAGCCGCGCTGGTCGTCTTCGGTCAAAATGTTCAGGCTGGCGCACGGATCAAAATCGCCCCATCCCCAGGCCAGGCGGACCATCCCCGGCCGGACCGTGGTCGAAAGCCGCGCCGTCATCTCGATTGCGCCCTTGGGGGTGGAGATGCCTATCAGGTCGCCCTCGGCAAACGCCTGCCGGGCGGCATCGTCGGGATGAATATCGACCACGCAACCTGCCCCGCCGTGCAACAAGGTCGGAATGGTGCGGAACTGGGAATTGGTGAAACGGATGTCGCGGCTGCCGCTGACTCCCAGAACCGGATACTCGTCGCTTTGGGCAGCAAAGCTGATGGGGTCATCCCCCAAACCCTGTTCAAAGGGGACCCCGGCAAAGCCCGCCTCAGCCAGCCGGCTGGAGAAAAATTCCACTTTTCCCGATGGCGTCTTGAACGGCTGGTTCCGGTATTTTTCGTATCTGGCCGCCTCAAGCCGAACCCCGGCCTTGCCGCTTTCGCGCAGATCCGCGACCGTGATCCCGGCGGGTTCCAACTGATAGTCGATCGCCTCCTCGGCGGTTTGCCAGGAAAAATCCTCGCCATACCCCAGCCGCCGCCCTAATTCGAACACGATCTTCCAATCCGGCCAGGAATCGCCCACCGGCTCAATCACCGCATTCTGCAGGATGATCGGGTTGTTCCGGATCGAGGACCGGTTGAGCTGGGTCTTCTCGAAGCAACTGGAAGCCGGCAGAATGACATCGGCCAACTTGCCGGTTTCGTTCATGAACATATCGATCACCACCAGGGTCTCCAACTTGGCGAAGGCCGCGCGGGTGCGGTTGGAATCGGCCATGGTCACCAGCGGGTTGCCGGATTGGACCACCACCATCTTGAGCGGGTAGGGTTTCTCGTTGAGAATAGCGTCGACCACGCAACCCTGCACTTGATTGCCCCAGGTCTCGCTGAAGGAGTTGAATAGGGGATAATCGCAGGTGATGGGGACCGCGTCCGTTGCCAGCCGCTCCCGCAACTGGATGTTGCGGACCGGCACTGGCTGGGGCAGCACATCGCCCCCCGGCTGGTCGAGGTTGCCGGTGAGGGCGCGCAGCATAGCCACGGCGCGGGTGGTGTCGAACACTTCGCGGTGCATGTCCAG
>WRFD01000130.1 GCA_009778955.1 Desulfobulbus sp.
ATCGATCTGCTGACCGAATTGTGCGACAACATTGAGATGAAGACCGTCTGCGTCCTCTCGGCAGCATGTACCATGTCGACACGCAGTTACTTGAACAAATTCCGGCATGAATTCGAGGCGTACGTCGCTGGCGGCGCTCCGGCTCAGGCTGCGATGTAACAGGGATAAGGGTTTACCATGGCTGAGAAGGTAAAACTGTTTGTTAACGGTCAAGAAGTAGAAGTCGAAGCAGGGAAGAATCTGATTGACGCCTTTGGCGCGATCGGGATTGAAATCCCGCATCTCTGCTACCATCCCGCCTTGGGCGCCGACGGTAACTGCCGCATGTGCTTGGTCGGCATCGAGGACGGTCGACCCCCGTTTGTGCCAGCCTGCAAAACCAAGGTTGCCGAAGGGATGAAAGTGCAGCTGGATACAGAGAAAATCATGAAAATCCAGCGCGACATCATGGAGCTTGAGTTGATTAACCACCCGATCGATTGCCCGATTTGCGATCAGGCCGGCGAATGCAAGCTGCAAGATTTTTACATGGGGTATGACGGGAAGCCGAGCCGGATGACCGTCAAGCAGGTCTTGAAGGCCAAGAAGGTGGAGTTTGGTTGCGGCGTGGTGCATGACCAGGAGCGTTGCGTACTCTGTGCCCGCTGTGTCCGCTTCACCCGCCTGATCACCAAAACCGGCGAGTTGGGCATCGTCAACCGGACTGACAACGCCCGGGTCAATATTTTTCCGGGGCGTCCGCTCAATAACCGCTATGCCCTCAATGTGGTCGATCTGTGTCCGGTCGGCGCCATGACCAGCCGCGATTTCCGGTTCAAGCAACGGGCCTGGTTTCTCGCCAAGAGTCCGTCCATCTGCCAGGGATGCAGCAAAGGATGCAACATTTTCATCGACCACAATCGGGAAAAATACAAGGACGAGGTCATCTACCGTTATCGGCCGCGGCTCAACGACAAGGTCAACGGCTATTTCATGTGCGACGAAGGGCGCATGACCTATAAGCTGGAAAATGACGATCGCTTGACCACTGCTCAAGTCAATGGCCGCGAAGCCGGCTTGAGCGTAGCGGTCGAGGCGGTCCGCAGGGCTATCAGCGAGGCGAAGAAAACAGTGGTGCTGGTGTCGCCAAACGCTTCGCTGGAACAGATGTTCGCCATCCAGCAGTTTGCCGCTTCGATCAATGCTTCGCTAAGCGGGTACAGCGATGGCTACATCAAAGCTGAGGATGGAGACGATTTCCTTATTCAAGACGACAAATCGGCCAACCGGGCGGCGTTCACCCTCCTGAACATCGATGATTCCAAGGTTGGGTTTGATGCCGCGCTCAACGATGCCGATCTGCTGATCAGCTTTCAGAACGATCTTGGCCGTTCGCTGGCGGAGGATCAACTGGCCAGCATCCTGGCCAAAGTCAAGCTGATCACGATTTCGAACGCTTTGACCAGCTGCGCGACCAAGGCCGCAGTCGCGGTGCCGGCGGCTTCCTACAGCGAGGATTCGGGAAGTCTCATCAACTGTGACGGACGCCTTCAGAGGTACGAGATTGCCCTGGTGAAGAACCAGCCGCTCAAGAGCTTGATCGAGGTGACGAACCTCATCGGCGGGGAGATCGCGAATAATCAGGAAGCCCGGGCTGGTTTGCAAGCTGCGGTCGCTGTCCTGAAGGATATCGATTTGGAACAGATCCCGGCAGAAGGGATCGCACTTACTGAAAGCGAGGTCGCCCATGTCGCAGCTTGATATTCTTCTCCTAGTTCTCCGAGTTGCCTTCGGGGCGTTTGTGCCGCTTTGTTTCATTGCGGTTCTGGTCTGGATGGAACGCCGCGGAGCCGCCTTCTTTCAGGATAGATCTGGTCCCAACCGCGCCGGCATCTTCGGCTTCAGGGCCGCCGGCCTGGTGCAGAACCTCGCCGATGCGGTCAAGTTGATCACCAAGGAAGACATCATTCCGGACCATGTCAGACACAAATTCTATTTTGTCCTGGCTCCGGTCATTGTTTTCAGCGTCGCCATAGTCTCCTTTGCCGCCATTCCCTTTGCCGATGCATTGATCATCAACGGCAAGACGTACCTCATGCAGACGATCCCCACGGATCTCGGCATTCTCTGGTTCCTGGCCCTGGCGGGTTTTGCCGTGTACGGAATTATTCTGGCCGGTTGGTCCTCCCACAACAAATATGGCGTTCTTGGCGGTCTTCGCGCGGCGGCCCAGGTCATCAGCTATGAAATCCCGATGGCTCTGGCCATCATCAGCGCGCTCGTCGTTTACGGGACAGTCAATCTTACGGAGATTGCCCAGTTTCAGGGACAGCTTCTTTTCGGGTTCATCCCGATGTGGGGCGTGGTGCTTCAACCCTTGGGCGCCATTATCTTCATCGTCGCCGCCTTTGCCGAGGCAAACCGTACGCCGTTTGACCTGGCCGAGGGTGAAAGCGAGTTGGTCGCAGGGTTTCACGTCGAGTACAGCGCGATGAAATTCGGCATGTTTTTCATGGGCGAGTATGTGGCCATGTTCACCTCCAGCGCGATTATCGTCACCTTGTACTTCGGCGGCTATCAGATCCCCTGGTTCTCCACCGAGACCTTGGTCGACAACGCCAGGGTCTTTACCGTTCTGCTCATGCTGTTGATTCCTGCCTTCGCCTGGGTATTCGCCCTGTGGATGGCCAAGAACAACAAAAGCCACTACGATCGTCCCGACGACCCCAGGGTCCGGGAAGCTCAGATCTACACCAAGCTCCTCTGGTGTGCGGTCGCGGCGCTTGAGATTGTTCTCTTCATCTATCTCATCACTGTTTCGGGTGGTGTTGCGGATCGTATATTGGTCGCGTTGTTGCAGATCGTCACCTTCCTGGTTAAGACAACCCTCATGTGCTTTGTCTATGTTTGGGTACGGTGGACCCTGCCGCGCTTTCGCTATGATCAGCTGCAGAAACTGGGTTGGCAAACTCTCCTGCCGCTTTCACTGCTGAATATCTTTGTCACAAGTGCAATCGTGGTTGCATTGAGTTAAGAAAGGAGCTGGCATGAGTGGAAAAGTGAAAATAATGGAGCGTAAAGGCAAAGACCTTTACGAGCGACTGTATCTGGTCGAGATTGTCAAGGGAATGGCGGTGACTTTCGGTCACTTTATTTCCAACTTCCTTGACAACTCAAAACTCTACGTTCGGCATTATCCCGAGCAGAAACCTGAAATCACGTCGCGATGGCGCGGTCGTCATCGTCTGACCACGCACGAAGACGGCTCCGTGAAATGCGTGGCCTGCTTCATGTGTCAAACCAACTGTCCCGCCAAGTGCATCATGATAGAAGCCGGCGAGCGGGTTGACGGCCGGACAGAGAAAATGCCGGTACGGTTTGATATCGATTTGCTGGAGTGCATCTACTGCGGCTACTGTGTTGAAGCCTGCCCCATGGAGGCCATCCGCATGGATACCGGCATCTTTGCCGTGACCGGCAGCGACAGGCAATCGTTTGTGATGAAACTAGATGCACTGCTGGCTACACCGGGTGCTTTTTCTGAAGAAGAGTACAAGAAAGGGGGCGCTTGATACAATGTTTGCCGACGGTCTATTCATACTATTTGCCGTGCTTGCCGTGTTGGGCGCGATTGGACTGGTACTGTTCCAACACCCGATGAACGGCGCGATGAGCTTTGTCGTGACCCTGATTTCCTTGGCGGGGTTGTACGCACTGCTGTCAGCGAAACTGATTTTTGCCCTGCAGCTGATTGTCTACGCCGGGGCGATCATGTCGCTGATCGTTTTCATCATCATGTTCCTGAACATCCAACCGGAAGACCTGCCCAAGGAAGAGACCAAATTGTTCTATATTTTGGGCGGCGGGATCGTGGTGGTGCCCATCGGTCTGTTCCTTGCCAAGATCGTCAAGAGCCTGCCTGAGCATTCTGCCGCACTCATGGGCGACAACTTTGGCGGCATCAAGGAAGTCGGACTTCTTCTGTTCCGTGACTGGCTGATTCCGTTTGAGATCGTTTCGCTTCTTCTGCTGGTCTCCTTGGTTGGCGCTGTCATCCTGGCAAGTAAAAGGGGGATCACGAAATGATGCATGGCTATCTCTATCTGAGCATTATCTTGTTCTGCCTTGGCATTGTTGGCGTTGTCGCCAGGCGGAACGTCTTCACCGTGTTCATGTCCATCGAGTTGATGCTGAACGCCGCGAATCTGGCTTTCGTCACCTTTGCCCGGGTGCATGAAAGCATGGATGGGCACGTTCTGGCGATGATGGTGATGGCGGTTGCCGCCGCTGAGGCGGCCTTGGCGCTCGCCGTTGTGATCCTTCTGCACAAACACAAGAGCAAACTCGACACCAACGTGTTCAGTTTGTTGAAGGGGTGATTCCATGGAACAAAGTGTCAATTATCTGGGATTGATCCCGCTTTTCCCCTTGATGGGCGCAGTCCTCATCGGACTGTTGCATATCTTCACCTGCAAGCGGACCGCATTGCCGGAAAAGGTCTACGGCATTCTGGCCTGTATCGGCCCGGTTCTTTCCTTCATCTTGGCCCTCAAGGTCTTTGTCGCCCTGAAGGAGTTGGCGCCGGAAGCACGCTTTCTCACCCATAAGGCGTTTATCTGGTTCAGTGTCGGCGAGCTCCACATTGACATGGGATTTTTGGCCGATCCCCTGAGTTGCCTGATGCTGCTGTTCGTCACCTTCATCGGCTCGCTCATCCATATCTATTCGATCGGCTACATGGGCGGGGACAAGAACTACGGCAAATTCTTCGCCTACATGAACCTGTTTTTGGGCAGCATGCTGGTGCTGGTGCTCGGTGACGGCCCGGTCGTCATGTTCGTCGGTTGGGAAGGCGTCGGTTTGTGCTCCTATTTGCTGATCAGCTTCTACAGCGAGGATCGCTCCAATGTCCTGGCCGGCAACAAGGCATTCATCGTCAACCGAATCGGCGACCTCGGCTTTGTGCTCGGCATGTCGTTCCTGTTCTGGGGAATTGGAGCCAGCGGTTTCGACTACCTCTCGTTGAAGGCCAATGTTCAGTACCTTGAGCCGACCATCGCCTTGGCCGTTTGTCTGCTGCTCTTCATCGGCGCCGCTGGTAAATCAGCCCAGATTCCTCTGTACGTCTGGCTTCCCGACGCCATGGCCGGCCCCACCCCGGTCTCGGCGCTGATCCATGCCGCCACCATGGTCACCGCCGGCGTCTACATGGTCGCCCGCTTCAGCTTCCTCTATGCCGGCGTCGAACTGGCCGGCTCCATCGTTGCCTGGATTGGCATTCTCACCGCTTTGCTGGCGGCAATCTTCGGCATGTTTCAGGAAGACATCAAAAAAGTGCTGGCCTACTCCACGGTCAGCCAGTTGGGGTACATGTTTGCCGGCGTGGGCGTTGCCGCCTACTCAGCCGGTATTTTCCACGTGTTCACCCATGCCTTTTTCAAGGCCCTGCTCTTTCTTGGCGCGGGTTCGGTCATCTATGCCCTGCATCATGAGCAGAACATTTGGAAAATGGGCGGATTAAAAAGCAAGATGCCCAAAACCTACATCACCATGGTGATCGGGGCGCTGGCGCTGTCTGGCTGTCCGCCTTTTTCAGGCTTCTTCAGCAAGGACGAGATCCTGTACAGCGCCCTGGCCACCGGGCACTTCGGCATTTGGGCCGTGGGCGTGCTGGTTGCCGGGATGACGGCCTACTATACTTTCCGGATGATTTTCGTCGTCTTCCACGGCGAGCCGCGTGACCAGCATGCCTATGAGCACGCCAGCGATGCGCCTCATGTGATGACCGTCCCCCTGATCATCCTGGCGGTGGGCGCGCTCTTTGCCGGATTTTTCAACCTGCCTGGCATTTTTGGCGGCGACCAGATCGTTTCTCACTGGCTGGCGCCGAGTCTGTCCGAGCATCATCCCCATGGCAGCCTTTTCTTGGAAATTCTCGCCATTGGCGCCAGTGTCGTGGCCTTTGCCATAGGCATCAAAATTGCCTACGGCAAATTCGGGAAAGGCGCTCCTGAACCTTCGTTTTCAGGATTTGCCGATTTTGCCTATCACAAGTTCTATGTTGATGAACTGTACGACAGAATCATCGTTCAACCCTACAAAGCTATCGGCTCCAGCATCTGGAAGGTGATTGAACCCAATGTCACCGATGCCCCGGTCAAGGGCGTATCCAGGTTGTACATGGCGCTTGGCGCCGCCTTTAAGGTCTTCCAAGTGGGCTACGTCAGGATCTACGCCCTTTATATGGTCCTTGGGCTGAGCATTATGAGCCTGCTCCTTTCTCAATCGTTGAACTGATAGAAGGTGAAAGAATGTTTGAACATGTCCTTTCCGTCATAATCTTTCTGCCCATTATCGCCGGGTTGATCCTGCTTGCAACGCCAGCAAGCCGGGTGCTCGCCCGTTTCACAGGGCTTGCCGTTTCCCTGGCCACGCTTGTTCTGAGTCTTGACCTCTATATGGGATTCAAGGGAACAGGAATTTATGAGTGCGTCGAGAACATCCCGTGGATAAAATCCTTGGGTATTTCCTACGCCCTTGGCGTCGACGGCATCAGCCTGTTCATCCTCATGGCCGGATCTGTCTTGCTGCCCCTTGTCTATTTCGTCTTTGAAACCAAGGAAAAAGGCTATTACGCCAACCTGCTGATTGTGCAAGGGGCCATGGCCGGCGCGGTTTGCGCCACAGACATGATCCTCTTCTACATCTTCTGGGAAGTCATGCTGCTGCCGGTTTTCTTCATGCTCGGCCTCTATGGCGGCCCGCGCCGACTGCCGGCAACCTTGAAGATCACTCTGTACACGATTGCCGGATCGCTGCTCATGCTGGCCGCCATCGTGTACCTCGGGGTCAGCTATCACGCCCAGTTCAACGAGTGGAGTTTCGCCATGGAAAAGATGGCGCAGCTCAACCTCACTGGCCAGGTGGCGGCAATCGCATTTTTCGGCTTCATGATCGCCTTTGCCATCAAGATTCCGCTCTTTCCCTTCCACACCTGGCTGCCTGACGCCTACACCGAAGCGCCGAACGCAACGACCTTTGTTTTGTCCGCGGTCATGGCCAAGATCGGTGTGTACGGGGTCATTCGCTTCGTGGTTCCGGTCTTTGACCTGGAATTTGCCCGATTCGCCATCCTTCTGGCCTATATCGGCGTCATCGGCATGATGTATTGCGGGATTGCCGCGATTGCCCAAAAGGATTTCAAGCGTATGCTCGCCTTTTCCTCCGCGTCCCACATGGGTGTGATTGCCTTGGGCGTTTTCTGTATGAACATCCAGGCCCTGACCGGAAGCATCTACCAGATTGTCGCGC
>WRFD01000131.1 GCA_009778955.1 Desulfobulbus sp.
CATGGCCTCATGATCCAGATGCTTGCCGGCTTGATCACCTCCATCCTTTTGGCAATCTATTGCCGTGAAGAGCACAAGGAGCCGGTCTCCACCCACCGGGTCCGCCAATTGAGCGACCAAATCCTCAATGAATCCAGAATGGGGTGCATTGAATCTGCCATGCAAGGACTGCCTATACCCGACAATATCATACATGCAAGTCCTTAACCGGACAGTACTGCATACATTACTTCAACATGCTTTCATCCGCTCGTGGGGAACACGACAGTCACTATGGTGCCTTCGCCTTCGCGGCTGTTGAGGCTGATTTCAGCCTTATGGATCAGGGCGATGTGCTTGACGATAGCAAGGCCAAGGCCGGTGCCGCCGGTGATCTTCGAGCGGGACGTATCGACACGGTAAAAGCGCTCGAATACCCGCACCCTCGCCGCCAGCGGGATGCCGATACCAGTATCCTTGACACAAAGCTTGATTGGCCCACCAGATTTTTCCTGGCTGAAACCGACCTCCACCATGCCGCCGGGCCGGTTGTATTTGATGGCGTTATCCAAGAGATTGAAGAAGAGTTCAGCGATGAGCGAGCGGCTGGCGACAAGGAGCATGTTCTCTTGTCCCGCGATGCGGACGCTGACCTGAGCCGCCGCCGCTTTTTCGGCCAGGGCCGCTGCCGTTTCCGTGGCGATTTGTGTGATGTCCATCTCGGCGAAAGCGCTTTCGGTTTTTTCTTCATCCAGCCGGGAAAGGAGCAATATATCGTCAATCAGGGCCAGCATCCGCCCCGACTCGTCCCGGATCTTGGCGAGAAATTCCGCCTGATCGGCCTCACGCGCCATACCGTTAGCCAGCATTTCGGCGTAGCCCGATATGCTGGTCAGTGGCGTTTTCAGTTCATGCGAGACATTGGCGGAAAATTCGCGTCGCAGCCGCTCGGCTTTCCTGCTTGCCGTAATGTCAAGAAAAAGCAGCGCGGCCCCGCCGCTGGCCACCGGGCTGAAGTAGACCCGGTAATCACGGTCCTGGCGCTGTATCGTTTCTTCATGTCTTTGCCCAGCCAGCGCCTGCCTCGCTAGTTTGGCCAGATGCGGCTCGCGCAGCAGTTCGAGGATATGCTTCCCGGTGACCGGATGGGTGAAGCCAAAAATTTTCCCGGCGCTGGGATTGGCGGCGACAATCGTCCCGCGTGGATCAAGGAGCAGCGTCCCTTCGCTCATGCCGTCCATGATGGCGTTGATGGTGGCCGTCCGTTCCGCAAGATTGGCGAACTGGGCGGCGATGCGTTGCCGCTGCTCTGCAATGGCGCGCACCAGGGGCGTCAGTTCGTCGTAGGGCGGGATCGGCTCGCCATCCAGGCGCATGGCGTTGATAGGCTCGACGATGCGGCTGGTCAGCCGTCTGGCGGCTATATGACTGAGAAGGGCAAAAACCAGAGTCACGGCGGCGACCGGAGGCAAGGCGCGGCCAAAAAGGGCGAAGATGCTGTCGGATGTCTTCGCCGTCCGCAAAACGAAGCCGTCTGGCAAGCGGACCGCGAAATAACAGGTCTGCTGCCGCAGGGTATCGGAATAGCGGACGCTGGCGCCGGAACCCATGGCTACGGCTTGGCGGATTTCCTGGCGTTCGGCGTGGTTGCCGAGTTTTGCCGCGTCAACGGTATTGTCGTAGATCACCATGCCATCCGGCGCGATCAGGGTCAGCCGCATGTCCTTCGGAACGAAGGCGGATTGGGCATGCCAGGTGGCCATGAGTTGGGCGGCGCTCATCTCACGGAACATTTCAGCCCGTGCCTTGATCTCGGTCCGCAGAGTCGAAGTAAACTGCCGGAAAAAGATCAGACAGAGGGCAATCGACACCAGGGCGATACTGACAATGGCGAGCAGCGTCATGCTGCGGCGGATTCGTTTATGCACAGCTTTTTTTCGCCATGATCAAGGCTATCATTCTTCGATTTTATAGCCGACGTTACGGACGGTTTTAATCAGGCTGCCGTGCACGCCCAGCTTCTGGCGTAATGAACGGATATGCATATCCACAGTGCGGCTTTCCACCTCCCAGGCGTAGCCCCATACCCGCTCCAGGAGCTGGTCACGGCTGAGGACGATGCCTTCACTCCGCATCAGGGTGGCCAGCAGTTCAAATTCTTTGTAGGTGAGGACGACTTCAGCGCCGCCCGACAGTACACGGTGTTTGTCCACATGCAGGCTGATACCGCTGATGTGGAGTTCATTTGGCGTCCCCGTTGGCGCGGCCCGGCGCAGCACGGCCCGGACGCGGGCCAGCACCTCCATAATGGAAAAAGGCTTTGTGATGTAATCATCGGCACCCAGGTCCAGCCCTTTGATGCGGTCGTGTTCCGCGCCTTTGGCGGTCAGCATGATCACCGGAATTTTCGCGGTCTTGGCGGAGTTTTTCAATTTTTTCAGAATGAGGATGCCGTCGTCGCCGGGCAGCATAATATCGAGCAAGATCAAATCGGGAGCGTGTGTGGCCATAGCCGGGAACAGGGCGCCACCGTCAGCACAGCCCCACGCCTGAAAACCCGACGATGACAGGGCATAGACCAGCATCTCGCGGATATTGTCGTCGTCCTCAACAACGTATATATGTGGGGCTTGCATGGGGCGTTACCTGTGGGCTTGTCGATTGACTGGTTCGCTCGGCGCAGCATGCCAGGGAGGATAGCGACTTCGATTTAGATTCGCGCCTTCCCAGCCCGATTCTCCACTCAAAACACCTGCCTGTCCTTATGTTTGCCGGTAATGGCGAAGATGACCCATTCAGAGATGTTGACGGCATGGTCGCCGATGCGCTCATAATACTTGGCGATTTGCAGAAGATCAAAGGCCTGCTCGCCGTTAGTGGCTTTTTCATGTACCAGGGCGATCAACTCCTTTTTCACGTCCTGGAACAGGGCGTTGACCTCAGAATCGCGCTTGACGACCGTCCTGGCCAGTTCCACATCGCGGCTGATGAAGGCGTCAATGCTCTGCGTCACCATGCTGATGGTTACCTGAGCCATGCGCGGGATGGGGTCCAAATCCATGATACATTCTTGCCCGGCCAGGTTGGCGCAGATAGCCGAGATGTCGGAGGCATGATCGCCGATGCGCTCCATGTCGGTAATCATCTTCAGGGCGGTGGAGACCTGGCCCAGATCGCGGGCCACCGGCTGCTGCCTGAGAAGCAATTTTAAACAGCGGGCCTCGATTTCTTTTTCTTTGTCGTCAATCAGGTCATCTCTTTCAATCACCGCCCTAGCGCCGACGGCGTCGCGTTGTTCCAGCGCCTTAGTCGCAAGAGTAATGGCGTCTTCAATCAGCGCCCCCATCTCAATTAAACTGTTATTCAGCTCCGTAAGCTGCTCATCAAAGCGTCCGCGCATTATCCGAATCTCCCGGTGATATAATCTTCCGTTTTTTTGTTAGCTGGGTGGGCGAACAGAGTTTCGGTGTCGCCGCATTCGATCATCTCACCCAGCAGAAAAAATACCGTTGTATCGCTGATCCTCGCCGCCTGCTGCATGTTGTGGGTGACGATGACGATGCTGTATTTTTCACGCAGAACCATCAGTAATTCTTCAATCTTGCCGGTGGAAATCGGGTCCAGCGCACTGGTTGGCTCATCTAACAACAGCACTTCCGGCGAAACCGCCAAGGCCCTGGCAATGCAGAGGCGCTGCTGCTGGCCACCGGAGAGACCCAGAGCTGATTGTTTCAGCCGGTCCTTTACTTCATCCCAGATGGCCGCGTCCTTCAGCGAGCTTTCGACGATGGCGTCCAGCTCGTAGCGCCGTTTGACGCCGTGCGTCCTAGGACCAAAGGCAATGTTGTCGTAGACGCTCATGGGAAAGGGGTTGGGTTTCTGGAAGACCATGCCGACACGGCGGCGCAGACGGCTGATGTCGATATTGCCATAAATATTCTCACCGTCAAGCCGCACGCTGCCCTTGATAACACAGCCTTCCACCAGGTCATTCATGCGGTTCAAGGTCTTCAAGAATGTGCTCTTGCCGCAACCAGACGGGCCGATAAAAGCGGTGATATTTTTTACGGCAATATCCAGCGAAATATCTTTCAGGGCGTGAAAAGCACCATAGTGTAAGTTTAACTTGTTTATTTCAAAGCAACAATTCATGTTTTGGCTCCGAAGCTCCGGGCAATTCCAGCGGAGGCGGCGTTGATCAGGATGACCACCATCAGCAGCACCACCGCCGTGGCATAGCCCTGATCAACGTGCAGGCCTTCACTGGACAGCGCGAACATGTGCACCGAAAGAGTCCGTGCCGACTGCAAGAGCGTGGCCGGAATCTGGGGAACCGTGCCAGCAGAGTAGATCAGGGCTGCGGTTTCACCGACAATGCGGCCCACGGCCAGGGTAATCCCTGCAAGAATCCCCGGCGTAGCAGCGGGCAGCACGATGAGAAAGACCGTGCGCAAGCGGCCCGCGCCAAGGCCGAAGGCCCCTTCCCGCCAGAGGTCAGGCACGGCCAGGATAGCTTCTTCCGCCGTTCGCATAATCAGCGGCAGGATCATGATGGCCAGCGTGAAGGCCCCGGCAAGGATCGAAAAACCCCAGCCCAGAGTGGTAACAAAGAAGAGCATGCCGAAGAGACCATACACAATGGAGGGAATGCCGGCCAGTGTCTCGGTGGTCTTGCGTACTAAGGTCACCGCCTTGTTGCCGCGCCGGGCGTACTCGGTCAGATAAATCGCCGCGAAGATACCCAGCGGCACTGCAATGGCCAGCGACAGCATGGTGATAATGATGGTCGAGATCAAGGCTGGGGTCAGCGACACATTGTCGCTGGTATAGGTAAGGGAAAAAAGCGATGGCTTAAGATAGGGAATTCCCCTTATCAGAATAAAGACAATCAGATAGAGGAGCACACCAAGAGTCGCCACTGCCGCCGTCCAGGTTAGGGCGGCGAGCATTCGTTCGGAATTTTTTTTGATCATGCCTTTCTCCTGGTCAGAGCCGAAAAAGCCAGATTGATCATAAGGATAAAGACCAGCAGCACCGCGCCGGTGGCGATCAGGGCTTCGCGGTGTTGTCCCTCCGCGTAGCCCATCTCGATGACGATGTTGGCGGTCATGGTCCTAGCCCCCTTCAGCCAGGAGACCGGCATGCGCGCCTGATTGCCAGCGACCATGATCACGGCCATGGTCTCACCGATAGCCCGACCAATGCCCAAAACGGCGGCGGCCAAGACACCAGAGCGGGCGGCGGGCAGCACCACCGTGAACACAGACCGGTAATGTCCAGCACCCAAGGCCAGCGCGCCCTTGTAATACTGCTCCGGCACGGCGCGTAGAGCGCTTTCGGAAACCGCCACCACTGTCGGCAAAATCATGATGCCCAAAAGAATGCAGGCCGACAGAATGCTGTTGCCGGTGTAGGGGACAATTGCCGCCATGCCGAAAAAACCGTAGACCACCGAGGGGATACCTGCCAGCAGATCGATGCCTGGCTTGACCACGCCGTACATCCCCTTGGGGCAGGCGTGGGCCAGGAAGACAGCGGTCAAGACGCCCACAGGCATGCCGATGAGAATGGCCCCAAAGGTGATGTAGACGCTGCCCGCGATCATTGGCAGGATGCCAAAGGCGGGCGGCGTGTCGGTGGGCGACCAATCCGTGCCGAGCAGAAAGGCCAGCGGCCCGGTCCTGAAGATCATGGGTAGGCCTTTCGCCAGCAGGAAGAAACAAATCAGTGCTACCGCCAGGACAGACACCGCAGCTGAGAGAAAAAAAACGGTACTCATCCCCCGTTCGAGTTTATTATTCATCGGATGACGTTGTTCCAGCGGGTTTCCTTGCCGGTGAAGATCTGCTTCACCTGGTCTTTGCTCAAATTCGTCACCGGGTTTTTCAGATTAACGATTATCGCGATGCCGTCGGTGGCGATCTGGACGGGTTTCAGTGCTTTCAGCTCACTTTCCTTTAGTTCCCGGCTGGCCATGCCGATATCGCAGATGCCATTTGTCGCTGCGGTCATGCCAGAGGTTGAATCGCTCTGCTGGATTTCAATCACCGCCTCTGGATTCAGGGCCAAATAACCCTCGCGCAACTTTTCCATGACCGGTGTTACCGATGACGACCCGGCGATGGTCACTTTGCCATGCTGCCCACTTCTCTCATATTCCGCAGCCTTGTCATTGATAGCTATATAGTCTCTGCTTACAATTTTTTGGCCTTGGGCTGAGAGGATAAAGGCGATAAAATCTTTTGCCGGTTCGCTCAGCTCGCCTTTCGTGGCGATGAAAAAGGGACGCGCCACTTGATAAGAACCGTTCTTGATATTTGCTGAGCTGGCAGCCGCACCGTCAATCATCACAGCTTTGACTGTGCTGTTCAAAGACCCCAATGAGGCATAACCGACGGCGTAGTGGCTGCCAGCGATATTAGTCATCATTATGTCGGTTGCATTGGCAATGATCGCCTCTTTGGTGGTCAGGTCTTTTTTGCTGCCGTCCTCGCCCTTCTGCTCAATCCCGAACAGATCAATAAAGGCTCCGCGCGTGCCGGAGCCATTCTCCCGCGAGACTACGCTGATTTCCTTATTCCGGTCAAAGGGGGTATCCGCCGTCCAGCCGTGGGTCGGAAAGGTCATACAAACCGCCGCCATTGTAAGTAATGCGCCAATTGTTCTCTTCATACTGTGCCTCCATGTGTGGATGGGATGAATGCGGGACAATTCCCGTTGATTACAGATGGCGGCACAATAAGCGAGCTATATAAAGGCCATTTGAGCTGTGTGTAAAAAATGCGTAAAATTAGAAGTGGTTATGGGGAGTTGAACTGGCCGTCAAGTGGAGAATCTGTTGCCCTATCGTGTGGAACGGCATGTTATTTGTAGTGGTTTAGACTTGATCTGACAGTTGTCTCCGTTTTGCTGGATCCGTCTGCCCAATCAATTAAGTTGTCCGACCTTTTCCATCCAGAGTTGTTTCCCGTCAAGAAGTGTCTGCATAGGCGTTCTGCCGCGGCATATTTTTTGATGGGTTCTTTCCGTGTTATAGCTGTCCATCCAGACATCTAGGTCGGTCTGCAATTCTGCCAAAGAATGATATAGCTTCCGCCGGAAAAGCAACCTGGTGAAATTTATGCTGAATTGTCGGAAACATGGCGAGGTGCCGCCCATCGTCATCCAGGACCGGGTCGACTACGCCTCGATGATGAATGAAGGAGGAACGGTGTGCGAGTTCAACAGCAAGGGCAACAGCGCGAAGGAAATTGGGGAGTTGTGGCAATATCTCTTGTCTAAG
>WRFD01000132.1 GCA_009778955.1 Desulfobulbus sp.
AAGCGCTGGTGGTCGATAACAGCCCGGTTATCCGCCGACTCTTGGAGTATGTCCTGGCGGCGGAGGGCTGTGTCGTACAGTTGGCCGGAAACGGACTGGAAGCACTTGATCGCGTGGCCGAACACCGCCCCGACATCATCTTCACCGATCTGATCATGCCCAAGATCGACGGCGAGAAACTCTGTTTCATCGTTCGCAACACCCCGGAACTCAAGGATATCTTTCTGGTGATCCTGTCCGGCGTCGCCTTGGAGGACGACGATGTCAGCAAGCGGATCAAGGCCGACATGTACATCGCCAAGGGTCCGGGTTCATCGATAGCAACCCATATCAAGGCTGCTTTGGATTGCTTCCGCGCCAACCAGCGGGAAGCGCCCGGAATCATCCGCGGGATGGAGGGGCTCTATCCGCGCGAGGTCACCTGCGAACTGCTGCTCAGTAAAAAGCATCGCGAGGTGATCCTGGCCCGGATGACCGAAGGCGTGGTCGAACTCGACCATGAAGGCCGGATCGTCATGGCCAACGCTGCCGCCATCACCCTGTTCGACGAGCCCGAAGCCCGGATTCTGGGGCGCCATCTCGCCTCTTTGGTGCCGAAGGCGGCCGGAGACCGGATCATAGCCTGGATGGAGCGACTGGAGTCCCAATCGGAGCTTGAGCCACTGCATTTTCCCTATGACGATCCGGTGCGGATGGGCGAGCGCCAGGTGACCTATAACCTGGTGACGGTGATGGAGGAGGCAACCTTTTTCATCATTGGCATTCTCCAGGATGTGACCCGACGCAGGATGCTGGAAGAGCGTCAGCACCATCTGGAAAAGGAGTTGCAACGGATCCGCAAGTTGGAGGCCATGTCGTTGATGGCTGGAGGCATATCCCATGATTTCAACAACCTGATGACCATCATCAGCGGCAACATCGAAATGGCCCGCTATATCAGCCGGGACGAGAACGCCAACCATCTGCTCAACGAGGCGGTCAAGGCGGTCAATTTGACCGCGCAGCTGATTCGCCAGTTCACCACCTTTTCCGATAATTATCTGCCCCAGAGAACCCAAGTGCAGTTGTGCACCCTCATCAACGAAGTCCTGGAGCAGGAATTAGCCTCCACCAAGATCGAATTCCAGGTGGACTGCAACGACGACGACCTGGCGATATCCGTGGATCCCATCCTTGTCCGCCAGGTGTTCAGTAACCTGGCGGACAACTCTGTCGCCGTTATGGACGGCAGCGGCCAGATCAAGGTGACGATCGACCGGGTCTCCAGCGGTCAGGAGGCGGCGGAAACCGGCCATTCCTTGCCGGGTGGGGAACTGATGCGGATCGTGTTTTCCGATTCCGGGCCAGGTGTCGCCCCGTCCATTCTCGACCAGGTCTTTGACCCCTATTTTTCAACCAAACAGAAGGGCACCCAGAAAGGGATGGGCCTGGGGTTGACGATTGTCCATGCCATCATCAAGAAGCACGGCGGCACGGTTTGGCTCGAGAATCTGCCCGAGGGCGGCTGCTCGGTCAGGATATATTTGCCGGCTCAGACGGCGGTGGCGACCGATCCCCAATACCGTGCCCGGAAAGGGACCGGCCGGCGGATTCTGGTCATGGACGATGAGGAAGTGATGCGGGTGATCAATAAAAAAATGTTCGAGCATTTCGGCTGCACAGTTATGCTGGCCAGCAGCGGCGAGGAGGCGGTTGAACTGTATCGGCAGCAGTTGGCCGGAGGCGGGCGGTTTGACCTGGCGCTGCTGGACTTGGTGGTGCATGGCGTGCTGGAAACCGCCCGCGCAATCAAGGCGATGGACTCGGAGGTCGCGCTGGTGGCCATCAGCGGCGATGACGCCAGCGAAGTCATGCGAAACTACGGCGACTACCACTTCGCTGCCGCCCTGGCCAAGCCCTTTTCCATCGACTCGGTCGAGGAACTGGTGGATCGTTTCCTTTGAGCTGCCAGGGGAAACGGGGTATGCTTGCCGCCCTCGTTTCCCGTTGTTTGCGTGTGAATCCGTATGTATCTAGCCCGAAAGGAAGCCGGCCCCCAGCAATACCAGTATGCGCTCCGGGAATCCTACCGCAGCGGCGGCGTGCTGTACTCTCGCGAAGTGGCCGAACTGGGGCCGGACCCCGGCCGCTGCCTTGTGTATCCCGATGAATCCTCCTTTTACCTCGACGAAGAGTTCCTCCGCCGCCTGCGCGAAAGGGGGGTGACCGCATCGTACACCGAGCTGGAGGATCTGTTTTTTCCCTTTGTCGATCCCTACATCAAAAACCGGCTGCAGCCGTTTTGCCAGCGGCACCGCTACCGCAACTGGCAGCCGGCGAGCCAGGGCCTGCTGGCGCGGATCATGGCGGAGACCCAGGTCCTTGACCGGCGCCGCATCCACTTTCTGCGCCTTGGCCGAACCTCGGCCGAAACCGTCGACAAGACCCTGGCCATGTACACCGTGCTGCTCGACAAGAGCCGCGACGAGATCGAACAGACGATCCTTGAGCGGGAACAGGCCCTGCTGCCCCGCGAATATCAGAGCTACCTGTTCGCCATTTTTGACTTGCAGCGGTTTTTCCACGAGAGCTACGCCCGCTCCATTCCCCAGGCCCTTGACCGGCAGCGGTTGGATGCGGCCCTGGTCGAGGAGATTTGCCGGGTGGCGGCGGACGCGGCGTTCTGGCGCGGCTTTCCCCTCGATAACCGGCTGCCGTACCCGCTGATCCGCTATCTGATCATGTACTTCGACGCGCTGCCCGAGGGGCCGGCATCCTGGGCCAATTTCGGCAGTTCGCCCCGCCCCGGGCGTTTTCGAAGGCGGCAGGCGCCTCCTTCGGCAGCGGTGTCCCGCCGCCAGGCCTTCGTCATTTTCGGGATCGATGCCGAGCAGTTGGCGACGATGCGGAAACAGGACCTCATCCGCCTCTACCGGCAGAAAGCCCTTGAACTGCACCCGGACAAGGGCGGCGATCCTGAGCAGTTCATCCGTCTGACCGCGGCCTACGAAGCGCTGCTGCCCTCGCTGCGATGACCGCCTCCTCCTCCGCCGGCGCCGGGACCGGCCATGATGCCGCAGGTGGGCAAGCGGTCTCCCATGCCTCCCTGCTGGGGCTGATGGCGCCCATTTTCCGCAGCCACTGGCCGCAGCTGGCGATCGGCTTTCTGGCCCTGGTGGCGGTCGATTTCCTGCAGCTGATCATCCCCCGTTTCGTCAAGTCGGCGGTGGATAGCTTGGCGGCGCAAACAGCCACCCAGGCGCGCCTGCTCGAATTGAGCATGTATGTCCTGGTGGTGGCGGCGGCAGTCGCCGGGCTCCGCTTTGTCTGGCGTTACCTGATCATCGGCTTTTCCCGGATCTTGGAAAAAAAGTTGCGCGACCAACTCTTCGCGCACATGCTGCGCATGGATCAGCCCTTTTTCGAGCGCTGGACCATCGGCGATCTCATGGCGCATGCCAGCAACGATCTGGCCACCATCCAGATGGCCTGCGGTATGGGACTGGTGGCGGCAGTGGATTCCCTGGTGATGTCGGCGGCCGCCCTAGGGTTCATACTGACGATCAACATCAAACTGACCCTGATCGCCCTGTTGCCGATGCCGGTGTTGATCGTGTGCACCCGAGTCCTTTCCGGTCGCCTCCATCACCGTTTCAACCTGGTGCAGGAGCAGTTCGCCCTGCTCACCGAGTTCAGCCGCGCCACCCTGGTCTCGATCCGGCTGATCAAGGCCTACACCTTGGAACGCTTCCAGGAGGAGCGGTTCCGCACCTTGGGCGAGACCTATGTGCGGAGCAATCTCAAGGTGGCGGCCATCCAAGGCCTGCTTTTCCCCATTGCCACCCTGGTCGGCAATGTCGGCATGCTGCTGTTGCTCTATTACGGCGGCATCTCGGTGATCGATGGGCAGATCAGCATCGGTGATTTTGTCGCCTTTGTCAGCTATCTGTATATGCTCATCTGGCCGATGATGGCAGTGGGATGGGTGGCCAACCTCGCCCAACGGGGGATCACCAGTTTGCGCCGCATCCATCACCTGCTGGCGCAGCAGCCGCTGGTCGAGGTCGGTCGAATCCAGCCGCTGCCCCTGGCCCGGTCGACCACCTATGCCTGTCAAGGACTGCTTTTTACCTACCCGTCGGGCACGCGGCCCGCGCTTTCCGGACTTGATCTGACCATTGGGCCGGGTCTGGTGGGCATGACCGGCCGCACCGGTTCGGGCAAGTCCACCCTGTGTAAACTGCTGCTCAGGATGTACCCGGTAGCAGACAAGATGCTCTTCTTCCAGGGGATCGATGTCAACCGCCTCGGCCAGGCGGACCTCCGCGACCGCATTGCCTATGTCGGCCAGGAACCGGTGGTCTTTGCCGATACCGTGGCCGCCAATATAGCCTTTGGCTGTCCCGGCGCCACCATGGGCGAGATCGAGGCGGCAGCCAGAGCGGCGGCCATCGATGCCGATATCCGGGGTTTTGCCGAAGGATACCAGGCAGTGATCGGCGAGCGGGGGGTGAGGCTCTCCGGCGGCCAGCGGCAGCGGCTGGCCCTGGCGCGGGCCCTGCTCTGCGACAGGCCGATGCTGATCATCGACGACGCCCTGTCGGCCATCGACGTCGAAACCGAACAGCAGGTGCTGCGCGGCCTGCTTGAGCGTTTGCGCGGCAAATCCGTTTTGCTCATCTCCCATCGGATCAATGTCCTGCGTCATGCCGACCGGACCCTTATCCTTGATGCGGGCCGTATCGTCGATGCGGGACGCCACGAGACCCTGATGACCAACCCCTTGTACCGCGCCATGGCGGAGAAACAACAGAACCATGCATAACTTCGGCTATGCGGAAGAGGGGCATCCTGGCTCGATGGGCGATGCCCGGCTCTGGCGGCGGGTTCTCGGCTACTGCCGGGGACATGGGCTGGCCCTGGCCGGCGCGGTTCTGTTGTCACTGATCATCACCGTGGCCTCCCTGGCCTTGCCCAGGCTGATGCAGACCAGCATCGACACCTCCATCATCGCCGAAGGGATCAGCCGGCCCGAGCGCATTGCCGGGCTTGGCTGGGCCGCCCTGTCCTACGGCCTGCTGGTCGGGCTGGTATTTTTGACCACCTTCATCCAGGTGGTGGTGCTGGAATGGATCGGCCAGTCGATCATGCACCGCCTGCGGCAGCATCTCTTCACCCACCTCCTCACCCTCGACCTCCACTATTTCCACAACCAGCCCGCCGGCCGTCTGGTGACCCGACTGACCAACGACATCGAGAATATGCACGAGATGTTCACCTCGGTGATGGTCACCCTGTTCAACGACGGCCTCAAGCTGGCGGGTATTTTCTGGTTCCTGTTCCTGATGAACAGCCGACTGGCCCTGGTGATGGCTGTTTTCGTCCCATTGGCCACGATCAGCACCATGCTGTTTTCCCGTTTCGCCCGGGAGAAGTTCCGGGCCATCCGTTCGCAGTTGGCCCGGATCAACAGCTTTCTGGCCGAATCCCTGGCCGGAGTGGCGGTGATTCAGTGCTTCGGCAGCCAGGAACGGAGCAGCCGCGTCCACGGTGAACTCACCCAAGAGTACCAGGCGCGTACCTTTGGCCAGATTAAGATATTCGGCCTGTTCATGCCCCTGATCGATTTGATGGGCTCGGCCGCCATCGCCCTGATTATCTGGTACGGCGGCGGCGAGGTCATCCGCAGCCACCTGACCATCGGCGAACTGGCCGCCTTTGTCTCCTACATGCGGCTCTTTTTTCAGCCACTGCGCGAGCTTTCCCAGAAGTATTCCATTGTCCAGGCGGCCATGGCCTCGGCGGAGCGCATTTTCCAAACACTTGACGCCCGTTCAGCCCTGCCGGCTCCCGCTCTGCCGGCCGCTGCCGCGCCGGTCACGGTCGGGGGCGGCATCGAGTTTGCGAGCGTGGAATTTAGCTATGAACCAGGGCAGCCGATCCTGCGAGGGATCGATCTGCGCATCGAACCCGGCGAGACCGTGGCCCTGGTCGGAGCCACTGGCGCCGGCAAATCGACCCTGATTTCCCTGCTGGTTCGCTTCTACGATCCGGTGGCTGGGCAGGTGCTGATCGATGGCGAGGATGTCCGCGCCCTGCCCCTGAAAACCCTGCGGCAGCGGGTGGGGTTGATCATGCAGGATATTTTCATCCTGCCGGACACGGTGCGGGCCAATATCGTCCTCGACCAGGCGCCGGACGAGCGGCGGCTGGCCGCCATCCTTGACCGGACCGGCCTCAAGGCTTTTGTCGACCGCCTGCCCCAGGGATTGAAAACCCGGATCGGCGAGGGCGCCCTCAGCTTAAGCCTGGGCGAGAAACAACTGCTTTCCTTTGTCCGGGCCCTGTACCGCGACCCCGCCATTCTGGTGCTCGACGAGGCCACCGCCTCCATCGACACCGAATCGGAGAACATGCTGGAGCAGGCGATTGCCGCCAGCTTCCGCGGCCGCACCTCGCTGGTGATCGCCCACCGGCTGTCCACCATCAGGCGGGTGGACCGGATCGTGGTCCTGGATCAGGGGCGGATCGTCGAGCAGGGCAGCCACGACGAGTTGATGGCAGCGGACAGCGTGTACCGGGGATTGGTGCGGCTGGATGGAGAGTGACGGCGGGAGTGGGGGGTGCGCCCACCCTGCCGGGTCGAATGGTTGTAAGCCTGCCTGGCCCTGTCGGCGGGCACGGACAGGCGTGTGCCTCCCCCCCCTGCGCGGGGGCGTGGATTGACTGACTGAGCGGGTTATCTGGCCTTCAGAGACGCTTTGAGACCAAACCTGGTCTGTAGGCCCAGATGGACAGGGGCGACTTCCAGGTCGTCAACCCCGACAGGGGCTATTCGAAATCAATTCGACCCCAGCCCATTTAACCTCTCCGTAGTCACAGCTTCGATATCGCAACACGGAATCTTCAAGCGACTTGGGCACTGTGTTGCTACATTTTTTCTAATCCGAACTTTGAACCGTAAAATCACCCAACCCATTGAGTTGGCGTTGAGAATGAAGGTTTTCGATGCAAGATTTGTACCCATGTAAATAATATTTTTTATGTTGACATTTTAATTGTGTTTGTATATAAAAACCCCATGTATATCGAATCCGTCCCCAACCGCAACTCGCCACCGGCCATCCTGCTGCGCGAATCCTGGCGCGAGGACGGCAAGATCCGCAAACGCACTCTGGCTAACCTTTCAGCCTTGAGCGCTCCGGTCATTGAGGGGCTGAAGGTGCTCCTGAAAGGAGGAGTGGCC
>WRFD01000133.1 GCA_009778955.1 Desulfobulbus sp.
CATGATTCGCGCAGCAGGATGGCCGGGGGTGAGTTGCGGTTGGGGACGGATTCGATATACATGGGGTTAATATACACCAACAACCAAGCATTATCAACATAAAAATACATTTTACATGGGTACAATTCTTGCTAGAAAAACCTCTTTTCCTGCCCCAACACAGGGGGTTGGGTGATTCTGTGGCCCAAAGTTCGGTTTAGGGCGCACTCAATAAAGTTTCCCCAGCTTCGCCGGGCCGCTGCCGTGGAACCGGATGTTAGAGGTGCCCTTTTATAGTTCAGATCGGGGTTTGGCTGGTCGCCCTGGCGATGGTCATCTCGTTGCGAGAACCCCAGGGGGAGAAAAGCCCCCAAGTCGCCTCCCACCTGCACGAGGCCCTGCGCATCAGCCGCTTCGGCCTGATCGAGCAGAAGCAGGTCCGGGCAACCATGGTGTTCGGGGTGCTGCTTGCCCTGGCCTCCTTCTACCCGGTCTGGCTTGTGCAGCCATTCATGCAGCAGTGCGGAGTGCCGCTCGCCTGGTTCGGGCCGGTCTGGGCCGGCGCCAATCTGACGGTGGCCCTCTGTTCCTCCCTTAGTCACCGGATGCTCGACCGGCTGGGCCTCCGGCGGCTCTGCCTGCTCTTCATCGGCCTGACGGTCCTGGCTTTTGCCGGCCTGGGCCTGACCTCGATGGTCGGCAGCTTCCTGTTCTATTACCTGCTGACAGCGGTACGCGGGCTGCAGGGGCCTGTCATCCGAAATTTTCTCCAACGGGATGCGACCCGGTTCATGCGGGCCAGTCTTCTCAGCCTGCACAGCCTGCTCTTCCGAATGGGCTATGTGGTCAGCGGCCCGTTGATCGGCTGGGTCAGCGATGTCCAGGGAGTGCAGACCGCCTTTCTCGCCCTGGCCTGCCTTTTTGCCGCCACGCTCCCCTTTGCGGCCCGCAGCTTCCTCTATCACCAGGACAGGATCGCTCGCACTCAGCCATCCGCCTCCTTCTGAACAAACCGACAGGATGACCACCTGACCGCAACCAGCAAGCAAGACCTCTGTCTTCCGCATGCGGCCCGGGCAGGCTTGCCCATACCTGACCCAAGCGCGCCAGACGCAGCGGTTCGACACATAAAAATACATACCCCGTCCCACGGGGCTGTTTTGGCAAGAAAATACTTGCCCAAAATTTGCAAAAGCCCATTAGACCGAACTTTGACCTAGATTTTGACGCAACCCAGCGTCATATTGTTTTTTTTGCAACGACAGTCTGTGCCTACTGGGTACAAGCGGGATTGATTCCGAGGAGTTGAAAATCTTTGCTCAGGCCCTCGACTATCTCGAGCGTTCGGTGGCGCCTGGCCATGCCGCCCATGGGACATGGCTTGCCAGCCGAAAGGCTGATGGAAAGACTTGAGGCCCAGGGCAAATTCTGGCAGAATATGTCTTTGTTTTGCACCTGATCCGGCAGTCGCAGGTCAAACCGGCGAAAACGGTTCCTGTCGCCTGCTGCAGGGTTGTACCCCTTAGTCGACACACCACAGGCCACCATGATCCCATTCGATATCCTCTTGCTGTTCACCACCGCCTCCATGGCGCTGGCTATCACGCCGGGGCCCGACAACATTTTCGTGCTCGCCCAGTCGGCACTGTACGGCCGCAAGACCGGCTTGCTTATCACCTTTGGCCTGTGCACAGGGCTGCTGGTCCACATCGGCGCCGTGGCCTTGGGCGTGGCCGCCATCCTGCAGAAATCCGTACTGGCCTTCAATGCGCTCAAGATGGCCGGCATCGGCTATCTCCTGTATCTCGCCTGGCAGGCCTTCCGGGCCGACGGAATCGAGCCGAACGGACGCGAGAACGGCCCCATGGGCGGCTGGGCCCTGTATGCCCGAGGCATTGTGATGAACGTTACCAATCCCAAGGTGGCGATCTTCTTTCTGGCCTTTCTGCCGCAGTTCGCCGGCCCGGCCCGTGGCTCCGTGCCCCTCCAGATCGCCCTGCTGGGAATTGTCTTCATGATCAGCGCCTTGGTGGTCTTCGGCTGCATCGCCTGGGCCGCAAGCCGCATCGGCCAGTGGCTCAGGAATTCGAAGCGCACCCATCTGGCGATGAACCGGGGCGCAGGCTCGGTGTTCCTGCTCCTGGCCGGTCAACTGGCGCTGAGCAGGCAATGAAGACAGCCACGGCGCCGGATCGTTCCGGGCCGGTCTGTCCGGCTCTTCTTTAAGCGGTGCGGCGGCCGCCTTGGAAGTCTCTTGCCCATCAAGGCGCTCAAACCGTCGGCCGCGGCTTGAGCGGCAACATTCACTGAGACATCATGTCCACTCCCCTATCGCAGAAATCCACCCTGACCGAGATCGAACAACGGTTTGACAACGATGTCGAACGGTTCGCCAACCTGGACACCGGCCAGGTGGCGACGATCGACGCTCCCCTGGCAATGGAGCTGATCACCGCCGCCGCCCTGGCGGCCACGCCAGCCGCCACCCGCATCCTCGATATCGGCTGCGGCGCGGGCAACAATACGATCAAGCTGCTCCGCAGCCATGATGGCGGCAACCTCGACTGCGACCTCAACGACCTCAGCCTGCCCATGCTCGTCCGGGCCCAACAGAGGGTCGCCCAAGAGACCAGCGGCCGGGTCAACATCATCCGGGGAGATTTCCGGACTGCCCCCTTTGCCGACGGAGGCTACGACATCATCCTGGCGGCGGCGGTGCTCCACCATCTGCGCGACGAACAGGACTGGCTGGCAGCGTTTACCAGGATCTACAGCCTGCTCAGGCCGAAAGGTTCATTCTGGGCGACCGATCTGGTCAGTCACGAAATCGATCCGGTGCAAAGGCTCATGTGGCGCCGTTACGGCGACTACCTTGAAGCCACGGGCGGCGGGGAGTATCGGGAAAAGGTCGACCGCTACATCGATCAGGAGGATTCACCCCGGCCGGCCACCTTCCAGTTGGATCTGATGCGGCGCGTGGGATTCAACTCCGTGGATATTTTGCATAAAAATTCTTGCTTCGCGGCCTTCGGCGGCATCAGGGATTAAGCCCCGAAACAACGCGCACGCCGCTTCCGAACCGCTCTGGCGCCCCCGGAGACCATGTCAACAATCACCCCATACGCCTATGCACAGCCAACCATCCGACAGCAAATACCTGGAAGCCGCCCAAAAAATTTTCACCCATCTGGCCGAAACAGCGGACGCCCTCATCAGTATCCGCCTCTGGGACGGTTCCTTTGTCCGCCTAGGAGACAGTGCCACCGAACAATGGCATATCTCGATCAAGGGTCCGGAGGTGTTGGGGACCTTACTGCGGAAGCCAACCTTGGAGAACCTGATCCGTCAGTACGCCTCGGGCAATATCGATTTCAACGGCGGCACCCTCATTGATTTTTATGAAGTGCTTCGCAGCCGCGGCCCGAGAACGCAGGGCGTGAGTTCCAGCCGGATCAAGAAGCGCTTGGACAAATGGCGCCTGTTCAAGCAGGCCCTGCCCCTCCTGTTTGCGGGCCAAGGCGACACCGCAATCACCCATCAATTCCGGGGCGACGACAGCGGGCGCGTCCAATCCGCCAGGGACGAAAAATCCTTCATCCAGTTCCACTACGACCTGTCCAACGAATTCTACCAGCTCTTTCTCGACCCTGAAATGCAATATTCCTGCGCCTACTTTACCTCCTGGACCGAGGAACTGGCGCAGGCCCAGCAACACAAGCTGGACATGATCTGCCGTAAACTCCGCCTGCAGCCGGGAGACCGCTTCCTGGACATAGGCTGCGGCTGGGGCGGCCTGCTGTGCCATGCCGTCCAGCACTTCAAGGTCGCCGGCCATGGGATCACCCTGTCCCAAAAACAGTACGACTTCGCGGTGGAGAAAATTCGACGGCTGGGGCTGGCAGACCGCATCACCGTTGAACTCCGCGACTATCGCGAACTGAGCGGCCAGTACGACAAAATCGCCAGCATCGGCATGTACGAGCATATCGGCATCGCCAACTATGCCACCTACTTCAACAAGCTCTCTTCCCTGCTCCGCGACCGCGGCATCCTGCTCAACCATGGCATCACCCGGCGGGCAAAGCACAGCAAGTGGCAATTTGCGCGCATCACGCCGGGAAGGCGGTTTATTCTCAAATACATCTTCCCTGGCTCGGAGCTGGACCACATCGGCCACACCCTCGCCAAAATGGAGGCCTGCGACTTTGAAGTGCACGATGTCGAAGCATGGCGGGAACACTATGCCCGCACCACCAGGCTGTGGTGCCAGCGCCTGGAGGCCAGGAAAGAAGAAGCGGTGCGGCTGGTGGGCGAGGAGCGCTTCCGGATGTGGATCGCCTATCTCGCCGGAGTTTCCTTCGCCTTCCAGGACGGCTCGCTGCGGATCTTCCAGACCGTGGCCACCAAGCACGACCGGAAAGGTCCCTCGACCATGCCTCCGACCCGGGAGCATCTCTACCCGCTAGCCACCTGAACGAAAAAGGCAGCCTGTACGCGTCCATGGTGTCCCTTGCCAACCGGGCCAGGGTGAACCGCGATCGCACCTCCCTGGCCTACTGCCTGACCCTCAATGTGCGCGTCCCGAACTACGAAGTCGAAAAGAGGCTCTGGATCAACGAACACATTACGAAGGGGCCTACCTGTTCCGCAACCAGATCCTGGGGGAACTGACCCCGCCCGCCACGCCCGGAGAAAATGGAAAATCAACTATGCCTGGCAGGGAACGTCCCTCTCAACCTCGAAACCACCGAGATGGACCCCAAGGCGCTCAAAACCGGCAAGGTGGATGTGAAAATTCCACTCCCCTCCGATGGCAAGACCATTCCCCGCATCAAGGGGCAGCTCCGCTTCGTTGTTTCCGCCTGGAACCCCGATGCTGCGACGGAGGAAAGCCGTCCGCCTGTCCAGGCCCTCTGCCCTGGCGCGTGGGGCCTTTTTGGGACAGGGTCTACCCCGGAAGCAAGGGACGCGGCTTACAGTTGGTCATGGAGTGGACAGGGGGCTTCCGTCGATTTCGTTCACTAATCGCGATGCCTGCGCCATTGCATCGCCATCGTTGACGGCGTCGAAATCAACGCTGAACCCATCGTGATGGATCAGGAGATATTCCTCATCGGCAATGCAGACCAGTTGCCAGTCAGCCCATTGCCGCACGAGTCGTTGGTTGTTTTTCATCGCATCTCCACCGGGAAGTGGATGTCCTGGCTATTTGCCAGGGGATACTCCCAATGCATGGTGATAGGTACGGAACAAGTTGTTAAGTATAATATCCTGGTCAAGAGGGATAAATCAATCCCGGCACGCCTGTTGTGCGAATTGCCTGACAGTGCTTTCACCATAACACATCGTTTTTTTCGTCCATAAAAATGAAAATTTCTTTGTTCCTGGCCAATCTTGTCCTCGATCCCAAGGCAGTCAAACAGCGACTGACCACATCGGCCAGCCGGCGCTATCATAGCCGGCTTTTACTCCTGGCGCGCCCGAAGAGGGGACAAATTTCTTGCCAATAAGAATCATTCACTGTTTACTATTTCCTTTACCTGCGCAAGCGATCCAAAATAACCCTGATCAATCCAACTTGGAACAGGAGGAGTTATGAAAAAAACCTATCTTGTTGCCCTCGTCTTTGCCCTTTCCTGCAGCAGTGTTGCCGGATATGCCGCGGAAAAGGAGGACAGCCTGCTCAAGGATGCCCAGGCCGCCTTCCGCCCCATCCCGGATAAGGCGCCGGTCATCAAGAACAACGAGGCCACCCAGGACAAGATCGAGCTGGGCAAGATGCTCTATTTTGAACCCCGGCTCTCCAAAAGCAGCCTGATCAGTTGCAATACCTGCCATAACGTCGGCCTCGGTGGCGCGGACTATCAGCAGACTTCCACCGGCCACGGCTGGAAGCGCGGCCCGCGCAATGCCCCCACTGTGCTCAACTCGGTATTCAACCTGGCCCAGTTCTGGGACGGCCGCGCCATGGACCTGGCCGAGCAGGCCAAGGGGCCGATCCAGGCCGGCGTGGAAATGAACAACACCCCAGAAAGTGTCGTCAAGACGCTCACCAGCATGCCCGAATACGTGGCGCTGTTCAAAAAAGCCTTCCCCAGCCAGGACAACCCGGTGACCTTCGACAACATGGCCAAGGCTATTGAGGTCTTTGAAGCCACCCTCATCACCCCGGACTCCAAATTCGACCTCTTTCTCAAAGGCAATGCCCAGGCGCTGAACCAGGAGGAAAAGGAGGGGCTGAAGCTGTTCATGCAGCACGGCTGCGTCTCCTGCCACAGCGGCATCAACATGGGCGGAGACGGTTATTACGAGCTGGGCGTGGTTAAGAAACCAAGCGATGCCATCCTTGCCGGCGACAAGGGTCGTTACACCGTCACCCAGACCAAAAATGACGAATTTTCCTTCAAATCCCCATCGCTGCGCAATATCGAGCTCACCCCGCCCTACTTCCATTCCGGTGTTATCTGGGATCTTGAGGAAGCGGTTTCGGTGATGAACGACTCGCAACTCGGCGCCGACTTGAAGGCGGGCGATATCGGCAAAATTGTCGTTTTTCTCAAAGCGACCACCGGCAAACAACCGCAGGTGCTGCACCCGATTCTCCCAGCGCCCACCAACACAACGCCCAAACCGTCTCTGGACTAATCCGTCCGCATCACCCGATGGTTACCGGCCTCTCACGCCGGCAACAGGGGTTCGAGTCCCCTTGGGCACCAAAAGATTCAAGCAGTTAGCACGCTGTTTGATTATTGGACCAGGTCGTGTACATGGTCCGGTGTACAAAATGCCTCGGGAGCTTTCATCTCCTGGGGCATTGTTTTTTCCAATAAGCCGGCGGCCGCCTGGCCGATCCGGCTCTGACCCAAAGCGTCTGTGATCGCGCCTTGATTCGCATACAACCCTGCGGCCCGCACGTATATGTCGGTCGTGGTCGCGCGCTGGTGACTCATCAAATCCTGTGCGGCCGCAAGCCCTCCACCGACAAAAACAACGGACGCAGCCGTGTGCCGAACGGCATGAAAGCCGAACGGCTTTACACCCGCCAGGGCGCAAAGCGTTCGCATAAAGTGGAGCCGTTTGGTGAACGGCTCCACAGTCGCCGTATCGTTTTGAACTTGCATAAACACATTGGCCGGTCGAGCGGGTCGCACATCGCACCACCATGCCAAGGCCCGCGCCAGTTCCGGATGCATGGGCAGCCACCGCTCCCTTTGCTGGCCGCC
>WRFD01000134.1 GCA_009778955.1 Desulfobulbus sp.
ACAGCATTTTCCAATGCTTCCGGATGTGAGGTTTAAGCGCCGTTTTTTTAAAATCCTTTGCACTGTCATGGGCGACACCGACGGCGCCAAGTTGAGTTCAACCGCTTTGTCGGCTAAAAGCCTCACCGTCCATCGCGCACGTCCCTCAGTCGCTGCCGAACACGCCAGCGCTATCAGCCTTGCTTCAAATGCTCCGTCAAATTGCGCTTCCCGCGGCGGCTTCTCGCTCGGCTTGCGTTCCAAAGCCGCCGTAAGTCCTTCTTCAACAAAACGTTTCTTCATCTTTTCAATCGCTCGGCTGGTTATTCCAAGGGCTTCGGCTACGTCCGCAACATTCCATGCCGGACCACCCGGCCCAGCATCACATAAACAATGCGCGGGCATGGATGTATCTCCGAGATTCGGTTTTACCCGGACGTGTCAATTGGTTAAGCTCTTGCCTCTCTTCCTCCGTCAGTATTACGCGATACCATGCTGCCATATGTCTCTCCCTCCTTTGCAGAGACATTGAAGATAGCATGATATATGCGAACTAACAAATGTCGCATGGCACTAGGCGTGGTTCAACTTTTTTCCTTCCAGTCGGGCCGCAGGTGCAGCTCGGTCAACTGCTTGCGTGATACAGCCGAAGGGGCGTCGGTCAGCGGACAGGTTGCTTTCTGGGTCTTGGGGAAGGCGATCACGTCGCGGATGGAGGTCGATCCGGTCAGCAACATCATCAGGCGGTCAACGCCGAAGGCGATGCCGCCGTGCGGCGGTGCCCCATGATCCAGCGCCCGGAGGAGGAACCCGAATTTTTCCCTGGCCTCCTCTTCGCCGATGCCCAAGGCCGCGAACACGGTCTGTTGCATGGCCGGGTTGTGGATGCGGATTGAGCCGCCGCCTATTTCGTTGCCGTTGAGGACCAGGTCATAGGCCCGGCTCTTGACCTCGCCGGGGTTGGTGGCCAACAGGGGCAGGTCGTCTTCGATGGGCGCGGTGAACGGATGGTGCACGGCAGTGTAGCGTTTTTCCTCCTCGTCATACTCTAGAAGCGGGAAGTCGGTGACCCAGAGGAAATTGAACGCCTCGCCGTCGTCGACCAGCGAAAGTCGTCGCGCCAGTTCCAGTCGCAGTTCAGACAGCACCTGGTGCACGGTCTTGGCTTGATCGGCGCCGAACAGGATGAGGTCGCCGGGCTGAGCGTCGAGCGCCTTGCCCATGGCGGCTATTTCCTCCGGGCTGAAGAACTTGGTGATCGGCGACTGCCATTCGTCTTCTTTGATCTTGATCCAGGCCATGCCCCGGGCGCCGAAACGGCCGGCATACTCGGTGAGATCGTCGAGATCCTTGCGGGAGAAGTGGCCGCAGCCTTTGGCGTTGATCGCTTTGACCACGCCGCCTTTTTCCACCGCCGCCTGGAAGACCTTGAAGCCGCAGCCGCGGACGATGTCGGTCAGGTCCACCAGTTCCAGGCCAAAGCGGGTGTCCGGCCGGTCTGTGCCGAACCGGCGCACGGCCTCGTCGTAGGTCATCCGCGCAAAGGGCGGGCGCAGTTCGATGGCGCGGACAGCGGCGAACAAATCACTGATCATCCCTTCGACCAAGGCAATGATGTCGTTCTCAGTGATAAAGCTCAGCTCCATATCGATCTGAGTGAATTCCGGCTGGCGGTCGGCGCGAAGGTCCTCGTCGCGGAAGCACTTGACGATCTGATAGTAGCGGTCCATGCCGGCAACCATCAACAGCTGCTTGAACAACTGCGGCGACTGGGGCAGGGCGTAGAACTTGCCCGGGTTGACCCGGCTCGGGACCAGGTAGTCGCGGGCGCCTTCCGGGGTGGAGCGGGTGAGCATCGGGGTTTCGATCTCAAGGAAATTGCGGGCGTTGAGGTAGGACCGCACCGTTTGCAGGGCCTGATGGCGGAGGATGATGTTGCCGGCGATCTCCGGCCGGCGCAAATCGAGAAAGCGGTATTGCAGCCGCAGGGTGTCGGATACCTCGATTTCCTCGTCTAGGGGAAAGGGTGGGGTTTCGCTCGTGTTGAGGATGCGCAGTTCATGGATAAAAACCTCGATCGACCCGGTGGCCAACTTGTGATTCTCCATGGATTCCGGTCGCTTGACCACCTGGCCGCGCACAGCGATCACCCATTCGCTGCGCAACTGATGGGCCTTGGCATGCACCGCCTCGCTGACCTCGGGGTTGAAGACGATCTGGGTCAGGCCCCAGCGGTCGCGCAGATCTATGAAAATGACCCCGCCATGGTCCCGGCGACGGAGCACCCAGCCCATCAAGGTGGTTTCCTTGTCAATGTCGCCCACGCCAAGGTCGTTGCAGTTGTGTGTGCGCCGCAGCGCTCCCATTGATTCCATTTTTTTCTCCGTATCAGATAAGTCGGGGGCCTTGGGGCCGCTTCCGGAAGATAGCAGTGTTTTGGCCGGTGGCTGAGGTGTAGCGCTGCCGTGACCGGTCGTTCAAGGTGTTGTGGCCGTCCAGACCATGGCGAGCAAACGTCGGGCCTGCTCCTCGGTGGAACCGCTCAGGGCAACGGGCTGTTGTTCCTGGGTTTGCATGTCACGGAGGATCGCCTCGCCTCGTGCCCATTCGTCCTCGCCGACAATCAGGGTAAAGCGGGCATTCATCCGGCTTGCCTGCTTGAGCTGTGCCTTGAGGCTGCGACCACTGTAGTCGATGACGGCCTTAGCGCCCTGTTGCCGCAAGGCATGGGTCAACTGTCCGGAAAAAGCGATCGTCGTCGCGCCGAGGGCGGCCACGAAGATATCCATGCCCTTGACCGGAAGCCCGGGGCTGTTCTGTTGCTCCATCAGCAGGATCAGGCGTTCCAGGCCCATTGCGAAACCGATGCCGGAAAGCGGTGGGCCGCCCAGTTGTTCGATCAGACCGTCGTAGCGGCCCCCTGCCCCCACAGCCGCCTGGGCGCCGAGATCGGTGGTAAGAAATTCAAAGGTGGTGCGGGTGTAATAGTCTAGGCCGCGAACCATGAACCGGTTGATCCGGAAAGGAATGCGCAACTCCTCTAGAGCGGTCCGGGCCTCGATGAAATGGCGGTCGCAATCGGGGCAGAGCATTTCCAAGAGCGAGGGCGCCTCCTGGACCACGGAGCGACAGGAGGGCTTTTTGCAGTCCAGCACGCGGAGCGGATTGGTACGGGTTCGGCGCTTGCAATCGTCGCACAGCGCCTCGCTCCGCTGCCCAAGGAAGAGGATCAGTCGTTCCTTGAACGGAGGGCGGCAGGCCGGGCACCCCAAGGAATTCAGCTCCAGGCTGGCTGTGAGGCCTAGCTCGTCCAACAGCATCTGCCCCATGGCGATCAGTTCAGCATCGATCCGGGGCTCCGATGCGCCGATGATTTCGGCGTCCAATTGGTGGAACTGCCGCAACCGGCCCTTTTGCGGGCGTTCGTGCCTGAACATCGGGCCGATGGTGTAGAGACGCTGCACCGGCTGCTGCACGTGGAGGCCATGCTCGATAAAGGCGCGCATGACCGAGGCCGTGGCCTCGGGTCGCATGGTGATGCCCTTGTCGGCAAAGGTATACATTTCTTTTTCGACCACATCGGTGGCCTCGCCGATGGATCTGACAAAGAGGTCGGTCTTTTCCAGGATCGGCATCCGGATTTCCTGGAAGCCGAACCGTTCGAAAATATCCCGCGTCTGCTGTTCGATGTGCTGCCAGCGGCCGACGGTCTCGGGTAAAATGTCTTTGAATCCGTTGATTGCTTGAATTTTCAAGATAAACTCCAGGAAAACCGCGTACGCGACCCTGTCGGGGTTCAGTCGGAGGGGCCCATGGCGGAAAAATTATAAAATTTAATCGAGAAAGGGGTGAAAAGTCAAGCTGATGTGGTCCGGTTGTGGTAGAATGTTCAACGTTTATCCTGTGGCTCCGCGCAAGGGGTCTGCGCTTGACAAACAAACCCAAGCCCGGCATTCTTTCGTCTTTCATGCGGGCTCCCATCGGGAATGCCTTGTATTCCCGATTCTTTTTTTGAAGTAACCCTAGGACAAGAGGCTTGAATGAAACTGCCAGAACTGAACATCGGCTCGTTTATCGCAAAAATTCCGATCATCCAGGGAGGGATGTCGATTCGGGTGTCGACTTCCGCCCTGGCTGTGCCTGTCGCCGAATGCGGCGGCATCGGCACCATTGGCGGCTCAGGCATCCCGATGCCCGAATTGCAGGAAGATATCCGCAAGGCAAAGAGCGCCACCAAGGGAGTCATTGCCGTCAACATCATGTATGCGATGAGGGATTTCTACGAACTGGTGATGGGCTCCATCGAGGCGGGCGCCGACATGATCATTACCGGTGCCGGTTTTTCCCGTGACATCTTCAAGATCGGCAAGCGCCACAATGTGCCCATCGTTTCAATCGTGTCGTCGCCCGGCCTGGCCACCATGGCGGAAAAATTGGGGGCAGCGGCGGTTATTGTCGAGGCGGCCGAGGCCGGTGGACATCTCGGCACCGAGATGTCGTTGCGCGATCTTTTCCCCGCGATCCGCAAGGTCATCTCCAAAATCCCGTTGATTGCCGCCGGCGGCATCACCAATGGCTTCGAGATGGCGGAAATGATGGATAAATACGGGGCCGACGGGGTGCAGGTCGCTTCCCGGTTCGTGCTGAGCAAGGAATGTTCGGTGTCCGAGACGTTCAAGCAGGCTTTTCTGAAAGCCAAGCAAGAGGATATCGTCCTGGTTTCTTCACCCGTGGGCATGCCGGGCCGGGCGATCAGGACGCCTTTTATCGACAAGATGTTGAACGGTGAAGACATCTCCTCTAGGAAGTGTCTCTTCAAGTGCTTAAAAAAATGCAATTACAAGTATTGCATCAGCGAACGTCTGATGGCGGCGTTCAATGGTGATGTCGAAAACGGCCTGGTCTTTTCCGGCGCCAATACTTTCAAAATTAAGGAGATTCTTTCTGTTAAAGAAATTTTTGACAGTTTTGTCAAGGCGGCTGAATCGGTGTACAAGGAAAAGTGCGCCGCCTATTGATAACCGCATGGACCTTATGATTCGTCATGAATTCCCCTTCTCTTGACGGTATGGCAGACGAGCCGGAGCAGGCGCCGGAGGAGAGCGGCGCGGCGCCAGCCACCGTGATCCCCGAGTCGGACCATCCCATCCGCGAGCATCAGCTTGATCGGGAAGCGCTGAAGGTGCTGTACCGTTTGCGCGATGCCGGGTTCAAGGGCTATCTGGTGGGAGGCGGGGTGCGCGATCTCTATCTCGGCCGCACCCCCAAGGACTTTGACATTTCCACCGATGCCCGCCCCGGCCAGCTGCGACAGATGTTCCGCAACAGCCGCACCATTGGCCGCAGGTTCCGCCTGGTGCAGGTCTTTTTCAAAGGCAACAAGATTATCGAGGCCTCTACCCTCCGGTCGCGGAGCGAGTACGACATCGACGGCGAAGAACAGGTGCTGCCGTCGAACAACACTTTCGGCACGCTCGAGGAAGACGCCTTCCGCCGCGACCTCACCATCAACTCCCTGTTCTACGAAATCGAGCACCATACCATCATAGACTACACCGGGGGCGTGCGCGACCTCGATCAGGGGATCATCCGGGTGGTCGGCGATCCGGATCGGCGCTTCACCAGGGACCCGGTGAGGATGATGCGGGTGGTCCGCCATGCCGCCCGCACGGGTTTTACCATCGAGGAGGCAACCTTTGCCGCCTTGCAGCAGCACAAGGACAAGCTGAAATTGTGCCCCCATTCGCGTCTTCGCGACGAGGTGCTCAAGGATCTGCAGTCCGGGGCCTGCCGCCCTTGGGCGGAACTCTGCATGGCCTCGGGTCTGTGGACCACGCTTTTTGCCCTGTACGAGCCGTTGTTCACCGGCGAACATGGCGAGCGGGTCCGCCAGGATCTGCTGCGGCTTTTCGCCGTGTTGGATCGGATTCATGCCCGGTGTACCGATGAGGAACCGGTCAAGATTCCCGAGCACCTGCTCTTGGCCGCGCTGTTGCTCCCGTGGGCATGCGAGCGGTTTGGCCTGCCGGAAACCAATATCCGCGGTTCAAGTTTCCACCGTTTGTCCCGCGCCATTCGCGAAGATGTCGATGCGGCTTTTGGCGAGCCGTTCAATGTGCAGCGCATGGCCAAGGAGTCCTTAACCACGCTGTTGATCAATCTTTCAACCTTTCACCACGCCCGCAGCCAGGGGGCAGACCCCAAGTGGCTGAAGAAAAAAAGTTATTATCGGGATTGTTCCCGCTTTTATGACATCTACCTTGAGTCGCAGGGGATGGAGGCCGTGAGCGCCGAACATTTCACGGTCGAACGCGAGCATGAAGCCGAGGTGGTGGCGGTTATACCGCCGGCTGCGGACGGGAGCGGCGGCAGTTCCAGGGGCAAGGGGCGCGGCGGGATGAATCCCGCCTTCAGCAGTATCAAAACCGGGGTTTTTGGCCTGCGCCGTCCCCGGGAATGACCGTGCGGGAGGAATCTATTGCGGTTTCTGCTCTACAATATCCGCTATGCCACAGGGCACGGAGGACGGTTCCACTTTCCTTTCCCCTACGCCGGCTACCTGCGGCGTTCTCGCGAAAATTTCGATAAAATCTCTGAGTTTATCGCCTCGGTGCAACCGGATGTCATGGGGCTGGTCGAAGTCGATGGCGGGTCGTTTCGCACCGGCCGGCGCTGTCAGGCAGAGATGATCGCCCGGCAGCTGGGGTATCACCATGTCATCGAAACCAAATACGGCTGCAATTCGATGGCGCAACGCTTGCCCGTGCTCAAGGCGCAGGGCAACGCTGTGCTCACCCGGATGCCGATCGTCAGCCACCGCTTCCATTATTTTGACGAAGGGGTCAAGCGATTGGTCATTCAGGTCTGCACAGAACATCTCACGATCTTCCTTGTCCACCTCTCGTTGACCTACCGCAACCGGCAATATCAGTTGGAACGGTTGTACAAGCTGATCAGGGCCGTTGACCGGCCGATGATCCTGGCCGGCGATTTCAATGTCCTCTGGGGGACGCGGGAATTGGGGCTGTTTCTCGGCGCCACCGGTCTGGTCAGCGCCAATCCCGAGAAGAAGCCCTCCTATCCCAGCCGGGCCCCGAAACGGGAGCTCGATTTCATCCTCCACAGTCCGGA
>WRFD01000135.1 GCA_009778955.1 Desulfobulbus sp.
GTGGTGTTCCAGGTGTCCGAGCAGGTCCTGTCCCTGGTCCGGGCCGTGCGGCGAAAAACCGCGGCTCGGGTGGAGGAGCACCAGGTGGTGGGGGCCAAGCCGCGGCTGGAGTTTCTCTCTCCCGAGCTGGCCGAGACCAGCTTCACCGTGTTCTGGCATGCCGGGTTCGGAGTCAATCCCCAGGCGGAGATCCGCCGGCTGCGAGAACTCTGCGAGCAGGGCGCGGTGGGCCGCCTGATTATGGGCGGGGAAAACTTCGGCCCCCACCTGCTGATCGAGGTCTCGGAAAGCTGGCTGCGCGGAGGCCCCGCGGGCAATCCCCTGGTGGCGGAGGCCTCACTTACCTTCAAGGAATATCTATGAGTCAGGAAATTTTTGAACTCAAAGCCGACGATGCGCCGGCCATCATCGGAGCTCGCGGACTCGACGACATCATGCAGTGCATCCGCTACATCGTGCGCACCACGGTTTTTTCGGTGCCGCTCGATCGCGGCTTTGCCCATGACGGCGCGTTCATCGACGCGCCGGCGCCGCATGCGGCCGCAACCCGCATGGCCGCGCTGACCGAGGCCATCGAGCGACGAGAGCCCAGGGTGCGGGTTAGCTCCATCCGCTTCGCCCCCCTGGCGGAGGATGCCATCGATGGCCGGGTCGTGCCTGTTATCCGCTTTGTTCTGCGCGAGGGGATACAATTATGATCACCCCCCAACTGCCGGATATTTCCTTTGCCGAGCTGGACCCTGCCGAGGTGGAACGTGAGGTCATCACCACGGTCGAGCGTCTGCTGGATAAAGACCTGTATCCCGGCGATCCGCTCCGCCTATTTTTGGAGGGGCTCGCCTATATCATCAGCCTGCAGAACGCGGCCATCGACCTTGCCGGCAAGCAGAACTTGCTCGCCTATGCCGAGGGACCGCACCTGGATCACCTGGGCAAACTGATGGACACGTCGCGTCTGGAGGCGGCTTGCGCCATTACCACCATCCGCTTCACCCTGGCGGACCCTTTGGATTGGGCCGTGCTGATTGTGCAAGGCAGCCGCGTCACCACTGGAAGCGGCGGGCTGGTGTTCGCCACCGACCGGGCGGCCGAGATCCCTCCGGGGGAGCTGTTTGCCGATGTGCCTGCCGCCTGCACGCTGGCAGGAAAACAGGGCAACGGCCTGGTCCCCGGCCAGATCAACAAGATGGTGGACGTGATCGGCGCCGTCAAGACTGCGGCCAACGTGACCACCACCATCTTGGGCGCGGATGTGGAGGAGGGCGAGCCTTACCGCGAGCGCATCCAGTTGGCGCCGGAACGGTTCTCGGTGGCTGGACCAAAGGGCGCCTACATCTATCATACCCTGGCAGCGCACCAGGACATTACGGCCTGCGCAGTGTGGACTCCAAGGCCCGGCACGGTCGATGTGCGGCCGGTGCTTTCCGGCGGCGAACTGCCTTCGGAAGACCTGCTGGCCCTGGTGCGGGAACGATTGAACGACGAACGTATCCGTCCGCTGACCGACACCGTGATCGTGGCCGCGCCGGAGCCGGTGGCATACGAAATTGTCGGCGGCTGGACCATGCTCAAGAGCAATGCCCCCTTGGCTGAAAGCATCAAGGCCAGGGTGGAGGCGGCGGTGGAGGAATATCGCCTGTGGCAGCGCTCCATGCCGGGTCGAGACATCAACCCCACCCGGCTGATCGCGCTCATGGAGCGGGCTGGGGCCAAGTCGGTGACGCTGGCGAGCCCTGCGTTCCAAGAGTTGGCGGACAAGGAGATCGCCCGGGAAACAGCCATCGAGATCGAATTTTTGGGGATAGAGGATGAGTAGCCGCCTGGGCGACATATCTTTTCCTGAGCTGCTGCCGGAGTCCATCCGCAAGGACGCGCAGCTCAAAGCCGTTGCCGCCTCCATCGATGGGTTGCTCTGGCGCACCGCCGCGGCTATCCCCAACCTGCTGCTCTGGGCGCGCCTGGATCGGGAGAACCAACAATATCTGCCGCCGTTGGCCCGGCTGATCGAGGCCTCGGGCGGGCTTAAGCAGCTATCGCCCGAACTGCTTGAGCTGCTCGCCTGGCAACTGCATGTCGATTTTCGCGAGGCGGCTGTCACCCCCGAGCAGTTGGAAGCCATGGTGCGCGATGCCATCCCCTGGCATCGGATCAAGGGCGCCCCTGGCTCGATCAAGGACGCCCTGGCCCTCTTTGGCCTGGCCGCCGGGATCGAGGAAGACGGCGAGAACGACTACTGGGCCACCTATCAGATCAGCCTGCCGGGGATCGCTGACCTTGAAACCGTGCGGCTGGTCAGCCGGGTGGCCGTTGAGATGCAGCCCGCCCGGTGCCGTCTGTACCGCATCTACACCGATATCTGGGACACCCGGCCCGGCGCCTACAGCGGCGGATTCGGCGAAGCCGACCCGGCCAGAGGCGGCGGCTTCTACTCCGAGGCGGCCTATTCCTATTACTCTGGCGTGAGTGTGCCTGGGCTGCCGGATGGCGGCGATGTGATCGTTTCCTTCGGCGTGCTGCGGTCGGCTACGGCAGCAAAGGCGATGGCGCCCGCATGGCGTGCAGGACGTTTGCGGCTCCGGTCCATGGTGGCGCTGATGGCCGACAGCATGGCCTACAGCGACGCCCGTTACAGCGACGCCTTGGCCGTGCCCAACCACGGCTTTGTCCGTTTCCGGCTGCGCGCCCGGATCTTTGATGTTTCCCGTCCGGCCGCCGCCTTTGTCCGCCGCACCGTGATCAGGTCCGCGCAGGCCAAGGTTGTTTTGCCGGCCAACGCGGTTGCCGGCATCCTCCGTCTTTTCAGCAGCAGCGCCTTCCCGGTCCTGCCGCCACCTGCCCGCTGGACCGGCCATTGGGATCAACGCCGCTGGCGCGGCAGCGGGGCCTTCACCAACATCACCCACGAAGAGGCATGATATGAGTCTAGCGACAGTCACCACCACCGGCCGGGCCTTCCTGGCCAAGGTCTTGAAAGAACAAAGCCTGCACATCGCCTGGGGCGCGGGTGATCCGGCCTGGGATGACCTGGAAGATTCCAGCCTGCCCGGCCTGGTGAACGTCACCGGACTGACCGCCGAGCTGGGCCGCCGGGCGCCGTCCAGCGTCGGCTATGTCCTGCCCGACGATGATGGCGCCATCAGCATCCCGGTGGGCATGGATGGTCAGGGCAATGTGCTCTACCAGCGCTATACCCTCGCCGAGACGCCCACGCCCTGGCTCTACGTCCGCTGCAACTTCGACAATGCCGATGCCGCCTCGGCCACCATCCGCGAAATGGGTCTGTTCGGCGGCGGCGTGGCGGCCCAGGATCTGCCGCCGGGTCAGCAGTACTTTACCCCGGATGAGATCGAGGATCCCGGCTTCCTCATCGCCGTGGAAATCGTCCGGCCCCGTTTCAGCCGCTCGCCCAACGTGCGCGAGAGCTACGAATTCGTTCTGCCTCTGTAAGGTGCGCCATGCCGAACTATCCCATCAGCTTACCCGTAGACAACTATTACAACCGTTTCGACCCGGCGAAGAATTATGAAAAAGTCCTGGCCCGGGACGGCTTCCGCATCCAGGGGGCCGAGACCAACGACATGGAGGAGATGTTCCTTCATCGGGTCAAATCCGTGGCCGATGCTCTGTTCGGCGACGGCGACATCATCCGCGACGCCCAGATCGTGGTCGACGAAGAGACCGGCGCGGTTCAAGCCGGCGCCGGCATCCTCTACATCGACGGCGGCATGCGCTCCGTGCCCGCGGCCACCCTGACCATCCCGGTGATCGGCGTGGTCAGCATCGGCATCTACCGCACCGAGACCATCGTGTCGGAACTTCAGGACCCCTCCCTGCGCAATCCGGCGGCAGGCACCCGCGGCGAGGACGAGCCCGGCGCCTGGCGGCTGAAAGTTGATTGCGCCTGGGGCGTCTACGGCGACGGCCATGCCGGCGACTATTATCCGGTCTATACGGTGGAGGATGGCATCCTGCGGGCCAAGGAGGCCCCGCCCAACCTGGATGCCTTCAATCAGGGCATCGCTAGGTATGACCGCGATTCAACCGCCGGCGGCACCTATATCGTCAGCGGCCTGGTGGTCCGCGCCGCCGACATGACCGCCGGCGGCAATCAGAGCTACACTGTGAGCGAGGGCCGCGCCCGGGTATGGGGCTACGGCATCGAGCTGCCGACCTCGCGGCGCCTGGTGTATGAGGCGATTCCCGACCTGCGCTTTATCGATACCGAGATTCACACCGCCGATGGCGAGCCATCGCAGCGGATCGATGTTGCCCACCCGCCTATCGCCGCGGTGGCGCAGTTGCGCATCACAAGGCGCAAAACCGTCTCTATTGTTCACGGCGCCTACAGCGGCGCCTCCGATGCCCTGCCAGACTCTTCGGTGGTCAGCCTGATCTCGGTCAGTCAGGGCGGCACGGTCTATGTGGCCGGAGCCGATTACAAGAAGACGGGCGACATGGTTGACTGGAGCCCCGCCGGCGCCGAGCCCGCGCCGGGTTCCACCTACAGCGTCACCTATGACTATATCGTTGCCGTGAATCCGGTTGATCCGGATTTTGACGGCTTTGCCGTGGAAAACGCGGTGGCAGGATCTTCCATCATTGTCAGCTACCATCAGGCCCTGCCCAGGGTGGACCGGCTCTGCCTGACCCAAGAGGGAGGCTTCCTCTGGCTCAAGGGGGTGGCGGCGGAGTACAACGCCCGGGCCGCCTCCCCGTCCGACGGCGTCCTGGCCTTGGCCACGGTGTATCAGGATTGGCGCGGGATCGGCCGGGTGGTCAACGACGGCATTCGGGTCATGAGCTTTGCCACCCTGGAGGCCTTGACTGAACGTCTGGACTTTGCCCTGACCGAGATCGCCCGCCAGCGGCTGGAAGCGGATGTGACCACCCGTGAGGCTGGGGCCAGGGTTGGAATATTCGTCGATCCGCTGCTCAACGACGAGATGCGCGACCAGGGCATTACCCAGTCCGCCGCCATTGCCGGCGGGGAATTGCTGTTGCCGATCGCGGCTAGCATCCATGCCTTGGCCGCGATCGACGCGGTGGTGGTGCCGGACTACACCCCAGTGCCAGTGCTGACGCAACCCCTGCGTACCGGCGCCATGCAGGTCAATCCCTACATGGCGTTCGATGTGCTGCCCGCCCAGGTGACCCTTGACCCCGCCATCGACCGGTGGACCGAGATCCAGAGTAATTGGACCAGCCCGGTCACCAACATTTTTCAGACCGGCCATTTTGTTCCTGGCCGCTCGACGCTGACGAACCAGTCAACTAGCGGCATCACCGAAACCCTGGGGTCCGAAACTAGCGCCCTGGAGTTTTTGCGCCCAATCCAAATCAATTTCACGATCGAGGGCTTCGGCCCCGGTGAAACGCTGCGCCAGGTGGTTTTTGACGGGGTGGAGGTCGGGTTCTCGGCCATGGCGGCCAACGCCCAGGGCGTGGCGACCGGTGATTTTGCCATACCGGCCAACATTCCGGCCGGAGCCAAGCAGGTGGCGTTCCGGGGCAGCGGCGGCTCCGAGGGCAGCGCCGTGTTTGTCGGTCAAGGCCTGCTCACGGTCCAGACCCTGCGGCAGGTGAATACAGTGGTCAACTACTGGGTCGACCCCCTGGCCCAGACCTTTGTCCTGGATCGCACCACCCAGATCTGCGGCGTGGACCTCTGGTTTACCGCCAAATCCGGCGAGGTGCGCATCCAGATCCGCGAGGTGCAGTCCGGCGTGCCGAGGAGGGTCATTCTGGCCGAGGCCGTGGTGCGGCCGGAAAACATCGCCGTCACCGGCGGCAACCATACCCGCGTTCTGTTCCCGGCGCCGGTGCAGCTGCAGGGCGGCAGCGAGTACGCCATCGTGGTGCTGGCCAACGACCCGGTCACGACAATCGCGGTGGCTGAAATGGGCAAGTTCGACAGCGACGCCCAGCGCTGGGTCGCCTCTCAGCCCTATACGGTCGGCGTCCTGCTGTCCAGCAGCAACGCCTCCACCTGGACCGCGCATCAGGACCGGGACATGACCTTCCGCCTGCTGGAGGCCCGGTTCAACTCCACCCTGACCGAGGTGTATCTGGGCACGGCGGAGTTGACGGACGCCACCGACCTGCTGCTGTTCGCTGTCGACGAACGCCCCACGGCCGCCACCCAGGTGGAGTATGTCCTGGGCTTGCCGGACGGCTCCACCATCACCCTGGACCAGGGGCAACCCATCCGGCTGCCCGAACCGGTCTCTGGCCCGCTCGGGGTCAGCGCCCGGCTAAGGGGCGATGCCTCGGCCGCGCCGCTGCTCTGGCCCGGCAGCCAGGTTCTGGCCGGGACCGTCAGCGCCAGCGGCGATTACTCCGCTCGCTCCATCGCGGCCACCGGCGCCGTCAAGGCCATCCTCATCTACGATGCGGTGATCCCGTCGGGCGCCGGTCTTATCCCGGAAATCCAGATCGACGGCGGCGCCTGGGCGCCCTGGGGCACGCCGGCAACAGTGCAGCAGGGCGACGGCCTGGTGGAGTACAGCCACAGCCAGCCTCTATTCCAGGCCGAAACCATCAAGCTGCGCTTCACCCTGACCGGCGCCAGCCAGGCCCGGCCCAGTGTGCGCAATATCCGCTTCCTGGCATTGAAGTGAGGTGAGCCATGCAGGATGACCGTACCCAGCACCTGAACTTGCCCTTGCCCCACAAGGACAACACCTTGGATGAGGACCTGCCCCGCCTGCGCGCGGCCCTTGCCGGCCTGGATGATGCCGCGGGGCAGGCTGCTGCCGCTCAGGGGAGATACCAGACAATTGATGCCGACGCTCCTGAACCAGAAATCTCCCTGGACCTGAATGAGTATTTTCTTGAGCCCACACGGCTTTATTTTGTGGGCATGGCGGGTGTCGTCAACCTGCCGCCTGGAGTGGGGCTGCCGATCTATTTCGACCTTGCGGTGGACGATCAAAACGCATCCGCCTCCCAAACGGTAAGCGATGGCGACAGTGTGGTGTGGATGCGGACCGGCGCCGTGACCCTGGACCCCAACGATGTGGACTGGGGCGACTGGGTGCGCCAGACGAATAAGAGGGAGCAGATATCCGACTCTGTAACCAGCCCGGACTCAGGCGTGGCGGCATCGAGCA
>WRFD01000136.1 GCA_009778955.1 Desulfobulbus sp.
AATCAAAACCCATGGGAACCACGCTTGCGGCCCTGATTCAGGATAACGAGGAAGGGTTGCAGGAGTTGCAGGAACGGATCGGCTACCGGTTCCGCGACCTGCGGTTGCTGCAACTCTCTCTCATCCACAGTTCCTTTGCCTTTGAACGCCTTGACGACGGGCGGCACAACGAAACCCAGGAATTTCTCGGCGACGCGGTCCTCGACCTCACCGTCGGCTTCATCCTGTTCACCCGTTTTCCCGAACTGCGGGAAGGCAAGCTGACTCGCATCCGCTCGGCCCTGGTCAACGAGGGCGGGCTGGTGGAAAGGGCCAGGGAGATCGACCTGGGCCGGCATCTCTTGCTTGGCAAGGGCGAGACCGCTGCCCATGGCAGTGATAAACCGTCGATTCTGTCCTGCGCCTACGAGGCGCTGGTGGGCGCGATCTTTCTCGACGGTGGCTACGATGTCACCCTGTCCTTTGTCCGTCGCTTTTTCGAGCCGCACATCGACCGGCATCAGGAACAGTTGGTCAGCGCCGATGCCAAAAGCGCCCTACAGGAGCTGTTGCAGGAGCAGTTCAATGAGGGGCCGGAATATGTGCTGGTGAGTGAAGAGGGGCCTGCCCATGCCCGGCTTTTCTCGATCACGGTGTGTTTCCAGGGAAAGGAGTTGGGCGCCGGCAAGGCTTCGAGCAAAAAAGAGGCGGAACAGCAGGCGGCCCGGGAAGCCCTGATCGTCCTGCAACGGCAGGATGGATGAAGGGGCGCGGCCGGCATCTGCCAAGACCGAAGGAAGGTCCGCTGCGTTTTCCTGCCCCGGCGAAGTCGAACCGGAGGCGTGCCCAAGCGGCAACATGGCGCTAGTCATCCCGATTTTCATCCTCCACGAGGGTTGCCCACATCGCTGTCTCTTCTGCAACCAGCACAGCATCAGCGGCCAGCCGGCGCCCGTGGCGTCCGGCGCGGAGATTGAGACCACGATTCGGGCTTGGCTGGCGCAGACCCGGCAGGCGCGGCGCGCCAGGGTCGAGGTGGCTTTTTACGGCGGCAGCTTCACCTGCCTGCCCCTGGCCCGGCAGGACGAATTGCTGGCTGCGGTGCGCCCCTTCCGGCAACAGGGAATGGTGCACCACATCCGGCTTTCCACCCGGCCCGATGCCATTGATGACCAGCGGCTCGATCTGCTGGCCCGCCACCAGGTCTCGATTGTCGAACTGGGCGCGCAATCCTGTGACGACGAGGTTCTGCGCCGGTCTGGACGGGGCCATGACGCAGCCGCCATTGTCGCTGCCGCCCGCCTGATCCGGGAGCGGGATATGCGCCTGGGCCTGCAACTGATGCTGGGCCTGCCTGGAGAAAATTCCCGCATCCTCCGGCACACCGCAGGCGAGGTGATCCGCCTACGGCCGGATTTCGTCCGGATCTATCCTGCCCTTGTCCTGCGGGGCAGTGGCCTGGCGCGGCTGCATTGTCAGGGAGACTACCAGCCGCTCAGTCTGGGCCGGGCTGTGGCCTGGGCCGCCTACCTAAAAAAACGGTTTGACTGCGAGGGGATCAGAGTGGTACGGATGGGCCTGCAAGCATCGGCTGCGCTTACGCGCGATCTGGTGGCCGGTCCCCATCATCCGGCCTTTGGCGAGCTGGTTCTGGCCCGGATGATGTTGGCGCAGACCCGCCGCCTGCTGGCCGGGGTACCGGCCGGCAAGAGATGTGCCCTGGTGATCGCCGCCCAGGACCAGTCGATCTTTCGCGGGCCAAAATCAGCCAACCTGAACCGGCTGCGGCAACTGGGGCTGCTGGATCGCTTTATCCTGCGAACCGACCCTGCCCAGCCTAGGCAGACCCTGCGGCTTGTTCCAGAAAACACCGTTGCAGGCGACGGAGGGGGCGACATGGGCAAGCAGACAAGTTCGCGCCCCGTCGGCTGGCCGGATTGCATTGATCAACACCACGATTTCGACCGCGCGACCGTCGCTGACAATTCCGCGAACAGCCAGCCATGCTTAGCATCAACGACCTGAATCTGCAATACGGTGACAAGCACCTGTTTCGTGAGGTCGCAGTCCAGATCCATTCCGGCGACCGGGTGGGCCTGGCCGGGGTCAACGGCTCTGGCAAATCGACCCTGCTGAAAATCATGTGCGGCGAGCAGGATGTCGATCCCGGCATCGTCAACAAGGCCTCCTGGTTCACCGTGGCCTACCTGCCCCAGGAGGTGAGCATTGGCCTTGGCAGCCGCAGTCTCTTTGCCGAGGCGGAGTCGGCCTTTGACGATGTCCTGGCCCAGCAGGAGGAGCTTTCGAGGGTGAGCGGAGAGCTGGCCTTGATCGATGCTGACGATCCGGCCATCGACGGACTGCTGGCCCGACAGGGCGAATTGCAACACCTGCTGGAAGGCAGCGATGTCTTCCGTATCCGGCCCCAGATCGAACGGGTGCTGTTCGGGCTTGGCTTTGCCGCCGCCGACCTGGAGCGCGAGGCCAAGAGCTTCTCGGGCGGCTGGATCATGCGGCTCTTGCTGGCCAAACTGCTGCTCAAGCGGCCTTCGCTTCTCCTGCTGGACGAGCCCACTAACCACCTCGACCTCGATTCGCTCACCTGGCTGGAGGATTTCCTCCTCGGCTACCAAGGGGCGATGATCATCATCTCCCACGACCGGGCCTTCCTCGACCGGGTGACCTCGATCACCTGGGAGCTGAGCCTGGGGCGGTTGAGCGTCTTTCGCGGCAACTATTCCCACTACCAGGTGGAAAAGGCGCTGCGGCTTTCGCTGGAGAGGGCCGCCTACGACAACCAGCAGGCCATGATCCGCCAGTCGGAACGGTTCATCACCCGGTTCCGGGCCAAATCGACCAAGGCGCGCCAGGTCCAGAGCCGGGTCAAGCAGTTGGAGAAACTGGAGCGGATCGAACTCTCCGAGACCGACCGCACCATCCGGTTCACCTTTCCACCGGCTGCCCCTTCTGGCCGGGACATGCTCCACCTGGAGAACGTGCGCAAGAGCTACCACGGCAGGCCGGTGTTCGACGGGGTCGGCTTTTCTCTGCAGCGCGGCGACAAGCTGGCGGTGGTGGGCGTCAACGGCGCCGGCAAGACCACCTTGCTCAAAATCTTGGCCGGGCAACTGCGGGCCGAGGGCGAAATCAAGCTCGGCCACAACGTCATCCTCTCCTATTTCGGCCAGCACCAGGCCCAAGAACTGGCCGGCGAATTGACCATCCTCGATACGGTCTATCACACCGCTGTGGATATGACCATCACCCAGGTTCGCTCGCTGCTGGGCGCCTTTCTCTTCACCGGCGACGAGGTGGAAAAGCAGGTACGGGTGCTCTCCGGCGGCGAGAAATCGCGGGTGGCCTTGGCCAAGATGCTGGTGCGCCCGGCCAACCTGATGTTGCTGGACGAGCCCACCAACCACCTGGACATGAGTTCCCAAGAGATTCTCCAGGAGGCCATGGCCCAGTACGAGGGCACGATCATCGTGGTTTCCCACAACCGGTTTTTCGTCAACTCCTTCATCAACAAGGTGCTGGAGATTCGCCACGGCCGGGCCACCCTTCACGAGGGCAACATCGACGATTACCTCGAATGGCGGCGGAAGATGGAAACCCAGGCCGAATCCGCGGCCGCGCCGCCGACCCGGTCCGCCACGGCCGGGAGCGGAGCGGAGAGCGTCGAGCCGGTGGTTGACCGAAAAGCCTTACGCCGGCAGCGGGCCCAGGAACGGCAGCAACTTGGCAAGAAACTCGGCCCCTTAAAGAAGAAAAGCGAAGAGGCCGAACAGGAGATCGAGCGGCTGGAAAAACGCAAGACCGAACTCGAGGCCAGGATGGCCGATCCCGAACTCTACAGCGCCCAGGAGCAGTGGAGCGCGGTCAGCAAGGAATACAACCAGGTGGAGCGCCATCTGGAGCGGACCTATCAGCGCTGGGAAGAGGCCCAGCAGGCCATTGAGGCTGTCGAACAGGAAGCGGCGGCGATGGAGCAGTGAGGCTGCCTTAAGCTTCGGGGAGAGCTGTGCTCGCCCCCGGATTCATCCTTTGAACGGAGAGAACCTATGAAGAGAATTGCGGGCATTGTCGCGTGCCTGGCGGTTGTGGTCGCCGCCGGGTTCTATTTCCTGCTGCCCGGCAAGGAGGAGGCCAACCCCTATGCGCGCTTTCTGCCGCCGGATGTGATGGGGACAGTCAACCTGACCCACGCCAACACCCTCATCGACGGCTTTGCCGCCTCGCCGCTGGGAAAACTGCTCGCCAAGGATGCCATCCACGCCATTGTCCGGGAAATGGGCGGTGTACCCCAGGAGACCGTCAGATATGACCAGATGTACAACTCGGTGACTGCGGTGGTCGACGATCCCGCCTTCCGCGCCGTGTTCGGCGCCGATGTCACCCTGGCCCTGCTGTCGCCGGACCGCAAGGCCCTGGCCGACAAACCGGAGGAGGCCTTGCGCGACTCCCTGGTCCTGGTGGCCCGGACTGCGATGGCCGGTCCCCTGGACATGCTGAGCCGCCTGCTCAAGAATGCACAGGTCAAACGGGAAACGGTGGATGGCCTGAACCTGGTTAAGATTATCGCCAATAATGGGCAAATTTTCTACGGCTATACCGAGGGTAAGATGGTGTTCCTGGCCTGCGCGCCGGCGGCCATCAAGACCTGCCTTGCCGCCGGCAAGGGCGGGGCGGGTCTGGACAAGGCGCCCGCCTTCCAAGAAGCGGCGGCCTTCTGGAAACCCTTCCCAGAGGAGACGACCTATTCCCGGATGTATCTCAACACTCCCGCTGTGGTCGAACTCCTCAAAACATTCCCTGTTCCCGAGCTCAAGGAAGCTGCGGAAATACTGACCGAAGCCAGGGAGATACTGACTGGAATCGGCGCCATGTATTCGATCGAATACGAAACCAGCCAGGGCCTGGAAAGCCGGGGGTTCTCCGGCCTGACGTACGACAAATTGCACCCGGCGATGAAAGATCTGGTCGACGCCTCGGTCAATAAGGGCAACCAGACCCTGCATCTGTTGAAAGAGAACTCGCTTGCCTACAACTGGGCCGCGTCGCTCCAGGCGGAAAGGATCATCAAGGCCATGCGGGCTGATGACGAAAAGGAATACCAGGAGATCGACCAGTCGGCCCAGGCTACCCTGGGGTGCTCCCTTGAAGAGCTGGGCCGCGCCTTTGGCCCGCAGTACGGCGCCGTGCTCGAGGACATCATCCGCACGCCGTTGTTCCCTTGGCCAAAGATGACCTTCTTCGTCGAACTCCGCGACCGCGCGGTGGCCGAGAAGGTGCTGAACAGGGTCCGGAGCCTCATCGCCCGGGAGGGGATCGCCGGTGAGGAACAGGAGCAGGTGGCGGGTCAGACCGTCTATTCCTGGCCGGTTCTGCCCGGTGAGGCTCAGCCGGCGGTGGTGCTCGCCGGGAACATGCTCTACTTGTCCACCAGCAAGTTGGCTGTCAAGGCGATCCTCGAAACCAAGGCCGCTCCCGACGCCCTGGCCGCACCGGTGGCCGCCCAGGCAGGTCCGGAACTGAGCGCCCGGATGAAGGCCGCCAACGCCAGCAGCTTCGTGCTCTTCCCGGCCCGGATGTCCCGCCAGACCGGCGAGACTCTGGACTGGGCGGCCGCCCTGGCCGCCTCTCAACAAGTCAGCATGGAGCGGCTCAAGCGCGAGCTGGTGCAGCTGATGCAGTCGACCGAGATGATAGTGGGCGCCACCGAGATGAACCAGAAGCGGATAGAGTGGGCCATAACCATCGTCAGAGCCAAACAACCGGCCACCAGTGGCGGCGGCCAGTGAATCGCCGGCTGATACGGCGAGCTGAAGAACAGGAAAAAGGGCTTGCCTAACCCAAGGCATTCAAGGTAAGGATGATTTTTTGTCGGAACAGTACGGGGAAGGCGGGCAGGTTGGAACTGTGCCGCCTCCCCGGACCCGATGCGCGGCGACAGACGACATTGCTGCCGATTTTCGCGAAGAACAGCCAGGAGGAAGGACGTGGAGTTCGAGAAGGAGACAACAGTGTGGCTTTCCGGCAACGAGGCAATCGCCCTCGGCGCCTGGGAGGCAGGGGTGCGGGTGGCGTCGGGGTATCCGGGCACGCCTTCGACCGAGATCATGGGTAATCTCTCCCGCTACGAAGGGGTGCACACCGAGTGGGCGCCCAATGAGAAGGTGGGGCTGGAAGTGGCGATCGGCGCCTCCTTTGCCGGGGCCCGGGCCTTGGCCACCATGAAGCATGTGGGCCTCAACGTGGCGGCGGACCCCTTGTTCACCGCAGCCTACACCGGCGTACGCGGTGGCTTGGTGATTCTCAACGCCGACGATCCCCAGATGCACAGCTCCCAGAACGAGCAGGACAACCGCAACTATGCCTTTGCCGCCAAGCTGCCCATGCTTGAACCCTCTGACCCGGCCGAGGCCAAAAGGATGATGGGCCAGGCCTATGCCTTGAGCGAGCAATTGGACACGCCGGTGATCCTGCGGATCACCACCCGCATCGCCCACGTCAAGGGCGTGGTGGAAAAGGGAAGACGTTGCGAGACGCCCGAGCCCTCGATCGAGAAAATGCCGGCCAAGCTGGTCATGCTGCCCGGTAACGCCAGGGTGCGGCGGATGGCGGTGGAAAAACGGATGCAGGCCGTCCGCGAGTTGGCCGACACCCTGCCGGAAAACCGGATCGAACCCGGCCGCGGCAAGCGGGGCTTCATCACCTCCGGCGTGCCCTACAACTACGTCAAGGAGGCCTTTCCCGACGCGCCGGTACTCAAACTCGGCATGGTCTGGCCCCTGCCGGAGAAGATGATCCGCGCCTTCGCCGCCACCGTGGACGAACTGATCGTGGTCGAGGAGTTGGATCCCTTCCTTGAGACCCACCTCAAGGCCATGGGCATCGCCTGCCGGGGCAAGGACCTCATCCCCAGCCAGGGCGAGCTCAATTCGTTCATTGTCCGCAAGGCGATCGCCCCGGAAACCATCGGGGAGATCTTCGCTCCGCTGGAGTTGCCGATGCGACCGCCGAACATGTGCGCCGGCTGCCCGCACCGCGGC
>WRFD01000137.1 GCA_009778955.1 Desulfobulbus sp.
ACTCGTGAGGGAAAAGCCGTAAGACCGGACTTGTCCGGCGGGCTTTGTTGATCTCAGAATCCCCTTCCTTCAGGTGGGGGAGCATGTCAAGTTGATATAGGTTTTTCGGCAAGTTCAATCCGCTTTTCCGACGGCGCGACAAAAACCGGGCAGGAATCGGAGGGCAGGCGCCCGCCGCCGATTTGCCGTGCATCGTGAAAAAGCCTTGCATCCCATCATCCAGAGAAGGTCGTTGTGAAGAAAATAGTCAACAGCCTGGCTTTGCACCCTTCTGCTGACCTTGTTCGCCACCACCGCCTTTGCCGGCCCCCATCCCGAACAACTGGCTGCGGAGTCCGAGACGTAAGTCAAGTCAACCACCAAGGACACCCGACCGATCCATCAACAATTGAGGCCAAGGTCAACGAGGCCTGCGCCCTGCTGACCAAGGAAGGACCGGACGCCTTTCCCAAGTTCAAGGGTAAGGGCAGCCCTTTTCTTTTTGACGGGACGCACTTCTGGATCCACAGTCTGAAGGACATAAGGATGCTCATGCATCCGTTCAAATACAAGATGGAAGGCATGGAAGGCATGGAAGGCAATGAACTGCTCGGGCTGCAAGATGAGCGCGGCATAAAGTTTTCACTCCAGAGCCTGGTCACCAGACTTTGGGGCTTTTTTTTGCGTTTCAGGGACCGGTGTTCATCAAGGGGGCGGCTCCCCGACCCGAGCCTTGCCGCCAATGTCAGGAATATACATTGTTTGTAATTTTCGTGAAATTTATCCAAAAACGTGTCAAAATGACGATTAGCGTCTCAGGTGTTCCGCCGCATCTTGATGGCATCCCAAGCAAAAGGCCACGCGCAGGCGGTCACGAGCCAGGAGGGACCCCCATATTTTGTGGTTTTCATCCAGATCTCTGGATGGCAAGGATGTATAGTTGTGTGGTACCGATGGACCGGAATTTTCCCGAATCAAGCACACCATGCCTGGTCGGCATTGCCCCTTTCCTCTCGACCGGCACGGGTGTCCGGAGCATTTTTCCTTTCCTTGATCGCCTCTCCAGCTGTTCCACCAGCGGCAACCCGGCCTGCGGTGGTCTCTGCGCCGGCGCCCATGAATATTTTCTAATAACTCAAGACCGTTATTCATCGCGCCCCCGTTGATTCGGCTGCGCCAAAAAAAAATCAACCCGGCGCCACCGGAAGCTATACAAGTTGCCAAAAGGGCATATTTTTTATTGTCAATGTCGGCATACAGATACACTTTCAAGCACACCCTAAACGCTTCCCGGGTCACAAACGGGGCGGCTGGCCGCAGAGACGTCTGCCCCGCAGTTTTTCGCTCGACGCTTTGCCAACCCAGCCATGGAGGAACAACAGATGAGCACTTCGCAATCGACAAGAACATTTTCCTGGCAAAACCTGGGGGATCTGGAACTCGGGCGGCCGAACCTCGGACCGATGGCGCCTGTCCTGGCCTACCGCCTCATGCAGTTTTCCCTGTGGGATGCGCTCATTGGCGAGTTCGGTCAGGAAAAGGCAAATGACATTTTCCGCAGGGCAGGGCATATGGCGGGCAGGGAATTCTGCCAGAATCTGCTCGACAAGAATCTGCCCTTCAGCGAGTTCATCGCCCAGTTGCAAAAAATCCTCAAGGATCAGCTTATCGGACTCATGCGCATGGAGAAGGTCGAACTCGACACCATGCAATTCACTCTGACCATCGCCGAAGATCTTGACTGTTCCGGCCTGCCCTGCACGGATGAAGTCGTCTGCCAGTACGACGAAGGGTTCATAGCCGGCATTCTTGAAGAGTACACCGGCAAGGTTTTTCACGTCGTGGAGATTGACTGCTGGGCGAGCGGCGACAGAGTCTGCCGTTTTTCAGCCAGGTTGCTTGGAGACGCCTCCTGTGATTAAAGATGCACACGCCAAGCTGAGCATTCTCCTGCAAGGCAAGGTGCCGGATACAATCGGGCTTGAGAATTGTGCGTCCGAAGACGAGCACAAGCTCGCCACCCTCTTGAATGACCTGTTCGCATACATGCAAGAGGTGCATGCCTTCATCGTTCCCCTGTCGCAGGGAAATATCAGCAATATTTCCCTGCCACAACCACGCAACTTCCTCAGTTCACCTTTCAAGGAGCTGCACTCCCGCCTCATGCATCTCACTTGGCAGGCCAGTCAGGTAGCCAAAGGCGATTACAGCCAGCGGATAGATTTCATGGGGGATTTTTCCAATGCGTTCAACAAGATGATTGCCTCCCTTGATCAGAATGAGAAGGAGCTCAAAATCAAGATAGCGGAGCTGGAGGCCTCCTTGTCCCGCATTTCCCAGCTTGAAGGCATCCTTCCCATCTGCTCGCATTGCAAACGCATCAGGCTGGAAGGAGCCGATCCGCAGCAGCAGGAGAGCTGGGAAGTCATCGAAAATTATATCACAGCCAAAACCAAGACCATGTTTTCCCACGGGCTTTGCCCTGAATGCGTCAAAACTCTTTACAACGATTTCACGTAATTTTGCCGCCTTGTCCGCCACCACGGCAAAGATCCGGCCGGCACCACAGACCTTGACCCCTTGTCGGTCGCCCTGCCCCCGACGCGCAAGAGCGACCAATCTTTTTCCCTGCAGTCATGGTTGGCGCTGGGTGCCGCCATCCCGCCCGGCGGCCAGGCGGGCCCGCAGGTTGGTCAACCGCCGGTTGACATTGAAATTCTTGACCGCCATGGCCAAGGCCTTGGGCTGGCCGATGATCGTCACCAGTTTTTTGCCCCGCGTCACCGCGGTATAGAGCAAATTACGCGCCAACAGCAGGTAATGCTGCATTGCCAGGGGAATGACCACGGCGGGATATTCCGAACCCTGGCTCTTGTGGATGCTGGTGGCATAGGCCAGCGCCACCTCGTCCAATTCTCCAAAGGCATATTCAACTCTTCTGCCATAGTAATCGGCCCACAGCAGGCCCTCGTCGGGGTCGATCTCCAGAATCCGCCCGATATCCCCGTTGAAGACCTCCTTGTCGTAGTTGTTCACGGTCTGAATGATCTTGTCGCCCTGCGCATAGGTGGTCCCGAAACGAACCACCCGCGGCTGGCCTCCGCCGTTCAGCGCCTGCTGCAGCTCGGTGTTCAGGGCATGGGCTCCCAATCCACCCCGGTTCATGGGCGTCAGCACCTGAATGTCCTTCACCGGGTGCAGGCCGAACCGCTTCGGGATACGCTCGACCACCACCTGCAGCAGTTTGGCCCGGATTTCCTCCGGGGTGGCCGCAGCCACGAAGTAAAAGTCGGCCAGTTCCTTGGTTTCGTGCTTGAGCGGCATGTCGCCGTGGTTTATCCGGTGGGCATTGACGATGATCTGCGAGGCGGCGGCCTGGCGAAAAATCTCGGTCAGCCGCACGGTGGCGACCGCGCCGGACGCCAGGATATCGGCCAGCACCGCCCCCGGTCCCACCGACGGCAACTGGTCCACGTCGCCTACCAGCAGGAGCGCGGCCCTATCCGGCACCGCCGCCAGCAGCTTGTTCATCAGCACCACATCCACCATGGAGGTCTCGTCGACGACCACCAGGTCGGCATCGAGCGGATGCTGCCCGCCGCGCTTGAAACCGAGGTTTTGGGGATCGAATTCCAACAGGCGGTGGATGGTCTTGGCCTCCCGGCCGGTGGCCTCGGCCATGCGCTTGGCCGCACGGCCGGTCGGGGCCGCCAGCAGGATGTCTAGTCGCTTGGCGGCAAGAATCCGCAGAATGCTGTTGACCAGCGTCGTCTTGCCGGTTCCCGGCCCACCGGTGATGATCAGCGCCTTGCTGGCAAGGGCGAGCCGCACGGCATCCCGCTGCGAGGGCGAAAGACGCAGGTCAGTCTGTTCCTCCACCCACGGCAGCGCCCGGTCGGCATTGATCCTTCCCCACGGCGGCGGGCCGTTCACAATCCGCAGCAGATGGTTGGCCACCCCGATCTCTGCCCGGTACAAGGGGGCCAAAAACAAGCTGGAAGCACCGTCGATCTCTCCTGCCACCACATTGCCCTCGTCGATTTCCCGCCGGATCGCCTCTTTCAGAATTTCCCTGGGAATTTCCAGCAGCAGCCCTGACTTTTTCAAAAGCATGTCGCGAGTGGCGGCGCAATGACCGTCGCCGGACAGATCCTGGAGGACATGGCGCACACCGGCCTGGGCGCGGATCAGGGAATCCGGAGCAATACCGAGTCGCCCGGCGATCTGGTCAGCGGTCTTGAAGCCGATACCGTGGATATCGAGCGCCAGACGGTAGGGATTTTCCGTGACCCTGGCGACCGCCTCGTCGCCATAGACCTTGTAGATCCGCACCGCCCGACCGGTGCCTACCCCATGGGAGTGGAGGAAAACCATGATTTTCCGGATCGCCTTCTGCCCGGCCCAGGCAGCGGTGATCCTGCCCGCCCTTTTATTGCCGATGCCGGGAAGCGCCAGCAGCCGTTCCGGCGTTTCCTCGATCACGGCGAACACCTCGACGCCGAACTCCCGGACCAGGATCTTGGCGAAATGGGGGCCAATGCCCTTGACCATGCCTGACCCCAGATACTTCTTAATGCCTTCCAGGGTATCAGGCGGGACGGTGGTCAGGCGCCGGGCCTTGAACCGCAGGCCATGGGTCTTGTCATTGTGCCAATTGCCGGCACATTCGACGAATTCGCCCGGCGTGATGGCAGCCGCGTTGCCGATGACCGTGACCAGGTCGCGCTTGCCCCTGGCCTTGACCCGCAGTACGCAGAATCCTGACTCCTCGCTGTGGAAGGTGACCCGCTCGACCGTACCAGAAAGGTGCTCGACCGGAATATCCACGTTGGGATGCTTGCCGTGCATTGTCTTTTGCATTGTGCCCGAATCTGCCGCCTGAACGCCGGTCGCAACCATGCGTGAACGCGCCCGGCGATGCCGAAATCGTGAAGCGCCATTGTATTGTTCTTTTTTTGCTTTCGCACCTCCAACCTGCATCGCCCAACCCGACCGGCGCCCTCTTCAGCTCCGGCAAGGCGGTCATTCCACTTCCCCGGCAAAGGCGCGGCATGTTTTCGGGCACTTTCGATAAGCGCCGCGAGCGTCGGTTGGACCAACCAATCCGCTGCAATCCCATCATGGGGGAGCGTGGGCCGCAATGACGCATCGGTAATTCATTTTTGTTGCCGCAATTGCAGGGGCGGCCATGACCGAGGTTGAAAAGCAAACGATTCGCCCGTCAATTCTTAAAAAAATAACAAATTATTTCAATGTATTGTTGCATTACAAACAAAATCTCCTCGTAATGGGATCGCAATATGCAAGACAAAGAGCACAGAGTATCAACAGTGCAACCTGATCAATACGAGGAGGGAATCAATATGAACAGTCTGTTAAAAGGAATAGCGACAGGCGGATTATTGATCGGGTTGACCGGTATCGCGCATGCCAATCTGATCATAAATGGCTGTTGTGAAGAAACCGCCCTGACGCTAGTAGATTGGAGCGTCGTCAATGCGGTCGACGGGGAGGTGACGGTTTCGACACTGGGGATCGAAACGCAGAACAAGGCGACCGGACCGGCCTATGACGGCATGCAGCTCGCCGAGCTGGACAATCATGCCGACAGTGCGATGGCACACTCGGTCGGCAATTTCCTCGACAGTGTCAGCTTTACCGTCGCCGCCCCCATTCCTGAGCCGGCAAGCTTATTGCTTTTCGGCACGGGCATGGTGGGGCTCACGAGCTGGATTCGGCGCAGGCGAGCCTGAAGCCGCCTGAAAACATCAAAATTTTGTAAGGCAGAGCTGGGGAGCTCTGCCTTTTTTTATGCCCTCACCTTTCGGGGCTCACACGCTATTTATTGGCAATAGGGTACCGCGAGGCGAAGACGGCGGCATGGAGGGAAAGAACCATTGCCCTACAAACGGGGACGAGCCGATGGGTGTGAAGATCGTCGGTCTGACCAGGACATTTCAATGCTTGCGAATGGCGACTATGTCGTCGGAGGGCCGCCCATTATTTGTCCTTGAGATCAGCAACCGTGTCAGCCAGTTTGTTGATAGCGTCGGCCACCTCGGAGAGGGCAGATACTATCCCGCGGCCGGTATCGTTGACAGCCATGGTCAAGCCTTCGATGGCTCCGTAGTGGCTAGGGGTGCTCATCGATGCGCCAGCCCCGCCAAAGGTGAGGAATCGCACTTCACGGGCGAGATTGTTGATGGCATCAGCAATGGCTGAATTTTGAACGGTGCTCATGGTGGCCTCTCAGATGTTGACAAAAAAAGTCCCTCCCCTGAACGGACCCAAGGGTGATGCTTGGCGGCATTGGTTACATCCTATAGGGGGCGGGCATCGAATGCAAGGAAGGAAGTGGGGTGGGGATGGTGTTGGCAAACAGCACAGCGGCTTTGAACGAAAGTCAGTAACCACTGGCAAAGCCGGTGGCTTAAAATTGTGAACCGCTCAAAGCGGTTTATGCAACAGATCCTCTGACCACCATTCGGTGGTCGACTATTTAGTCGTCCATGAAAAAGCAGTTAATATGTTGAAATCACATGATAAAATCTGAAAAATACATCACTATGAATTGCAGGATACAGCATGATTGACCTTCAATTTCCGGTGATTTTCGATGCAACCAAAGAAGCAGACAGCAAGCCCTCAGTTGGACATGTTCCGCAGCCGCCTGGCAAACATTCTGGACCATGGTCACCTCTTGCGCCGGCTGAGCGGACTGATTGACAGGGACGCGTTTGAGCGGGAATTCGGCGAGCTGTACTCGGAGGAAGGCCGTCCTGGCATCCCGATCCGCATGATGGTGGGGTTGACGTAACTGAGCCGCGCCTTCATCGCCTCGGATGAGGAGACGGTTCGGCGGTGGGTGGAAAATCCGTACCATCAATATTTCTGCGGCGAGGAGCATTTCCGGCATGCTTTTCCGATCGACCCGTCTTCCTTGTGCCGCTGGCGGAAGCGGATAGGGAAAGAGGGCGCTGAGTTGATTTTGAAGCTCACCGTGATGGTGGGTGTGGCAAGTTAAGCCGTCGAGCTTGGAGAGG
>WRFD01000138.1 GCA_009778955.1 Desulfobulbus sp.
GGACAAGATCGGCGATCCCCTGGCCCTGATGTTGCAATTCTTGCTGTCGCTGCGCTATCGGGTCAAGGTCACCGGTCTTGCGGATATCCCGGTGGACGAAACGGGAAATGAGTCCATCTTGTTCATGCCCAATCACCCGGCCTTGATTGATCCAAGCATTGTCTATTCTTTGCTGGCCGGGTTGCGTCCCCGGCCTCTGGTAGATGAGCGCCAGATGCAGGGACCGCTTGGCGCCTTGGCGGCTAAACGCATCGGCGCGGTGCTGATTCCCGATCCGAGTAAAGACGGGGTCAAGGCCAGGCAGGGCGTGGAGGCCGGGTTACGGGCCGTGACCGAGGCCTTGCAACGCGGTGAACATGTCTTGTTGTATCCCTCGGGCAAGGTGTATCGTTCGGCCAAAGAGAGGCTCGGCGCCAACTCCGGGGTTGCGGATCTGATTGCGGCCATACCCGGTCTGCGAGTGGTGCTGATCCGGACCACGGGATTATGGGGTAGTTCGTTTAGCTATGCAGCCCAGCACGGTGCGCCAAATTTCATAAAAGTTCTCGGGCGCGGGATGCTGACCGTGGCGGCCAACCTGGTTTTTTTCACCCCGCGCCGCCAGGTACAGGTGGAATTTGTCGAACACCCCGGCTTGCCCCGTGATGGCAATAAAAAGACGCTCAATATCTGGCTGGAGAATTTTTATAATGAAGCGGAGCGGGCCCCAATGGCGGTGCCGCGCTTCTTCTGGCAGGGCAACAAACCAGTGGAGCTGCCGGAATATAACCAGGCAAGCCTGAAAAGGGAGACGGACGAGACCATTGCCTTTACCCCTGAGCTGCGCGAAGCGGTCTACGCCTCCCTGCGCCAGGCTGCGGACCTCGACCCGGATCATGCATTGGCCGAGGAGATGACCTTGGGCAATGACCTTGGCCTGGACAGCCTTTCCCTCATGGATCTGGCGCTCACGCTCGAGGCCGAGCACGGCACAAGCATCACTGATCTGGAGGCGCTGGTGAGCGTCGGTGATTGTCTGGCCGCGGCTGCGGGCACGGCCACGGAACAGGGAGATGAGAAAAAAGACAAAAAACCTGTGCCAGCGGCCTGGTTCGCTCCCGCGAAGGTCACAACCCTGAGCCTCCCCGCAGGCCTTACCCTCATCCCCGACGCCTTCATGGCCCTCATGAGGCAGGCACCGAAGCAAGCCCTGGTTGCGGACCGCTTCTCCCTGCGCTCTCGGCGGGACATTGTCATTGGCGCGCTGGTGCTGGCGGAGTGTTTCAAAGCCTTGCCGGGTAAGCGGCTTGGCATCATGCTGCCTTCTGTGCCGGCGGTAGTTCCGGTGTGGCTGGCCGCTCAGCTTGCGGGCAAGGAACCGGTCTTCTTCAACTGGACCGTGGGAGAGTCCAGCCTTCGCCACTGCATAAGCGCCGCAGGGGTCAGCCACATCATCAGCGCCTCGGCCCTGCTGGACAGGTTGGAGCGCGGCGGCTTGCCCGTAAGCGGCTTGCCCCTTACCTGGGTGCGCCTAGAAGTACTGGCCGCTTCGTTGGGCCGCTGGCAGAAGCTGAAGAGTTTTTTACGCGGCCATCTCCTGCGGTCCTTTTCCTCCTATGATGTTGCCGAGGTTGCAGCGGTCTTGTTCACATCCGGTTCCGAATCCCTACCCAAGGCCGTGCCTTTGACCCACGTCAATCTGCTGACCAATGCCAAGGATGTGATCGATGTTTTGCGGATCGCGGCCGACGAAACCATCCTGGCCATGCTGCCGCCTTTCCATTCCTTCGGCCTGATGGTGGGCTTGGTGTTGCCGCTGTCGCTTGGCATCAAGGCGGTTTTTCACGCCAACCCCACCGAGAGCCAGTCACTGGTCTCACTGGTGCGCGACTATAAACTGACGCTGCTGGCGGCGCCGCCCACCTTTCTGGAAGCCATTCTGGACAAGGCCAAGACGCTGGAACAGGCCCAGGAAACCGGCGCCCTTGCCAGTCTGCGTTTTGCCTTTGCCGGGGCTGAAAAATGCCCTGAGCACATTTACCGCGCCTTTGCCGAGGCCTGCCCCAAGGCGGCGCTGTGCGAAGGGTACGGGATCACCGAATGTTCGCCGGTGGTTTCCGTCAACCGGCCAGAAGCTGTGGTTCCAGGCAGTATCGGCCATGTGTTGCCTTCGGTGAGCGCTGTTCTGGTGCGCGAACAAGACGGGCAGATTGTGGATCTGGCGCCCACGGGCGAGACCGGCATGCTGCTGGTGCGGGGCCCCAGTATTTTCGGTGGATACCTCGGAGATGCGCCCAATCCGTTCGTCAGCTTTGCAGGTCATGCCTGGTATCGGACCGGCGATTTGATCAGCATGGACGAGAGCGGGCGCCTGACCTTCAGGGGGAGGCTCAAGCGCTTTGTTAAAATCGGCGGCGAGATGATCTCGCTGCCTCAAATTGAGAGTGTATTGCTGGAGGCCTTTGCCCAGCACCCCAGCGCACCGCAGGAAGGCCCGATTCTGGCGGTGGAGGCGACGCCTGAGGAGGCAGGGGCTGCGATTGTGCTCTTTACGCCGCTGGGCCTAAGCCTGACCGAGGTCAACACCGAACTGCGGAGGGCAGGTCTTTCCGCGCTCTACAACGTCAAGCGGGTGCTGGCGGTGGAGAGCATACCGCTGCTCGGCAGCGGCAAAACCGATTATCGAGCCTTGCAGGAGCGGTTGCAAGGGGAGATTAGCGGCTAGGGGCGCGGCAGGTTGCGCCCTGCCTTGTAGTGCTGATAGGGCAATAATCGCTGGGGTTCGTACACTCACCCCAGCCTATAAGAGCTAACATCCATTATTGGCTATCTTTTTTATCTATGGGCTATTGCCCTGAACATTTCGGCATTTAAAAGTAGTCAGAATCTTGCAATGAAAAAGGTTGTTCCTAGTTTTTTGGTTGCTCCCTCTCCATTCTACCTGCAGACCACGCAGGATTTCTTGATGAGCCTGTGCCGCTGTAAATATTTGTTCCGTTAGAAATAGAAAATGGTATTACATTATATGGCCAGCGATGGAAAAAACAAAAAGACGTCTTCCCAAGTCGGGAAGACGTCTTTTTGTCGTTTTGTTGTCAAGGACGAGCAGGTCAGGCCTCGACCTCGTGTTCCACCCCGATGGCGATCTTGTAGAGGATGGTGAGGATGAAGAAGCCGGCAGCCCAGACCCCGATGGTGATGAAGATTTCGTTGAGGGTCGGATAGTACTCGACGATCTCTTCGGCGGGGGTGGGAACGAAGCCGCCCAGCACGAAGCCGATGCCCTTGTCCAGCCAGAAGGCCAGGAAAATCGAAGCGCAACCGATGCCCAGCCAGAGATCGCTTCCCTTTCTCGTTTTGGGGCAGGTGATCAGGGCGATGCCGACAACGAAGAGCACCACGAAGCCCCACATGAAGGGCACCAGGTTATTGTAGACATGGCCATGGTGCTCCAGGCCGAAGAACAGGTATTGCAGGGTGTGCTTGTGGCCGGGGATGTCGGAGTAGAAGCCGACGAAAAATTCCAGGCCGACAAAGAACATGTTGATAATGGCCGCATAGGAGACGATGGTCACTATTTTGTCGATGGCCTGCTTGCCGGCATCGAAGTTGGCGACCCGCTTCAGGATCAGGGCCATGACCACGATCAAAGCCGGGCCGGCGGCGAAAGCCGAGGCCAGGAAGCGGGGAGCGACGATCGCGGACAGCCAGAAATGACGTCCGGGCAGACCGCAGTAGAGCATGGCGGTGACGGTGTGGATGGAGATGGCAAAGGGGATCGAAAGATACACAAAGAAGTAGATCCACTTAGGCGGATGCACCTGCTTGCGTTCAGCGGTCAGAATGACCCAGCCGCACAGGGCGTTGAGCAACAAATAACCCCAGAGGACGCACATATCCCAGAACAGCATGGAGTGGGGAGTGGGATAGAGCAGGACGTTCAAGCCGCGCAGCGGCTGGCCGAGGTCGGCCATGATGAACATCATGCACATCAGCAGGGCAGAGATGGCCAGGAATTCACCCAAAATGGTGATTCTGCCGAAAACTTTGAAGTTGTGGATATAATAGGGCAACACCAGCATGACGCCTCCTGCGGCGACGCCGACCAGGAAGGTGAACTGGGCAATGTAGACTCCCCAAGAAACGTCGCGGGTCATGCCGGTAAGACCGAGACCGTAGAAGTACTGGCGGAGATAACAGACAGCCGCCACCACGATAAAAAAGCCGAGGAAGGCCAGCCACATCCAGTAGTAGTTATTTCCTTTTAATGCTTTTTCAAACATGGGGGCCTCACACGATATAAAAGACTGAAGGTAAGGTTCCGAGGGAAGGATTGCGCTGAATGGTGCGCTGCTCTTTCAGGATCTTCCGGATCTCGGAGTTCGGGTCGTTGAGATTGCCAAAGACGAGCGCCTTGCAGTCGGCGACGGCCTCGACACAGGCCGGCATTTTTCCTGCCTGGACTAGTTCCACGCAGAAATTGCATTTTTCCACGACGCCGCGCGTCCGGGAAGGATAATCCGGGTTGATGTGCTCAATGAACGGCCGGGGATCGCGCCAGTTGAAGCTGCGGCTGCCGTAAGGGCAGGCTGCCATGCAGAAACGGCAGCCGATGCAGCGGTGGTAATCCATGCCGACGATGCCGTCCTCATAGCGGAAAGTGGCCTTGGTTGGGCAGACGCGGACGCAGGGCGGATTGTCGCAGTGGTTGCACATGATAGGCAACCTTTTGGTGGCGCTCTCCTCGTCCTGGTAGAGGTTGGGGTTTTCAGGAAAGGCGTTTTCGAACTTGGTCATCCAAATCCATTTGATCTCATCGCGCTTATCTGGAAATTTGGGCACGTTGTGCTTCTGGTGGCAGGCATGGACCGCTTTTTCGCCCAGTCCGGGATCCTGATAGAATTTCTTGATGTCAATGACCATGCCGTAGCGGACGGCACTCGGTTTGCCCGGGCCGGCGCCTGCCGCGCCCTGGCTTTCACCGGAGCTGGCCTGCGCTATCCCGGAGCCCGTAACCAAACGATCGACTACTGCAGTTCCACTAAGGCCCGCCAGAGTCGAAAGGCCGGCAACCTTGAGGAAATTTCTTCTGTTGGTATCCATTTGTTCTTTCCTCCTTCGCCGTTCACTCAACAGGGGCCAAGTGGCAGTCCCAGCAATAGGGACGAACCGATGCGTAGGTATGACAGGTGTCACAGAACTGCTTCATGTTGGTGTGACATTTCATGCAGTTCAGCATCAGGCTCTTGGGGTATTGCTTGCCGTCAACCGTCACGGTCCCGCGCTTGCCGTCCCGCAGGACCTCGTCACGCCAAACGTTCAGCAGCTTCATGTGCTCGGCGCGAATTTCAGCCGCCGGCAGCACGCAGGCTTTGGCATCCTTGGGTAACACCGGCTTGGGGGGCTCAGACCCGCCGCCGCGGTTGTACCAAATGGGTATGGTGATGAACAGGACGAAAATGATCAGTCCCGGAATTATCTTACCGCTGTCATACATCGCTCTTCCTCCCTTCCTGCGGGTCAGTTAAAGCAAGGTCCTGAGCCCTTCGGTCAGGTCTTGTCGTTGTTCGCCGTCGATCACCAATGCATTGCCGACCAGCTCACTCAAACCGGCCACCTGAACCTCTGGCACCCAGTAACTCATGAGGGTTGTCAGGGTTGCCCGGTCGATCGCGCATACACAGCCGAGGGTGTTGACGCCATGCTTCTCGTGGACATAGCGGACGGCGTTGGCCCGCGGGAGTCCTGACCGCATGCGCAGCTCCATGATCTCATCGGTGTTGAGCGCCGTTCCTGAGCCGCAGCAGAAGGTCTGCTCGCGGATGGTGTTGGGCGGCATTTCGAACCAGTTGTCGACCACATTGTCAAGAATATAGCGTGGTTCTTCCAGCAGCCCCATGGCGCGCGAGGTATTGCAGGAATCGTGGAAGGTCGCAACGATATGGGCATTACGGCTCTTGTCGAGCTTTATTTTTTCGTTCTTTATGAGGTCGGCGGTAAATTCGGAGATGTGAATCATCCTGGTGGTGGCGGCGTTGTCGAACACCGTGCCGGTGATTGGAGAGCGCGGAATCTCAAGGAAGTCGGCCGGCCCGTTCATGGTGTCCATGTACTGGTGGAGGACGCGCCACATGTGGCCGCATTCGCCGCCCAGAATCCAACGCACGCCCAGACGTTTGGCTTCGGCGTACATCTTGCCGTTGAGCTTCTTCATCATCTCGTTGGAGGTGAAGAGGCCGAAGTTGCCGCCTTCAGAGGCATAGGTCGACCAGGTGTAGTCCAGGCCGATAGCCTCGAACAGCAACAGATAGCCCATGCAGGTGAAGATGCCCGGCTCGGCGAAGACGTCGGCCGATGGTGTGATGAACAGCACCTCGGCGCCTTTGCGGTTGAAGGTCGGATTGACTCGGATGCCGGTGAGGTTCTCGATATCGTCGCAGAGAAACTCGACATTGCCCTTGAAGGCCTGGGGCGTCAGCCCCATGTGGTTACCGGTCCGGTTGGAGTTGGAGACCGGCTCCATGGCCCAGTTGATGCCCACGCCAACCAGGTGGAGCAACTCGCGCAGCATCATGGTGATCTCGGCGGTGTCGATGCCGTAGGGACAGAACACCGAGCAACGCCGGCATTCCGTGCACTGGTAGGCATACATGAACCATTCCTTGAGCACACCCACGGTCATCTCGCGGGCCCCGACCATCTTGCCCAGAATCTTGCCGGCTCGGGTGAACTCCTGGCGGTACACCGACCGCAGCAACTCGGCGCGCAACACCGGCATATTCTTGGGGTCGCCGGTGCCGATGAAGAAATGGCACTTATCGGCGCAGGCGCCGCAGCGGACGCAACAGTCCATGAATATCTTCAGGGAGCGGAAGCGGTCGAGCCGGTCCGCCAAACCCTTGAGAATGATTTCCTTCCAATTTTCGGGAAGTTTCCAATCGTCGTCCTCCGGATTCCATTCGCGGGCATTGGGAAAACTCACGCCCTTTTGGCTGTCCAGATATCTGATTACCTCAGCCTTGGCCGGGTA
>WRFD01000139.1 GCA_009778955.1 Desulfobulbus sp.
ATTGCAGACAACGTTATGTGCGAAAGCGAAGGAAGAACTCGGGTTCCAAGACTCGGGGAACTGGCGGGAGACGGTGCTCCGGCTCCACCGGCGGCTCTGCGAGCCGCAAGCAAGACGGCAAGGGAGATGTGCGCCAGTAAGAGGCTTATCGGCCTGTCGAAGCAACCGCAAGGCTTTCCGTGGGCGAAGGCATGAACCTTGAATGAAAGCCGGATGCGTTAACTGCGCACGTCCGGTTTGACGAGCGGGATGCGGAAACGGAGCCCAAGTCCACCGCGTCGCATCTCGACTCTACCATCCTGCTCTGGATTCATTGAGGATTTGGTTGCGCAATTGGCGGACTCGTCGAATGGAGACCTGCTCGCCGTGCTGTTCTTGGCCAAAAAAAATTACTCCAGTCGCATTGATGCCAGGAACCAGGAGAAGTCGCGCCGTCAAAAGCCCGGTGCTTCGCGCCAGGATGAACAGAAACAGTCCGGATGGAATCATCCCATCCGGCCGCAATCGGAGGTGCTGCCTTTGAGTTTTTCCAGCCCGTGCGCCAGGGCCGGCAGCACGGCTTCAAGATTTTCTTCCGCCGCTTTGCGGCTGCCAGGAAGGTTGAGAATCAAACATTCTTGGCGGATACCGGCGATCCCGCGCGACCAGACCGCCTGCACCGTTTTCCGAAGGCTGGCCATTCGCATGGCCTCGGCCAGCCCCGGCACCTCGCGTTCGATCACCGCCCTGGTGGCTTCCGGGGTCCGGTCGCCGGGCGACACTCCAGTCCCGCCAGTGGTGACGATCAGATCAAGCCTCTGCTCGTCAGCCCAGGTTTTCAGAGCCTGTTCGATCAACTCCTGCCGGTCGGGCAGGAGTTGATATTCCGCCACCTCATACCCCGCAGTCCGCAACATTTCCCGGATGCGGGGTCCGCTGGTGTCCTCACGCTCACCGCGCGCCCCCTTGTCGCTCAGGGTCAGGATGCCGCAACGGTAAGCCGGGGGAAGAGCGCTCACTATTCCTCCGCCTGCTCCTTGTACCCGGCGATGATCTTCTCGGCGATCTGGGCGGGGACCTCTTCGTAATGTGAGAATTTGGTCAGAAAGGTGCCGCGGCCGCCGGTCATCGAGGTGAGATCGAGGGCGTAGAGCAGGATCTCGGCCTGGGGCACGTGGGCATTGATGACTTCGTATTTGTCGGTCGAGTCCATGCCGAGCACCCGGCCGCGCCGGCTGTTGAGATCGCCCATGACATCGCCGACGAAATCCTTGGGCACCCGCACTTCCACCTCCATGATCGGCTCGAGCAACACCGGGTTTGCCTGCACCACACCCTTCTTGAAGGCCAGCGATCCGGCTACCTTGAACGCCATTTCCGAGGAGTCGACGGTGTGGTAGGAGCCATCGATCAGGCTGACCTTGAGATCGACGAAGGGGTAGCCGGCGATAACGCCACGGTCCATGGCCTCGAGAATGCCCTTCTCCACCGCTGGACGGTATTGCTGGGGGATGACCCCGCCGACGATCTTGTCCAGGAACTGGAAATGCTCTCCACGGGGCAAGGGTTCCATTTCGATGGTGCAGTCGCCGAACTGGCCTCGGCCGCCGGATTGTTTTTTGTGTTTGCCCTGGACTGTCACTTTGCCTTTCAGGGTCTCGCGGTAGGGGATGCGGGGCGGCCGCAACTCCATTTCCACCCCGAATTTGCGTTTGATCTTCTCGCCCACCACTTCAAGATGCACCTGGCCGACGCCGGAAATGAGCGTCTCGTGGGTTTGCTGTTCGCGGGTGAGCTTCAGAGTCAGGTCCTCGTCGAGCAGACGGGTGATGGAGGAGAAAAGCTTCTCCTCGTCACCCTTCTTGGCGCTGACCGCATAGGCGATCACCGGAGGCAGCGGCTCGACCATCGGGTAGATGATCTGGTTGGCCTCGTCGCACAGGGTGTCGCCGGTGGTGGTCTCCTTGAGTTTGGCCACCGCCACCACCATGCCAGGCACAGCCTGCTCCACCGGCTTCTGCTCCTTGCCGGCCATGACGAAGAGCTGGCCGAACCGCTCGGAGGTGGCTTTGGAGGAATTGTAGAAGGTGTCGCCCTTGAGGGTGCCGGAAAAGACCCGGAAAATGGTCAGGCGCCCGGCGAACGGATCGGCCATGGTCTTGAAGACCAGGGCTGAAAACGGCGCATCGGCGGCGCCGGGACGCTCGGCGGCTTCCTTGTTTTTGGGATTGGCGCCGCCCCGGCCCGGACGCTGGTCGGGCGAGGGCAGGAGGTTGACGATGGCGTCGAGCACCACGCTTGCGCCCTTGTTGGTCAGCGCGGCGCAGGCGCAGACCGGGGCGACCCGGGCCTCCTTGATGGCCTTGGCCAGGCCGGCTTTCAGATCCTCTTCGCTTAAGGACCCTTCCTCGAGGAATTTTTCGATCAGTTCGTCGTCGGTCTCGGCCACATTCTCCATCAGGGATTCGCGCATGGCCGTCACCTCATCGGCCAGGTCTGCGGGTATTGGCGCGGGGTCGGCCTTGCCGTCGGCAAATAGCAGGGCCTTGTTGGCCATGATGTCGACCACGCCCTTGAACTGATCCTCGGCGCCGATGGGGAGGTACAGCACCACCGGATTGAGGCCGGTGGCCTCCTTGATGGAGTCGACCGTTTTCTGGAAATTGGCTCGCTCCCGATCCATCTTGGTGACGCAGATCAGGCAGGGCAGGTTGTGCTCCTTGATCAGATCGACGAATTTTTCGGTCTGCGGCCGCACGCCCATGACCGCGCCCACAGTGAGGATGGCGCAATCGGCCACCTGAGCGGCGAAACGGGTCTCGTTGAAAAAGTTGTCATCACCGGGGGTATCGATGAGGTACACATCGTTTTTCTGCCAGGTCAAATGGTTGAAGGCCGCACTGATCGAGATCTTGCGCTTGCTCTCTTCCGGTTCGAAATCCATGGAAGAAGTGCCGTCGTCCACCTTACCCAACCGCTTCAGGGCGCCGGCGGTAAACGACAGTGCCTCGGCAAGAGAGGATTTACCGCTGTTGCCATGGCCCAAAAAAACCACATTCCTGATGTGCTGTACGTCCTGCATGGAGTCCTCCAGTGGGTTCAACGGTTGTATCGACGTTCACGGCGAACCTGACCATTCTCGCAACCCGCCTTGAGAACAGCATGTTGAACTCCGAAACGCAATAGTTATGACTGACATGGGCTTGGTCGGCGGACTGCCGGCGACCTTAGTCCCGCCGCCGGCAAACAGAAGAAAAGCTCTCGCGCTTTCACGGCAGGCATGGTAACCATCGGGTCCGCACAAACAAGCCCTTTTTATATTCGTATTAAGATTGCAAAGTCAAGTGATAACCTGCTGAAACACTGAACAAGCGATGGCCGACGAACCAGCAGTGCAGCCCTCCAAATCCACTGGAAAAATCGCCCGCTCCGCCGGCACGGTTTCCATTGCCGTAATGTGCAGCCGCATACTCGGGTTGATCCGGGAGCAGGTCTTTGCCAGCCTGTTCGGCGCCGGTTTTGCCATCGACGCCTTTGTGGTCGCCTTCCGCATTCCCAACCTGCTGCGCGATCTCTTCGCCGAGGGGGCGCTCTCCGCCGCCTTTGTCACCGTGTTCACCGACTACCACACCAACCGGGGCGCTGAGGCCACCTGGCGGCTTGCCGGCAATGTCATGGTGTTCTTTACCCTGCTGATCAGCGCCTTTACCCTGGCAGCCATCTACTGGGCCGAACCGCTCGTCAACCTGCTTGCCCCTAATTTCGCGATGATCCCCGGCAAGACCGAACTGACCGTCCAGCTCACCCGGATCATGATGCCCTTTTTGCTCTGCGTTTCGCTGGCGGCGGTGGTGATGGGCATCCTCAACACCAGTGGCCGTTTTTTTGTGCCGGCGATGTCCTCTACTTTTTTCAACATCGGCTCGATCGTCGGCGGCCTCTCCCTGGCCTGGCTCTTTCCTCGTTTCGATCAACCAGCCATCGCCGGCATGGCCTGGGGCACCCTGATCGGCGGCATCCTCCAGCTTCTGATGCAGGCGCCGACCCTGTTCAAGGTCGGCTTCCGGTTCAAGTTTGCCTGCAACCCGCTCGATCCGGGGCTACGGCGCATCCTGCTGCTCATGCTGCCGGCCATCATCGGCCTGTCGGCCACCCAGATCAACATCTTCGTCAACACCAACTTCGCCGCCTCCTGCGCCGAAGGCTCGGTTTCCTGGCTCAACTACGCCTTCCGCCTGGTGCAGTTGCCGCTCGGCGTTTTCGGCGTGGCCCTGTCGATCGCGGTGATGCCGGTTTTGGCCAAACAGGCCGCGCAACAGGATCTGGCCAGCCTTAAGCAAACCTTCACCTCCTCGCTGGTGCTGGTCTTCGTCCTGGCCGTTCCGGCCACCGCTGGTCTGATGTTGCTGGCCCGGCCGATCGTCCGTCTGATCTTCGAGCACGGCGTCTTCACCGGCGCTGACACCATCCAGACCGCCGATGCCCTCATCTATTACGCCATCGGCCTCTTTGCCTATTCGGCCATCAAGGTGATGGTGCCGGTGTTCTACGCCATCAACAATACCCGCTATCCGGTGATCGGCAGTTTTCTCGGCGTGGCGGCGAACGTCGGCACCATTTGCCTGGTGATCGATGCGCTCCAGCACCGGGGTATCGCCCTGTCCACCTCCTGCGCCATGATCCTCAACTTTCTCTTTCTCGGCATAGTGCTCTACCGCAAGCTGGACGGGTATTCGCTGGGGTATCTGCTGGGGGGATTGGCGAAAATTCTGGCGGCCACCGGCCTGATGTGCGGCGGGATCTGGGGGCTGGAACAACTGCTCGTCCCCTGGCAGCAGGGAGCGGTGTGGGCGCAAACCGGGGCGCTGGCGCTGCTGGTCGGGGTGGCGGTGGCGATCTACGCGGTCGGCCTGCAGGTCCTGCGGCTGCCGGAATTCACCCTGCTGACCGGCCATCTGGCTCAGCGTTTGCGTAAATCGTAGAGGAGCTGCAACTGGGCGAGCAAACTGACCACTGCGGTGTCGACCTGGAGGATGCGGCGGCCCATGGTGAAGCCGTAAAAGCCGCGATCAAGGAATTGGCCGAGTTCGTAGTCGGACCAGCCGCCTTCGGGGCCGATTGCCAGCAGTAACCGCTGCCCGGACTGGCCGGCCAGCGGCAGGTCGGCCATGGCGCCGTCGGCCCCGGGATGGGCGATCAGCCCCTGGCCGGTAAGCGTGGGCAGGATATCCTCGACAAAGGGTTTGAACTGCGGATGGATGCGGACCTCTGGCAGCCAGGTGTCCATGGCCTGCTCCATGCCGGCAAGGAGCAGGGTTCGGATTTTCTCCGGCGAGAGCACTGGACTGTGGAAAAAGGATTTTTCGACCCGCCGCGAGCGGATGAGGTGAAAGCGCCGCACGCCCAACACGGTGGCCTGCTTGAGGATCCGCTGGAGCATGATCGGCCGGGGCAGGGCCAGAATCAATTCAAGGTGCAACTCGCAAGCAGGCTCTCGCGAAAGTTCCACCGAAAGCCGCACCGCATCCCCTTCGATTGCTGTCAGCCGGCCGCTGCCCAACTTGCCGCCGATCACCCCCAGCCGCACAGTGTCGCCCACCTCCACCTTGAGCACCCGCAGCAGGTGCTCGGCCCGGCGGCCAACGATGCGCGTCTCGCGGCCCTGGTCAAGCTCCGCGGGATTGAGCAGCAGCAGGTTCAAGCGGGCCTCCTCACAGTCGCAGCACCTTTTCCTCGAATTGCAGGGTGGCGAAATAGTCCTCGGGCCGTTCCTCGCGGCGGACGAGCCGCACCACGCCGTCCTGGCCCAGGAGCAGTTCCTGGGGGCGGAGCTTGCCGTTGTAGTTGAATCCCATAGCGTGGCCGTGGGCGCCGGAATCCTGGATAATGAGGATATCGTCGTCAACGATCACCGGCAGCTCGCGCTGGACCGCGAACTTGTCGTTGTTTTCGCACAGTGAACCCACCACATCCACCACCTCGGCGCCGGCCGAGCTATCCTTGCCCAGGACCTCGATATGGTGATAGGCCCCGTAGAGGGCCGGACGCATCAGGGCCGACATGCAGGCATCGACGCCGATATAGGTGCGGTAGATGTTCTTGCGGTTGATGGCCCTGGTCACCAGAACCCCGTGCGGGCCGGTCATGTAGCGGCCGCTTTCCATGAACAGTGCCGGGCAGTACCCGTTGCGGTCCTTGAAATCGATAAACAGAGCGGTGATCTCTTTGCCCATGGCTTGGATATTCAGGGGATCGATTCCCGGCAGGTAGGGGATGCCGAGCCCGCCGCCGATATTGATGAACTCGAAGTCGATGCCCAACTCCGCATGGATTCTATCAACCAGTTCCAGCAACATGGCCGCCGTTTGGACCATGTAGCTGTAGTGGAGCTCGTTGGACGCCAGCATGGTGTGCAGGCCGAACCGCGTAGCGCCCTTGGCGCGGGCCTGCCGGTAAGCCGCAACGATCTGGTCGTGGCTGACCCCGTACTTGGCCTCCTCCGGCTTGCCGATGATGGCGTTGCCCTGGCGGCGGGCGCCGGGATTGTAACGGAAGCAGATCAACTCCGGCATCCGTGGCGCCTTGTCGATCAGGGTGATGTCGTCTAAGTTGAGAATGCAGCCGCCCTCGGCCGCGGCGGCCACGAAATCGGCCGGGCTGGTGTTGTTGGAGGTGAACATGATTGCCTCGCCCCTTGCCCCCAGCTTCCGGGCCAGCGTCAACTCGGTGGCCGAACTGCAATCAAAGCCAAAGCCCATGTCCTGCATCAGGGCCATCACCGAGGGATTGGGCAGGGCCTTGACCGCGTAATACTCGCGAAACCCCGGAATATCGGCAAATGCCTCCATAAGCCTACGGCCGGTCTCGCGGATGCCAGCCTCGTCATAGACGTGGAACGGAGTGCCGTAATGGGCCGCGATGGCGGCAAGGTGCGGAAAAAGACGATCCTTGAAGGCTTGGGACATCGGCATGGGTGGACCTCGTGTGTTCAACCGCGGA
>WRFD01000140.1 GCA_009778955.1 Desulfobulbus sp.
ACCGGCGTGGGCAAGACCGAGCTGGCCCGCAGTCTGGCCGCTTTTTTATTTGACTCGGAGCAGGCGATGATCCGCATCGACATGTCCGAGTACATGGAAAAGCATTCGGTGGCCCGCCTGATCGGCGCTCCTCCCGGCTACGTCGGCTACGATGAGGGCGGCATGCTCACCGAGGCGGTGCGGCGGCGGCCCTATTCGGTGATTTTGCTCGACGAAATCGAAAAGGCGCATCCGGACGTGTTCAACGTCCTGCTGCAGGTGCTGGACGACGGCCGGATGACCGACGGCAAGGGACGGACTGTGGACTTCAAGAACACCATCCTGATCATGACCTCCAACCTAGGCAGCCATATCATCATGGAGATGGCCCAGGCCGATCCCGCCAGCATGCGGCTCCAAATCGACGAACTGCTCCGCCGCCAATTCAAGCCGGAATTTCTCAACCGCATCGATGAAATCATCACCTTCCACAGCTTGACCCGCGACGATCTTTTTGCGATCGTCGACATCCAGATCAAGCGGATGGCGGGGCGCTTGGCCGAACGCAAATACAAGGTGACCCTGACCAAGGAGGGCAAGCAGATGCTGGTCGACGCCGGCTATGATCTGGCTTTCGGCGCCCGACCGCTCAAACGGGCGATCCGGCGGTATATAGAGGATCCGCTCGCCCTGGAAATCTTGGAAGGCCACTTTGCCGAAGGCGACCACATCCTCATCGACAGGCAGCAGGACGACCGCCTGACCTTCACTCGCCAGTAATCCGCCCGTCTGCGCGGCCTTCGTCCCGGAGGCCGCGCAAAACAATCCTTCCCAAAAAAAGAGCGACGCTGTACATTGCGTCATGTTCGGCGGCCATTCCATCACCTGTCTCACCAGGGATCTCGGCATCCCGTAAACCGGTTGCAACAGAGATTCTGGCATGATGCTTCCCCTGTTGCGTCTGTTCGCGCTCCTTTTTTTTCCGCGAAATCAACGAGGCCGCTCGTTTAGAGTCCGACGCCACAACCTTGCTTCCACTCCCTTGCCTTTTGGGGGCCGGCCGCTACTGACCGCTCTGGTCTTGACCGTTTGCGCCGGCGCCCACCCCGCCGCCGCCCAAGCCGCCGTCAAGGTGAATGTTTCAGGCGACATCGATGAACAGCAGATCCAGAACATTCGCAGCCATCTCTCGCTGACCAGGTTTCCGGACAACGAAACGCCCTCGGAGGCCTTCTTCAAACGGCTGTATGGCAAGGCGCGGCAGGAAACCGCCAAGGCCATGGAACCTTTTGGCTATTACAGTCCGGAAATCACGGTTGACCAACAATGGCAAGGCAACATCCGGCAGGTGGAAATCAAGGTGGCCAAGGGCTTGCCGGTCACGGTGGCTGAGGTGACCATCACCCTGTCCGGATCTGGAGAGAATGACGAGCGGCTGCTGGAGGCGATCCGACGCTTTCCCGTTCGTCAAGGCGCGGTGCTCGATCATCAGGTCTACGAGGACAGCAAGGATGCGCTGATCACCGTTGCTCTGGAAAATGGATATCACCGGGCCGTGTTCCGCCGCCACCGGGTGGAGATCAGCAAAAAAGAGCGCAATGCCTCGGTGCGGCTTGATCTCGACACCGGGCCTCGCTACCTCGTCGGCCCCATCACCTTCATCACCGAGACCATTGACCACGACCTTTTGTACAGGATTTCGCCGATTCACGAAGGCGACCCCTTTTCCCCCAGGGCCCTGACCCGGTTGCGGCAATCCATGTATAGCTCGGGTTATTTCAAGACCGTGGACCTCGAATACGATCCCGACCACCCCCTTGACGGCAAGGTGCCGATCAAGGTGGCGCTCACCCCCAACCTGGCGCACAAATACGGCGTCGGCCTGGGCTACGGCACCGATACCGGGGCCCGCGGCACCTTGAAATACACCAATCGCTCCGTCAACAGCCTTGGTCATCAACTGGACATCCAACTGCAACCGGCGCAATGGAAAAGCAATCTCGGCGGCACCTACACCATTCCCATCGGCGATCCCAAGAAAGACCGGATCGCCCTCAGCGGCAGATACGAGACCGAGGATTTCAACAACACCGACACCAAAACCTTGAACGTCACCATCAGCCATGACCATTTCCGGGAATGGGGCGAATATTCCACCTTTGTTCAATTTGTTGACGAGCGCTACAGCATCGGCCCGGAAGCAACCAACCAGGAGAGCCTGATTGTTCCCGGCTTGAGCGGCAGCTTGTTCTGGGCCGACGACCGCATCACCACCACGAGGGGCCTCCGCGTCTCCGCCACCGTGATTGGCAGCGGTGAGCCTCTGCTGGCCAACGCCTCCTTTCTTCAACCGACCTTGCGGGCCAAGGCCATCTACTCCTTCTTCGATAAATGGCGCCTGCTCGGCCGCAGTGAGATCGGAACCACTTTGGTCAACGACATCTATGCCCTGCCGCCGACCCTGCGGTTTTACGCGGGCGGCGATCAAAGCGTGCGCGGCTACGGCTACAAGAAAATCGGCCCGACCGACGCCCAAGGCAACGTAATCGGCGGCAAGGACCTGCTCACCTGCAGCGTGGAGCTGGAGCGTTCGCTCTTCGACGCCTGGAGCGGCGCGATCTTTTACGACAGCGGCACCGCCACCAACGATTTCTCCTCACTGACCCTCCATTCGGGCACCGGCATCGGCGTGCGCTGGAACGCCGTCTTCGGCCAGATCCGGCTGGACTTGGCCAAGGCCCTTGACGAGGAGGGCGCCTGGCGCATCCACTTCACCATGGGGGCGGATCTATGAAAGGCAAAAAGCTTCTCCGGGTGTTCGGCCTGCTGATGATCCTCGTCCCCGCCCTGCTCCTGTGGTTGGCCGGCACCGAGACCGGGCTACGCTGCCTGATCCTGGCCGGCAATCGACTGGCCGACGGCCTGCTGACCATCGGCTCCGCCTCCGGCACCCTGCTGGGAACCTTCAGCCTTGCGAACATCCGCTATGCGGACGGGATCGATACCGTGACCATCGCCGGCATCGACCTGGATTGGGAGCCCAGGCTGTTGCTGGACGGGCAGCTCCGCGTCCGCTCCGTCCGGGGAACCGATGTGCGGGTTCTGCTTGGCGACAGTACCGGCGAAACATCTCTCCCCCCCTTTTCCCTGCCGCTTGCGCTGATCATAGACTCGATCCTGGCGGACAAGGTCGCCATTTTCTCCGGTCAGGAAGAAATTTGGACCATTGTCCGGGCCACGGCCAGCGGCCTGAGCTGCCGCCGCACAACCATCCAGGTGGCCGACCTGTCGCTGCCCAGCGAGGCGTTCACCATCCAGGCCAAGGGCAGCCTGCGCACCGAAGGCGGCTATCCTGTGCAATTGGAGGCGGCCTTCAAGGCGCATCCGGACGGATATCGGCCCATTGCGGCGCACGGGACGATCAAGGGTCCGCTGGACGGCCTACTCCTGGAGGCCGACGCCCAGAGCCCATTTCCCGCCCGTCTCGCTGGCCGCCTCGATCATCTCCTGGCCGACGCCACCTGGCAGGCCCAGCTTTCCATCCCGGAAATGACTTTGTCCGCCATCCATCGCGATTGGCCGGAGCAGCGCTTTTCTCAAGCCTTCATCGAGGGGCGGGGCACTTTTGACGATTATTTTCTCCACCTGCAATCGCAGGCAGGAATACCTTCGCTCACGGTTCTGGCCGCCCTCGCCGCCGACATCAAGGGAGATGGCAGCGGCCTTGCCGTTGATAACCTGAAGCTCGAACATGGCTCGTCCCAGCTTTTCGCTAAGGGCAGCCTGAGCTGGGCGCCACACTTTTCCTGGCAAGCCGAGGTCAGAGGCAGCCGGCTGAACCCCGGGCTTTTCCTGGCCGACTGGCCGGGCGACTTCACCGGTTCACTGACAACTTCCGGCCAAACTACGGGCCAAGGTTTGAACGCTCTTTGCACCGTGCCGTCCGTACAGGGCGCCTTGCGCGGCTTTCCCCTGACCGGCGACGGTGAACTGTCGATTGCGGGCAACCAGATCAAACTTCCCCGGCTCAGCGTCAAGAGCGGCAATTCGGTTGTATGGGCCAGTGGCAAGGTCGACGAGACCGTCGATCTTGATTTCCGGCTTGACTCGCACAATCTGGCCGAACTCTGGCCTGGCGCCGCGGGCGCGGTCAAGGTCCTGGCCCGTGTCGCAGGCCCGCGGGCAACGCCGCAAATCAATGCGCGGATCACTGGCGACCATCTCGCCTTGGACAACTACGGTCTCCAAACTCTGGACATAGACGCCAAAGGCGTCCTGGCCGGGAGCGGAACCATCGAGCTTCTGGCGCGGGCCGGGAAGCTGCGCTTGGACTCGGTCATGGTGGATGCGAGCCGCTTGCTGCTCAAGGGATCGCTGCTGGATCACACCTTAGAACTCAGCGGCGAAAACAAGGATTTTTCCGCCGGACTCCTGGTGCAGGGCGCATTGAAGGAGAACCGTTGGCAGGCGTCGATTGTCCGAAGCCACTTTACCAGCCGGGAACACGGCAACTGGCAGCAAGGCAAGCCGGCCGTCCTGACGCTCTCCCCCGAAACAGTCGAGATCAAGCCGCTGTGCCTGCAATCTGCATCCGCCGGGTCTCTGTGCGTCGACGGCGCATGGCAGCCTTCACCCCAGACCTGGCGCGTGCATGGCGCAGGTTCATCCCTGTCCTTGGAGCTTCTGGCGGCAAGCCGAATGGCCGCCTGGCCGCTTGCCGGCCGGCTCAATGCGGAGGTGGATTTGACCGGCCAACAAACCCGCCTGCTGACCGGAAAAATAACCGCCTCCGGTGACGGCATGCAGTTACGTATTCCTCTGCCAGAGGGCGACACCCATCAGGTGACCTGGAAAAAGAACGAATTTGTCGCCCGTTACGCTGACAACAGGCTGCAGACAGTGCTTGACAGCGAACTCGCCGACGCAAGCGCGATCCATGCCGAATTGACCTCAACCGGTGATCCGTTTGCCCCGGAGACCTTCCTGCGGGGGCCGGTCAACGGCGTGCTCCGGCTCAATCTCCAAAATCTGCGTCCCCTGGCCATGTTGACCGATCAAATGGTCCAGCCCACCGGCGCGCTGCGCGGCCAGCTCACGGTCAGCGGCATGCCAACCGCACCGGTCGTCAACGGCCAGATGGAACTGTCGGAGGGGCACGCCGAGATCCTGCCGCTGGGCATCACTCTGTCGCCCCTGCAGCTTAAGATGGTGAGCGACGGCCACAGCACCCGGCTGATTGCCGCGGCCCAATCGGGCGGAGGCATGTTGCGCGCGGAAAGCCACCTGCAATTGGGGCAATTGACCACCGGCGTGCACAGTGTCCACATAGTGGGCGATAATTTCCAGGCTGCCCGTTTGCCGGGGCTCGATCTCGATGTCTCCCCCGATCTGACCCTGCTCTTTGGACCGCAAAAAATGGAAGCGCAGGGTACGATCACGATTCCCCGGGCGCGGATCACCTCAATCGATTTTCGCCAAGCGGCCGCCGCTTCCGACGACATGGTCGTCATTGACGAAGAAGAAGGCTCTTCCGGCACGGTGACGACGCCGCTGTTCACCGATATCACGCTCGTAGCCGGAGATGACGTTCGCATTGACGCCTACGGCCTCAAGGGGACCATTGTCGGCAAACTGAAACTCCATGGCCAACCCGGACGCCCTCAGACCGGCAATGGGACGCTCTCGGTGCACAACGGTTCCTTCACGATATACGGCCAGCGACTGAAAATCGATCTTGGCCGCCTTCATTTTGCCGGCGGTCCTCTGACCAATCCGGGTATTGAGCTGCGCAGTGAAAAGCAGGGAGAAAAGGTGACAACCGGTGTGCTCGTGGGCGGGTTTTTGCAAAAACCAGAGATGAATTTTTACTCGAGCCCGATTTTGGAGCAATCCGCCATCATAACCAATCTGCTGGAAAGCACTGCCATTGGCGGTGAAACAAGGCAAGACATAGGCTTTATCGGCACAGCGGCCAAAAAGGTTGGCTTGGGAGGAATGGCATCCTACTTTCAGAACCTCAAGCAACTCACCAGGATCGACGAGATCAAGCTGGATACAGGGGATGAGTACGACTCGTTTGCCCTTGTCTTCGGCAGTTGGCTGACCCCCGATTTTTACGTGAGCTACGGCAAGGACCTGGCAAAGGAATCGGGCAACTTCAATACCCGCTATACCTTGGGCAAGGGATTTTCCTTTCTCACCGAAACCGGCGCATCGCACAGCGGCGGCGATCTTAAATATGAGTTCGAACGTTGACAGGTAGCCCCATGCCCCTGCCGGCAAAATGTCTGTTGCTGTTGCCCGGGCTTTGCGCTAGGTTTGCCTGTTTCCGGCAGCGACCTCATTCATTTTTAACAACCACGGTGACCGTATGGCAGAACATGTGGAAGATTTGACCGTCAATTACGAAGAAGACGGCGTCTTGCTCGTCCAGGAAGTCGGCAAGGAGGTTCTTTCCAAGGGATCATGGACCACCATCCTGTTCCGCTACCGGGATTTCGACAAGAAAACGCAGCAATACAGCGCGGATAAATTTACCATCCGGAGATACCAGAAAAGAAACGGACAATACCAGACCAAGTCCAAATTCAACATTTCGTCAACCGCCCAGGCGGAAAAAATCGTCGAGATCCTTTCTCGGTGGCTCAACGCCAAGGAAGACTAGCCCTGCCTCGGGGCCTTTCGTCGTGTTGCTCCATTGTTGCTCGGGAGCAATTTGATCCTGAGCGCCAACGAACATTTTTCTTTATTATTTTCATTGACACCACCCCTTGCTTTCAGTTAAAAGATCGCCTCATCGCTGCTGCGAGCATGGGCGCGATGAAGAAAGAGAGCGATGTAGTAAAAATCATTTGACTCTGTCTTGAAAACCCTTTATTCTAAGCGTCTCACTTTTTGGAAGTGGGGTGATTTAGGGTGGATATTTTTTGCCTGAGCATCTGGTTTGCGAATTGGATAGGAATTAGTCGCGAACCAGGGAAGGTTTTTTAG
>WRFD01000141.1 GCA_009778955.1 Desulfobulbus sp.
ACTCGTGAGGGAAAAGCTGTAAGACCGGACTTGTCCGGCAGGCTTTGTTGATCTCAGAATCTCCTTCCTTCAGGTGGGGGAGTATGTCAAACCGGACGGCTGGCAATCAGGCGGCGCGGGTCTTATGTTTTGCAAACATCATCCGGGAAAATAGACGGGATTTCGTACAAAAACTGCCGCCTTCTGCAACGAGCAGACGGGTATCACAGCCGGGTATCAGTATTTGTTTTCGAAATCAAAAAACAACTATGGGAGGCAGCGTTTCCTCTCCGGCCTGAACGCCGGAGTCACCACGCTGAATTTTTAGGATGGAAAACATTACCCTTGACCTGACCAGGCTGGATCCGGAGCAGACCGCCGGGTTGCCGCTGCCGGCCTATGCCACCGCGCTGGCGGCGGGCATGGATGTGGCGGCGGCTCTTATTCAACCCGTCGAGTTGCAGCCGGGAGAGATCGGCCTTGTTCCCTGCGGCTTTGCGGTGGCCATTCCGGCTGGGTACGAGATCCAGGTTCGGCCCCGGTCTGGGCTGGCGGTCAAGCATGGGATCACCGTGGTCAACGCGCCCGGGACCATCGACGCCGATTATCGGGGCGAGGTCAAGGTCGCGCTGATCAACCTCGGCCGGGAGCCGTTCACCGTCAGGCGGGGCGACCGGATCGCCCAACTGATCCTGGCGCCGGTGGTTCGCGCCGAGGTGCGCCTGGTGGCGGAACTTGCGCCCACCGAACGCGGCAGCGGCGGTTTTGGCCACACCGGCCTGGGGGGCAAGAGGATCGCGGCCGACGGTACGGGCGATGGCCGGTGAGATTTTCGGTCCTCGGCAGCGGCAGTAAGGGCAACTGTACCCTGGTTGAGGCTGGGCCGACCCGGGTGCTGATCGACAACGGTTTTTCAGGCAAGGAGATCTTGGGCCGTCTGCGGTCGCTGGATATTGCCCCGGAAGGACTGACCGCGCTCATCCTGACCCACGAGCACGACGACCACATCAAGGGTGCAGGGGTGTTGGCGCGCCGGTTCAATCTGCCGGTCTATGCCAACGAGGCGACCCAGCGGGCGGCCGAGGCCAGGATAGGCCATCTGCCGGTGCACAGGGAATTCGGCGTCGGCGAGACCTTCGTCATCGACGGGTTGCGCATCCACCCTTTTTCCGTTTCCCACGATGCCGCCGACCCGGTGGGTTTCGTCCTCAGCGACGGCGGCGAAAACCTGGGGTATTGCACCGATACCGGCATCATTACCCGGTTGGTTCGCCATCACCTGCGCGCCTGCCGGGCCGTGATTCTGGAAGCCAACCACGATGTCCGGATGGTGAAGGAGGGACCCTATCCCCTGCATCTGCAGCAACGGGTGCTTTCCAACCGTGGCCACCTGGCCAATCCCGACTCGCTCGATCTTGCAGCCGAGCTGGCCGGCGAACAGTTGCGGCTCCTGGTGCTGGCCCACCTGAGCGAGATCAACAATCGCCCTGACCTGGTCCTGACGGAAGCGCATCAACGGCTGCCGGGCGAGGATAGGGTGCGGCTGCTGCTCGCCAGCCAGGGGCAGACATGTCCCTGGCTGGAGGTCGGCCCGTAAGGCGGCGCTATCTGCTCAAGTTGTGTTCCGATGAGGAGAAGCGTGTGGGATAACCGCCCCAGCGAGGGCGCTCTTTTGCAAGATGGATGGCATCAATGCCTTGGAAAAAGCATAGCATAGCCCATCGTCTGACCCTTGTGGTGATCTTGTTCAGCAGCTTGATCGCCTGTTTCTCTACCGCCCTGCAGTTGTATCTTGATTACCGCCGCGACGTCGAAGAGCTTGATGCCTTCTTCAATGACATCTCGGAGACCAGCATCCGGCTGCTGGAGGAGAGCGTCTGGATCCTCGACGACTTGCAGGTCAATTTGCAGCTTGAGGGGTTGATCAAACACGAGGATGTCGTTTACGCGGCAGTACAGATGGATGGCCAGGTCGCCTGGGCCAAGGGGACGCCCGTCCGCGTCGACAGCGTCATCCGCGTCTATCCGCTGCACCACGAGGTCCACGACCACGTCGAGGAGATCGGGCAACTCCAGGTGACAGCCTCCTACGAAGGGATACATCAGCGCCTGGTTTATCGGTTCATCGTTCTGCTGGTCACCAACGCGGCCAAAACCTTTCTTGTTGTCGGGTTCATTCTTTTCTGCTTCCAGAAATACCTGACCCGTCACCTGAGGGACCTGGCCCGTTACACCGAGAATATCAATCTCGACGACAGGCGAAACAGGCAATTTATGCCGATGCGGCTGGATCGGCCCGCTTCCACTTATCCCGACGAACTCGACCAGGTGGTGTCGTCGCTTAATTTTCTTTGCGCAAGCGGGCACAAGGCCTTGGTCGATGTGGAAAACCAAAGGGAGCGGCTGCGCCTGTTTTTGGACGCCACCGAGGAAGTCGTGCTGGGAGTGGACACCGATGGTCAGTGCACCTTCATCAACCGGGCCGGGTTGGAACAGTTTCCCGCCACCGAGGCCAGCGGGATCATCGGCCGGGACATCCTGACCCTGCTTGCCGTGGGCGAACCGCCCCCCCCTCATGCGCAGGGTTTACGCGAGCTGATCCGCACCACTATTTCGGCCGGCACGGCCATGATCGCCGATGAGATGCTCCTGAGTCTGCCGGACGGTTCGCAGATGCTGGTCAACCTGCGCGCCTATCCGGTTTTTGAGGGTGGACAATGCACCGGCGCCGTTATCTTCTATGTCGATATCAGACGCCAGCAGCAGTTGGAGCTGGAAAAACGGCTGTCCACCAAGGTGATTCGCCAGGCTCCGGCCCTGATCCTGGTCGCCAATTCAGAGTACATGATCGAATATGTCAATGCCAGCTTCGAACAGGTGATGGAGTGCGACGAGGCTGAACTGCGGGGTAAGAACACATTGGACTATCTGTCCGGGCTCAATTTTTCCGAGCCGCCCGAGCAGCTCCTGGCGTGCATCGATAGGGGCGAATCGTGGACGGGTCGCATTACCCGTTCAACCCCGCAGGGGCGGACTATCAATCTGGATGTTTGGTTCTTCCCCATCCTGAACAGCGCCGGCCGCCGAACCCATGTCGTGGCCATGGGGCGGGACCGCACCCGTGAGCAGCAACTGGTCGAACAACTGCATCATACCCAGAAGATGGAAGCGATGGGCCAACTGGCCGCCTCCATTGCGCATGAATTCGGCAACCCCCTCTTGGGGATCAGCTTTGCCCTCCGCGACGTCCAGCAGCGTTTTTCCGAAGACGCCGAGGCTGTCGCCCTGCTGCAACTGGCTGGGACGGAATGCGACCGGATGCGCAAGCTGATCCGGGATCTGCGGCAGTTCAACCGTCCGTCCACCGGCAAAAAGACGGTCTTCGATATCCACCGGCTACTGGAGGATACCCTGGTTTTGTATCGTCGTTTCCTGGATGAGCGGCACATCGTCCTGGTGCGCTCCTATGCCGGCCAAGCCTTGTACGTCAATGCGGTTGAAGACCAGATCCGCCAGGTTTTCATTAACCTGATCATCAATGCCGCCGATGCCATGAAAGAGCACGGCGGCGTCTTGACGCTCTCCACGGCCTGCGAGGGTGATCGGGTTGTGACCTGCGTGGAGGACAGCGGTTCGGGGATAGCTCCCCATCACCTCGACAAGATTTTTGAGCCGTTTTTCAGCATCAAGGAGGCGGTCGAAGGCTCAGGCCTTGGCCTGTCGGTCTCGTACGGGATCGTCCAGGCTCATGGCGGCCGCATTGAGGTCCGGTCCGAACCCGGACAGACGGTCTTCCAGGTCAGCCTGCCGGCGGCGGAAGAAGGAACGGTCTAGCTGCGGGGATGAAATCGCCGATGGACCTTCTTTAAGCGGTCGGTGTCCACATGGGTATAGATCTGGGTGGTGGCTATGTCGCTGTGACCGAGCATCATCTGGACGGAGCGCAGGTCGGCGCCGCCGGCCAACAGGTGGGTAGCGAAGGAGTGGCGGAGCATGTGCGGGCTGATCTCCTTGGTGATCCCGGTCGCCAGGGCGGTTTCCCGAATGATCTGCCAGAAGCGGACGCGGGTCATGGCGCCGCCCCGGTTGGAACAGAACAGCATCGGGCTCGGCCTGCCCTTGAGCAGCAGCGGCCTGCCCCGCTCGAGATACTCGCGCACCCGCTCTCCGGCGGTCGCTGAAAAGGGGACGACCCGTTCCTTGTTGCCCTTGCCCACGACGCGGAGATGGCCGTTGGCCAGGTTGCAGCTGCTCACCGGCAGGGTAACCAGTTCTGAGACCCGCAGCCCCGAGGCGTACAGAAGGTGGAGCATGGCGGCATTGCGCAGCGCCAAGGGAGTGGGGGACGCCAGCGGGCGCAGCAGGGTGTCGACTTCGGCAAGGGTCAGAGCCTTGGGCAGGTTGCGGCCGGTTTTGGGTCCGTCGATTTCCTCCAGGGGGTTGGCCGTCAGCACCCCCTGTTTTTCGAGAAAAAGAAAAAAGGCGCGTAAGGCCGCCAGCCGCCGGGCATTGGACCGGGCGCTGATCCGGCGCTGATGGCAATGCTGAAAAAATTGCTGCACTTCCTCCTTGCCGACTTCATCCGGCAAGGGCGGTTCCGGGCGGGCGAGAAAACGGAGAAAGGCGCGCAGATCGGCGCCATAGGCAGCGACGGTATTCTTGGCCAGCCGTCTCTGAATGGTCAGGTGGCGTAGAAAATCCGGCAGATATGCGGCAAGAGCGGCGCTGTGCAGGGACGTGTGGATGACAGAAAGGGGGGAAACAAATACCCCAACGGCGGGCCGTTGGGGTATGCTGCTCAAATTCGATTTCTCAATCGATTGAACTTGCGAAGTTTACGCAGGGCTTCCGCTGCTTTGCGGCGTTTCTTGACACTGGGCTTTTCATAGTATTCCCGCCGCTTCAGCTCTCGTTTGATGCCGTCGATCTGCAGTTTCTTCTTCAACTGCCTGATCGCGTATTCAAGGTCACCTCTGACATCTACTTCGATCATAGTTGCATCACTTCCTTTGGTGGTCGGCATGCGCCGTTGGTAAGAGTAGGATTTGAAACCAGCAAATTATCTGTTTTCCGAGTTCCTGTCAAATCAAATAATGGAATTGTCGGTTGTTTTTCGGCGCAGCAACGGTGGGAGGCTGGCGAGGCCGTTGCCGCCGCATCCGTGGCCAGGCCAATGCCGCCTCTCAGCCCTTTTGATTGTTTTTCCTGAAGGTGATGGTAACATGGCGGCCGCATGTTGAAGACGCAGTACACCATGTTTAGTGAGCTAGGAGACCGACCATGGCAAAGATTCGATTGGCACTGATTGCCGGGGGTACATCTGATGAGCGTGAGGTTTCGCTTAAGGGCGCGGCTGGGGTGGAGCGGGCGCTTGATCCGGCCAAGTACGAGGTGACCCGGTACGACCCTGCCGCCGATCTGGCGCGAATCGCCCGCGATGCCGAAAAAATCGAGGTCGCCTTCCTCCTGCTGCACGGGGTGAACGGCGAGGACGGCACCATCCAGGGGTTCCTCGATTTGCTCGGAATTCCCTACCAGGGCGCCGGCGTGTTAGGCAGCGCCCTGTCCATGGATAAGAACCTGGCCAAGACCATGTACCAGTTGAACGGGCTACCTGTGGCGCCCTGGGTCATGGCGGAACCCGGCAACTTGCAGGATGCCGGCCGGATCCTCGCCAAGGTCGGGCTGCCCTGCGTGGTAAAGCCAGTGCGGCAGGGATCGTCCATCGGCATGTCCATCGTGCGTCAAGCCGAAAAGCTGCCCGAGGCCCTGCGTCTGGCCCTGCGGCACGACGACAGTGTCATGGTCGAGAAATACATCAAGGGCCGTGAACTGACGGCCGGCGTCCTGGGCAACGCGTCGCTCGAAGCCCTGCCCCTGGTCGAGGTCATTCCTGGCGCCAAGTTTGAATTTTTCGATTACGAGGCCAAGTACCAGCCGGGAGCCAGCCGGGAGATCTGCCCGGCCGAGGTGAGCGACGCGGTGCAGTGCAAGGCCCAGGACTATGCGGTGCAGGCCCATCGCTGTCTGCAGCTGCGCGGCTACAGCCGCACCGACATGATCCTGGCGGCGGACGAGGACGAACTGTACCTGCTGGAAACCAACACCATTCCGGGCATGACCCCCACCAGTCTCCTGCCTCAGGCCGCGGCGGCGGCGGGCTACTCTTTCAGCGCCCTGCTGGATCGCCTGATCGAGCTGGCCCAGGAAAAACCGGCGGCGCTGCGGGGAAAATAGGCAAGAGGTCGGCGCGCCCGCAGCTGGCTTGCCGGTCAGAAGCGGGCTTGAAAATAGGGTTCCAAGACCTTGGGCAGCCGCACCGTCCCGTCGGCTTGCTGGTAATTCTCCAGCACGGCCAGCAGGGTCCGGCCCACGGCAAGGCCGGAGCCGTTGAGGGTGTGGACCAGGCGGCTTTTTTTCTCACCCTTGGGCCGGTAGCGGATGCCCGCCCGGCGGGCTTGGAAGTCGAGGAAATTGGAGCAGGAGGAGATTTCGCGGTAGCAGTTCTGCCCCGGCAGCCACACCTCGATATCGTAGGTTTTTGCCGAGGAAAATCCCAGATCGCCCGCGCACAGAGAGATGACCCGGTAGGGCAGTTGCAGCAGTTGCAGGGCCGCCTCGGCATCGGTCAGCAGGCTTTCCAGCTCGTCCCAAGATGTCTCGGGGGTGGTGAACTTCACTAGCTCCACTTTTTCGAATTGATGCTGCCGGATCAGTCCCCGGGTGTCCTTGCCGTAGGAACCCGCCTCGGAGCGGAAGCAAGGGGTGTAGGCGGTATATTTCAACGGCAGCCCGGCCTCGTCGATGGTGGTCTCGGCATGGATATTGGTGACCGGCACCTCGGCGGTGGGGATCAGCCACAAATCCCATCCCTCCACTTTGAACAGATCTTCCTTGAATTTAGGCAGTTGGCCGG
>WRFD01000142.1 GCA_009778955.1 Desulfobulbus sp.
CGCACGTTTCGCTGTCCTCGAACGCGTTGGCCAACACGGTTTCGCCTCCGGTTCGCTGATGGGCGAGATGCGCAGGCCGGTTGTGATGCGCCACGAGGGCGCAAGCGGGGCCTCAGCCGCCTGCTGTTCTCTTGTCCGGCCCAAATGCTTCCCCCGACTGACAGCCATCGAAGGGGCCGCATTTCTGCAAAACCTCAAGCCCATGTTGCAACAATTGCATCGTGGTTTCAAGAAGATCGGCTAACAGGTCGGCAAGCAGAGGTTTTCGCCATGCCGACTCGCTTTCTTTTTCTTCCAGGCAAGGAGTTGCCATGCGTATAGGAATCGATGTCGGCGGCACCCATACCGACGGGGTGCTGATCGACGGCAACCGGCTGGTGGCTGCGGCCAAGGCCCCCACCTACCACGACAACCTGCTGGAATCGATTAATCAGGTTTTGCAGGCGGTCCTTGCCGGCCAGGATCCGGTCCGGGTGCAGACCCTCAACCTGAGCACCACCCTGACCACCAACGCCATCGTCACCGGCAAGACCGAGGCGGTGGGCATGCTGGTGTCAGCCGGTCCTGGCATTGCCCCGAAACATTACCGTATCGGCGACCACTACCACCTAGTGTACGGCAGCCTCGATCATCTGGGCACGGAAACCTCGGCGCTGGATGAACAGGATCTGGAAGAAGCCGTCGCCGCCTGTCGCGATCAGGGAGTGAAATGCTTCGGCGTGGCCTCCAAATTCTCGCCGCGCAATCCAGCCCATGAAAACCGGATGACAGAAGCCGTGGCCGACCAGGCAGATTTCGTCTCCTGCGGCCATCTGCTCTCCGGCCAGCTCAACTTCGGCCGCCGAATTCACACCCTCTACTACAATTCTGCGGTCTGGCGGACCTTCCGCGCCTTTGCCGCCGCCCTGACCGCCAGCCTCAAGGGCTTCCAGCTCCAGGCCGAAGTCAACATCCTCAAGGCCGACGGCGGCACCATGCCGTTGACCCGGGCCAATGAAATGCCGGTGCAATCGATTTTCTCCGGCCCCGCGGCCTCGGTCATGGGCATCCTCGCCACCACCAGGGCAGACCATGACCTGCTCATGCTCGACATCGGCGGCACCACCGCCGATATAGCCGTCTTTGCTGGCGGGCAGCCGTTGCTGGAGCGAGAAGGCATTGCCATTGAGGAACGCCCCACTCTGGTGAGGGCGATCCGAGTCGAGTCGATCGGCATCGGCGGCGATTCCCTTATCCAGGTCGTCGATGGCCGAGTTATTGCCGGACCGCAGCGGATCGGGCCCTGCATGGCGGCCGGCGGTCCGGCGCCCACTCTGATGGATGCGCTGAATGTCGCGGGCATGGCCGCATTCGGCGATGTCGACCGCTCCCGCCATGGCCTGTCCGCTCTGGCAGCCGAGCATCAACTGGCCCCGGAACTGCTGGCCAAGGCCGCGATCGAGGCTGCGCTCGATACCTTGGCCGCTAAAATCACCGCCCTGGTGCGTGAGATCAACACGAAACCGGTCTACACCATCCACGAGATCCTGACCGACCGCGAGATCACCCCCACCCAACTGATCGTCATCGGCGGTCCGGCGGCGGTCTTCAAGGATCTGCTTGCCGCCCGACTGGGCCTGGAGGTGACCGTGCCGCCGCTGTACGAGGTGGCCAACGCCATCGGCGCGGCCCTGACCCGGACCACCAGCCACCTCACCCTGACCGCCGATACCGCCCGCAGCCGCCTGTCCGTGCCGATGCTCGGCATCTTCCGACCGATCGCCAGAGAATTCAGCCTCCTGGAGGCTACCGCCGAAGCCAAAAGACTGCTCGCCGCCGATCTGGACCAGGCCGGCGTGGCCATGCCGGCCGGCGAGATTCAGATCACCCAGGCCGATGCCTTCAACATGGTGGATGGCGGCTATACCAGCGGCAAGAACATCCGGGTCGAGGCCCAGGTGCGGCCGGCTGTGGTCGGGCGACTGGAAAACGGCGCCGTGGTCATCCGAATGACCGGTTCGCCCTGAATCCGCCCTTTGTTTTGCCATTTCTTCAAAGACAACAGGTCACCCCATGCTGAAAGCCACCTCTTCTCTTGGCGTCATCTTTTTCCCGGCCTTTGACTGGGCCATTTCGCCCACCCATCCCGAGCGGGAGGAGCGGCTGCTCTACACCCAAGACCAGTTCAGGGAAGAAGGACTGTTCGACATCAAGGGCATCAGCGAGTACCGCCCTTTACTCGCCGCCGATCAGGACATCATGCGCGCCCACTTCTGCTTTCCGTCCGTGGAGGCGATCTGCACCGAATCGCACCGCATCTCGGCCGGCGGCGCCATCCAGGCCGCTCGGCTGGTCCTCGAACAAGAAACCCGGCGCGCCTTTGCCCTGGTCCGGCCGCCCGGCCACCACGCCATGAAGGTGGTGCACGGCAACCGCGGCTTCTGCAACATCAACATCGAGGCAGTGATGGTCGAATGGATCCGCGAGCACTACGGCCGCAAGCGCATCGCCATCGTCGATACCGACTGCCACCACGGTGACGGCACCCAGGACGTGTATTGGCACGATCCGGACGTGCTGTTCATCTCCCTCCACCAGGATGGCCGCACCCTCTATCCCGGCTCCGGCTTCCCCTACGAAAACGGCGGTCCCCGCGCCCTGGGCAAGACCGTCAACCTGCCCCTGCCGCCGCGCACCTCGGACGACGGCTACCTGTATGCCATCGAACAGGTGGTGTTGCCGATCCTTGCCGACTTCAAGCCCGACCTGGTCATCAACTCAGCTGGCCAGGACAACCATTATTCCGACCCGATCACCAACATGCAGTTCTCGGCCCAAGGATATGCCCGGCTCAACGAACTGCTCAAACCGGACATCGCGGTGCTGGAAGGCGGCTATTCGATCAAGGGCGCCCTGCCCTACGTCAACCTTGGCATCTGTCTAGCCATGGCCGGCTGCGACTACTCGGGGATCCGCGAGCCGGATTACAATCACGCCGCCCTGCGCGAATCATCCGAGATCATGGAAACCATCAAGCAGACCTGCGACTACGTGCTTGACAGCTACTTCCACCCCCCCATGGGCGATTTCGAAAAACAGGGCAAGTATTTCATCCGCGAACGCAAAGTCTACTACGATACCGACGCCATTCTGGAAAAACAGCGGGAGGAATTGAAAGACTGCGACCAGTGCCGCGGCTTGCGGCTGATCAAAACCGGTTCCAGCCACCTTCTGCCCTGCCTTGGGGTCGAGCTGCCCATCGACTGCTGCCCGACCTGCGAGCGTGAAGGATACGAGGCCTTTAACCGTTCCGGCAAGGAATTCCTAGTCTCCCAGTTGCTCGACCTTAAAAGCAAGCAATTCCGTTATCTAGCCAAAGAGTGAGACCAGGGGGACCATATCGCCCATTGTTGTTTGTCATTTTTGCTCTGCATTTGCCCCAAGGCCATAAACCCGATTGGACGCCGAATCACCCGCCATGTCGAAGCCCCAGAACGAAATTCTCCACCACATCCTCACCTCGGCCCAGTTGCCGACTCTTCCGGCCGTGGCGGTCCGGCTGCTGGAATTGACCAGCCAGGACGACGCCGCGCTGACCGACATTGTCGACTGTATCGCCCAGGACATGGCGTTTTCAGCCAAAATTCTCAAGGTCGCCAATTCCTCCTTCTACAACTTCCGGCAACAGGTCTCAACGGTCAACCAGGCCGTGGCGCTGCTCGGCATCAATGCGGTGCGGAGCCTGGTGTTGAACTTCTCCTTTCTGTCCTTGGGCAAACAGCCCGAAAACAGCCTGTTCAGCCTCGAAATGTTCTGGGAGCGCTCCCTGGTGGGCGCCACCGCGGCCAAGATGCTTACCACCCATGTCCCGGGGGTTGATCCCGACACCTTGTTCACCATCGGCCTTCTGCAGAATATCGGCCAGATGATTTTCGCCCTCACCACGCCGGCCCGCTACAACACCGTCCTCGAAAAGCTGGCTGTCGCTGGCCAGGATGTCGACGCAACAGAACTGGAAGAGGAAGCGCTCACCCTCTCCCACGCCACTCTGGGAGCCGAAGTGGTCAAGTTCTGGGGCCTGCCGTCCACCATCCTGGCGGCAATCCGCCACCACCACACCCCTGCCGCCTACGCCGGCAACGACCCGTACGAGCAGAAGGTTATCAACATCATTTTTTTGTCCGACCTGGTCGCCGGGATCTTCTACTCCCACGACCCGCAACGGCATTACCGACAGCTCCACGACGAGGCCGACCGGCTGCTCGGGTTGGACGATCTGGGCCTCAAAAATTTTCTGACCATCATCCATAGAGAAATCGCCCGCTTGGGCCATTTTCTCGAAGTGAGCATCCATTCGGTGCGGCCGGTTCCGGAAATCATCCAGGAGGCCAACATCCGGCTCAGCATGCTCCAGCACAGCTACGAGGAGATGCATCGGGAACTGATCCGGGCCAAGCAGGATCTGGAAGATGTCCGGAAGCAGTTGACCGAAAAAAATCTGCTGCTGGAGCGGCTGGTCAATATCGACGGACTCACCGGAATCTACAACCACCGATATTTCCGAACCTTTCTTCGCTCGGAAATCAACCGGTGCATCAATAATCACGGCTCTTTGTCGATCATTCTGGCCGATATCGATCATTTCAAGCAATTCAACGACGACTACGGACACCAAACCGGCGATTTCATTCTCAAAGAATTGTGTGTTGTGGCCAAGGAAGCCATCCGACAATACGATCTGATCGCCCGTTACGGCGGGGAGGAATTTGTGTATGTTCTGCCGGAAACCTCGCGCGAAACAGCCATGATAGTGGCGCACCGTCTCTGCCGGGCCATTGCCGACAACGATTTTTCCGACGGATATCGGCATTTCCGAGTCACGATCAGTCTCGGGGTGGCCAGCGCCAAGCCGGAGAGCACCGAATTCACCCCCCACGAGTTCATCGCCCAGGCTGATCAGGCGCTGTACAAAGCCAAGCATTTGGGCAGGAACCAGGCTGTCCTGTATCAATCCGCCCCTCCATCAGGCGACCTGGTTTAATGACCGCCAGACCGGCTTGAGCACTACTGGCCGGTTGCGCGTGCCGGTCGCGGCGGTGGCCGCCAAGGTCCTCCGCAACCAGGCTGACTGGCTTGTCGTTCCCGTCGCCGACCAGCGTCAACCAGCACCTCGCTTTTTTGGTGACTCTGAAGGTGCGCGAAATGGGAGTTTTTTTTATTTTGCGGTGTAGTTGGCCCGGCCAAATTCACACAGACGCAAGATGGCCGCAGGGCTTTGGGGCCGGATAGATCAGCGACCAGTTGTCCTGCCCGACAGATGGACCGGGATCAGAAAAAGCGGAAGAAATGGTGCACCGGGCCGTGACCATGGCCGATGGCGTAAGAAGCCCCGGCCTTGAGGGCGCCGGTGATGTATTCCTTGGCCGCGCGGACCGCCTGCTCGATGGACTCTCCCCTGGCAATGAACGAGGCGATGGCCGAAGACAGGGTGCAGCCGGTCCCATGGTTGTTACGGGTGGCGATCCGTTCGCCCGGTAGAATCACCGTACGGCGCTCGGCGGCCAGGTAAAGGCTGTCGTTGCTGTTGCCGTTTTCAAGATGGCCGCCTTTGACCAGCACGTTGGCGCACCCCAGGTCGGCCAGATGGACGGCGGCCTGAGTGATGCCCTCAGCCGAAGAGATCTCGCGGCCGAGCAACACGGCGGCTTCCGGCAGGTTAGGAGTCATCAGCTGGGCCATGGGAATAAGGTGCCGTTTGAGCGCGGCGATGGCTTCGTCCTGCACCAGTTTGTCGCCGCTTTGAGCGACCATGACCGGGTCGAGCACAATGGGGCGAGGTTCGAACTTTTTCAGACATTCCGCGACAGTGTAAATCAAGTCGGACGAGAAGAGCATGCCGATCTTGATGGCGTCCACCCCAATGTCCGCCAAAACCGCTTCCAACTGGGCGGCAACAAATTCGACCGGGACCGCATGGATACCGGCGACCCCCTGGGTATTCTGCGCGGTGAGCGCGGTAATGACGCTCATGCCGTAACAGCCGTTGGCGGCAATGGTTTTCAAGTCGGCCTGGATGCCTGCTCCGCCGCCGCTGTCTGAGCCGGCGATGGTCAAAACCCGATGATATGTTTTCATCTGTTCCATGAGATTTTTTTTGGATTAATTTGAATTGTTGAGTTTTGGCTGCATGCAGGACTTGGTTGAAAAATGAACTTGCCCAGCCTCTCCCCAAAAACACCCGAGGGTTGAAATTGCGGCCAAAGGAAACGACGGCCTCCGACGAGCAACACTTTAGCCCATTCTCGGCCGCCGGTTTCACTCGGTGGTGACCATATGACATAATCAATTTGCCCAACTTGGTGGGGCACACAACACAACCAAACAACTTTATGGGAACTTGACAAACGGCCACATAAGAAGCCTTCCAGTTCCTCGAAATCAATTCCGCTTGTGCCCAGTAGGCGCAGGCTGTCGTTGCAAAAAAAACAATATGAAGCTTGGTTTCGTCAAATGTCAGGTCAAAATTCGGTCAAGGATTCCCCGCAAGGTCGGGATAGGCTGGGACAGGGATGCGAGCAATGCCCTTGATCGGCGATGCCGCCCGCGAGCGTATCGAAGGGTCGCTCCGCAGAAACCACGAACCAGCATCGAGCCAACGCAACTGGTCAAGAAGCCAAACGGCGACGGCCAGGCTGGTCAGCCCCAATTCAGCGGCCGCCAGGGCAGCGTCACTGGTTCTGATCGACAGTTGTTCGTGAAAGACCACAGCCGCCCCATCCCTGCTCAGCCGGACATTGAGTTCGATCATGCCGCAGCGGTTCAGGCCGGCGGCAAATGCGGCCAGGGTGTTTTCCGGAAAGCAGGCGCCCCAACCCCGGTGGGCGCCCAGGAGCGGACCTGGGGCGA
>WRFD01000143.1 GCA_009778955.1 Desulfobulbus sp.
CAGCTTGGATTGCAGCTCGGCCAGTTCCTGCTTGCGCTGGGTCCATTGCTCTTGCAGGATTTGCAGCTTGGCGGCCAGTTGTTCCTTCCGCGAATTGTACAGCTTTTGCTCGCGATCCCCTATTTCCGATTTTTCCTTGACCACTTCCTCGGGCAAGGCAAAGGGCACGTCTTGGGTTTCGGCTTCCAGTCTGGCGATCTGGGCCTTCAGCGCCAGCAAACTGATCCGGCTTTCCTGGTAGGGTGCTGAAAACCTGGTCTTGTCGATCTCGAGCAGCAATTGGTCCTTGTTGACGATGTCGCCGACTCTGACCAGCAATTTGGCGAGAATGCCGCCCTCCAGGTTTTGCACCACCTGAATCTGCTGGGACGGGATGACCTTGCCGTCCCCCCGCGTCACCTCGTCTATCTCGGAAAGAGCGGCCCAAAGGATGAAAAACAGGAAAAAGAGGCCAGCCAGCCAGATGATCAGCCGCCCGCCCCGGGGGTTTTGCAGCAGCAGGGTCGACCGGATGTCAGTGACAAGATCCGGATCGGGTTCCGACAAACGGCGGAAAAAGCTGGAAGAGACCGGATGGCGCTCTTCGGCAGAGACCGGCAGGTGCTCTTTGTTGGGTTGCTGTTCGCTCATGGTTGTTTGCGCCTAAAGGTGAATCTGGCCGCTTTTGATGGCAGTTATGACCTGTTCGCGGGGGCCGTCGGCCACCACCACGCCATCGTTGACGAGGACGATCCGGTCGACCAAGTCAAGCAGCGAGCCGCGATGGGTGATCAGGATCAGGGTCTTGCCGGGCAGCAGTTGGGCGAGATTTTGTTTGAGCCGTGTTTCGCTGCGGTTGTCCATGGAGCTGCTCGGCTCGTCGAAAACGAGGATGGGCGGATCGTGCAGCAGGGCCCGGGCAATGGAGACGCTCTGCCGTTGGCCGCCTGAAAGGCCGCGGCCCTGCTCGCCGATTTCCAGGTCAAATCCCTTGGGGTGCCGGCTGACGAATTCACTGGTTCCGGAAAGCTCTGCAGCCCAAAGAATGCGGTCATCCTCCATTTCCGGCGAACCAAGGATGATGTTGTCGCGGATGGTGCCTCTGAACAGGGTGATGTCCTGGGGGACATAACCGATGAAACGGCGCAGTTCGGCCGGATCGATCTGGCGGATGTCGGTGTCGTCGATGGTCACCATGCCAGCGGTCGGTTCATAGAGACCGAGCAGCAATTTGCCCAGCGTGGTCTTGCCCGAGCCGATGGAGCCGATGATCGCTACCCGCTCGCCGGGTTCGATGGTCAGGGAAATATTGTTCAGCGCCAGCCCGGACTGTTCGGGATATTGAAAGTTGACGTGCTCGAAGGCGATCTTGCCCCGGCATTCGCCGCGAAGCAGGAAGGTGCGGTCCGGCGGCCGTTCCACGGGCAATTCCATCACCTCGTCCAGATCCATCAGGGCGGATTTGGCTTGGTGGTAGCGGGTGGCGAGATTGACCACCTGGGACATCGGCGCGATGGCCTGGCGGGAGAGGATGAGCAGGGCGATGATGCCGCCTTGGGTCAGCTCACCGGCGGCTATCCGGTACACGCCCGCGATCACTGTCGCCACCGTGGTCAGGTTCATGACGAAATCGGCAAAGTGGGTGACCGAGGAGGAGAAGATCCGGGAGCGGCTGCTCCAGGTGGCTATGAAGCTGATCGTTTCCTCCCAGGCGCGCTGGAGCTGGCTCTCCGCCCCCAGCATCTTGACGGTTTCGATGCCGGCAAGCCCCTCGACCAGGATCGAACTTTTCTGGGCCGATGCCTGCAGGGACTGTTCCACGGCGTGTTTGAGCGGCTTCTGCACGGCCAAGGCGAACAAGCCCATCAACAGCACGGTGCTTAAGTGGATCAAGACAATCGGCCCGCCCAAATACCAGACGGCCAACAGGCCCAGGAGCATGAAGGGCAGGTCGATGATGGCGGTGATCGAAAACGAGGTGATGAAATCACGAATTGATTCAAATTGTTGCATCTTTTTGGCGAACGCGCCCACCGATTTCGGCCGCACTTCGAGCCGCAGGCCAAGCACATGCTCCAAAAGGGCCGCTGAAACCCTCAGATTGGTCTTTCTGCCGGCTTCGTCGATGAAGTATCCCCGGAGCATCTTCAGGATCAGGTTGAAGATGTACACCACGCCGATGCCGATGCCGAGAACCCACAGGGTTTCGAAGGCCAGGTTGGGGATGACCCGATCGTAGACGTTCATAGTGAAGAAGGGGCTCGCCAGGCTGAAGATATTGATCAGCAGCGAGGCCAACAGGACGTCACGGTAGATCCGCCAGGATGAAAAGACCGCTCCCCAGAACCAGTGGCTGTCCTTGGCAAGAAGCCGCTGCCGCTGGTCGAGTTGTCGGTCTATGCGGAACTTGGGCCGGACAAAGAAGGCAAATCCGCTGTATTGCCCCTCAAGTTCGTCTAGGGCCAGCTCGGTTTCGCCGAGCCCTGTTTGCGGCAGCGCCACAATCGCCCGCTGTTTTTCGCGTTCGATGTCCGAAAGCAGGCACGCCTGGCCGCCGTTGAGGAGCAACACGGCCGGCAATTCGAAATTCGACATCTCGGCAAGCGAGCGTTTGAGCAAACGGGCAGCAAGACCGGCCCGGTCCGCCGCGCGGCTAAAAAGCTCCACGGTGAGCCGGTTCTCCACCAGGGGCAGACCGGCGCGCAGTCCGGTGCGGGAGACCGGTAAATTGTATAATTTGCCGAGTTGGAGCAAACAATCGGTGAGGGGATCGTCAACTGAGTCGGGTTTGGGATTGATACGCCTGTTTTGGCTTTGCTGGGGGCTTTCTGTTGCATTCATGGTGTGGTGCACAGTCCGGTTGTGGATCGATCAATGTCTGTGGTATGCTGATTGTACCACAAGAAAATCCAACGCAACAAGAGGTTCATTGGAGCAGTCAATGCTATATATAGAACGGGATGCACAGGGGGCTATTACCGCCATTTACAGAGATGAGAGGGAAAAACCGGGCCTGGAGCCCGTCTCCCTGCTTGACGCCGAGGTCCTGGCCTTTCTCCGGTCCAACGGCGGCATGGAGACGCTGGACCTGCAACTGATGAGCTCGGACGTCACTATGGTACGGGTGCTTGAGGACTTGATCGATGTGCTGGTCGCCAAGAACCTGATCCTGATCACCGAACTGCCGCCGCAGGCGCGGGATAAGATCCTCGGCCGCAAACGACTCCGCGCCCAGATGGCGGACCAGCATCTGGTGGTCGACGATATCCTCTGATTTTTTTCCTACTTCCGCAGCGCAAGTTCGGGGCGTCGGATCAGGAAGCCCTGGACGGCGTCGATGGGCAGGCTGGTGACGGTCTGCCACTGCTGTTCGGTTTCAATCCCTTCCACGACCACTTTGATATCGAGGCTGTGGGCCACTGCGCACAGCGCGTTGACGAAGAAATGGCTATCGTCGCCGACATTCTGCAATTCATTGGTGATGGCCCGATCGATTTTAACGTAATCGGGCAGCAAAGATTTAAGATAGCCGAAGTGCGAGAAGGCCTGGCCGAAGTGGTCGATGCCGATGGCATGCCCCATGGGTCTGATTTCCTGCGCAAAGGACTTGATGAGATGCAAGTGCCGCACTGCGCGGAATTCGGGGAACTCGACCTGGATCGCCAGGCCGGCTTCGCCGCATCGGCGCAGATGCGATGAGAACCAGGCGATAAAGCCGCTGTCGGCCAGCGACAGCGGCGAAAGGTTGATGGTCACCCGCTGCGGCGCAAAATGTTCAAGGGGGAGCAGGCTGAAGATATGTTCCAGGATCAGTTGATCAAGGGCCGGCATCAATCCCGACTGCTCCGCCAGAGGCAGAAACCGGCTGATTGACAGATGGTTGCCCAGGTCGTCGCGCATCCGGGCAAGCAGCTCATGGTGCATGATCAAGTTGCGATCGCCGCGGCTGACCACCGGTTGGCTGTACACAATGACCGAACCCCGGGCGATAAAATCTTCCAACATCGTCTGCCATTCGCTCCTGCCGGCGGCTGCTGGCGCCGGATCCCCGGCGAGTGGAACAATGACCGCGCGATTGTCGTTTCGATAACGGGCATTGGTCAGCGCGGCGTCTGCCTGGGAAAGCAAGGCCCCCAAAGCGGCCTCCTGGTCGTAGACCGCGCCGCCGCATACAACGGGAAGCGGCTGCCCGGCCTGCTGGGAATCCGGCGGGCACAGATCGGCGAGAATGTCGTCGGCCAGTTGACTGGCCATGGAAGCGTCCGCATTGGGAAGCAGCAGGGCGAAGTCGCCTCCTGCCAGCCGGGCCGCGATGACTTCGGGCAGTTTAGCGCAGGCCTGCCTGATGCTTGCGGCCGCCTCGCTGATCAACTGGTCGCCGGCCAGATATCCCTGTTGCTGGTTGATTGCCTGCAGATTGCGAATATGAAAAAGAAGCAGGACTCCCCTGGCCGTCGCCCTGCCCATAATCTTGGTCTTGGCCTGCGCCTCCAGAAAACGCCTGTTGCCCAAGCCGGTCAGCGTGTCCTGGTAGGTCCGCTGCCGCAAGGTTTCGGCAATGGCCGTCTGTTCGTCGAACAGCGCCCGGATGCGTTCGGTCATCCGGTTCATGGCCATGACGACCCGCCGCAGCTCCCTGGTGCGGGGCAATGGCTCCTGGATGAGAAATTTCCGGTCGCACAGCGCCTGGGCCTGCTCTTCGACCCTGCGCAAGGGGCTGAGGAGCCGGCTTAAGCCAAGGCCGCCCAGCAGAGCCACGGCCACGGCGGCGGCAGCGCACCACTGGGCCTCAGCCAGGGCGGATTCCCACAAGGCCTTGTAGGCATAGCCCGGATGGCTTTCGACCTTGACCAGGCCGGTCTGCTGCCAGCCATGCATGATCAGGGCTTCGGCTTGCGGCGCCTTGAGCGGGGTCAGGCGGATGAACCAATCCGGCACGCCCTTGATGGTCGCGTCGGAGGACCGCTCGACCAGCACCTTGCCCTCGATGTCCGTAAGCAAGATGCGCTGGTAAAAGCCACGGTCGAACAAGGCGTTGATCATCGCCTCCATGACTGGAACGTCGGTTCCCTTGGCCAAGGTGCTCAGCGAAAGCCCGAGTGAAGTCGCGGTGTCCTGGGCATGGGATTCCAGTTGGTCGGTGAGGAAATCCCGCGTGCGTCTGTGGTCGCCGATCCAGAGGCCAATACCTAGACAAATCAAGATGATCAAGGTGAAGAACAGCAGTTGTCGGTAAAGTGTCATGGGGCTTTTTCCTTGTCCTATTCCGTTTCATCGGACATTCTGTCCAGCAAATCGTTCCAGCGCTTGAGCCGGTCGCTGCCGCCGATCAGTTGTCCCTTGCCGCGCTGTTTCGCCAGCCAGAGCCCTGAACCGTTCATACTGTAGACCGGCAACAGATCGGTCCGTTGCGAAGATGGCAGAATGGCCCCGACCAGATTGTCGAGGACCAGCGGTTCCGCTCCAGGCGCCGGATAATAGGTCAGAACCATGTGGGCCTGATTGAGGCGCAGGGCCTTGACATAGGTCAAGGTCAGGCGGTCTTCGGGAATGCCGAGCTTGATCAGGGTGAAAAATTTGGCAATGGCGAAATCCTCGCAGTCGCCGCCGTTGCTGGCGATGAACTCCATTGGGGTCGCCCAGTAATCGTCTTGCCCCCAATGGATGGCATCGTCGATGAACGGCATGGTGTTCATAAAGCGGTTGACCTTTTCCAGCTTGACCCGATCACTGCCCTCGGCGGTTTGGATCAGGTTCTGCCAGGCAAGCAGGCGCTTGCGGGCATCGGTCCCGAACCGTTGCGTCATCCGGCTCATGGTCTGTTCGCTGATGACAAACGCCTCTTTGGTCAGCACCTGTGAGCCGGGCACGACCAAAAGCAGCAGGAGAGACCAAAACAATGTTTTTTTGACCAGGAAAAACAAGCGCGTACAAAGGCTTGGCGCAAGAAGAGGGGAGGAAGAGCGCCTGCGCATGGGGTCGAAAAGAACTATCAAGCAAGCAACCCATTCTCTCGAAAAGAAAAATGCCCGCCCCATCCGGGAAGACAAGGCGAGCATGGCGACAGGAAAAGTCGCTCCTTTCACTCTCCCGGCAGCATCGTGCATACCGGCTTCGGTTCAGCGGAGCGATCCACCGGTTATTCCATGGTCAGTGGATTCAGCTTCATCGACGAGCGGCCTGTCGTCGATGAGGTTGGAGCGGAAGCGACATCGGCTGTGCCTCGGGCGATTTTCCGGGACGGTTGCTTGAGCGTGCTGGTTTCGGAATCCGACGAAAAATTAACCTCCTGGTCCTTGACCGCGCCTTCCTCAGGCCATTGCAGATCGAGCGAGGGGATCAGCTTGCCGATGCTGTTGAGAATTCTGTATTCGGCATAAAGGGCATCATTCTCGGCCGTGACCAGCTGCCGGGCAGAATCGATGCGCTCCGCTTCGGCGTCGAGGACATCGAGCAGGGTGCGCTGGCCGATGTTCCATTGCTTGGTGTAGGCGCTGGCGGTACTGGCGGCAAACTGCATGCGATGCCGGAGGTAGTTGATTCTCTTGAGGGAGGCCTCATAGGCCTGCCAGGACAGCCGGGTGGATTCGACCACTTGGCGATTGGTATGATTCTTGATTTCCCGGGCCTCGTTGATCAGGTGCAAGGTCTCGCTTTTCCTCGCATCGTCTTTCCAGCCATTGAACAGGTTGTAGCGCAGACGAAGGAAGATGCGCAGATCCTCCCGCTTGTCGCCATCGTAATAATCGCTGAGGTAGGTGTCTTGTTCCCAGACCTTGTCTGCTTCCAGGTCAATGATCGGCATAAAAGGGCTTTTGGCCACCTCGTCCTGCTTGCGGCGAGCTTCCAGATCGGCCATCGCCGATTTGAGCTGGGGATGATTGGC
>WRFD01000144.1 GCA_009778955.1 Desulfobulbus sp.
ATCCCAACGTCGGTTCTTGAACTCTCCTTACAACGGAGCGGACTGGATGCCGCTTTCCCTGGTCAACCCAGAACTTGTTCTTCACAAGCTCTGCCCTTCAGGGCGGGGTAGTTGACGATTGCTTCTCGATCGTTTCTTTCGCATCCCCTGACGAGGGAAGGCATTGGTGGTCAATGGGCAGGGTGACGATGAAGGCGGTGCCCGTACTTGGCTGGCTGCGGACATCGATCCGGCCTCCCAGGCGTTGCACCGCCGCCAGGGTGACGGCCAGCCCCAGTCCCGTTCCTTCGCCGACTTCCTTGGTGGTAAAAAAAGGATCGAAGATCCGGGCTTGAATCTCCGGGTCAACTCCTGGTCCGTTATCCTCGATGGTGAGGATCATAACTCCGTCTTCCTCCCTGCTGGCGATACCGAGACGGCCGCCTCCGGGCATGGCCTGAATGGCGTTTAAGGTGATGTTCATCACAATTTGCTTGACCAGTTCGCTGTCGATGCAGCAGGGATTGTTGCAGCATAGATCAAGCTTGAGTTCGATGTCGCGCAGCCGGTGCCCCAACAGTTCCAGACAATCGACAACGATGGCGTCGATATTGGCCTGGCGCAGGTGCAGAGGAGCGACCCGGCCGTAATTGAGCAACTGACGCATAGTCTGCTCAATCCGTTTCAACCCTTTGTGCAGCAAGCCGAGATAGCGCTTTTGCAGGTCAGCGTTGTCCGGCTCTTCTTGCATGGTTTTGACGCAGTTGAGCATGCCGGCAAGCGGATTGTTGATTTCATGGACAATGCCGGAGGTCAGTTGGCCGAGAGCCGCCAGCTTTTCGGCCAGGAATCCTTTTTCGCTGGCAGCGGCCAGGGCTTGCTGGGATATGGTCAAACGCTGGCAAAGGGCCTTGAAACAGACGCCGAGGCTGCCGATCTCATCTTGGGTGGCGGGTAGGTCAAGCGATTCGATCCGCTGTTCGGGAAAGGCGGCCATGGCCTGTGCAAGTTGCCGGATCGGCCGGGCAACCAGCCGGTTGAACAGCAGGAGCATGATGAGCGCGGCAGCCAGCACGGAGAACAGGCCCAGCAAGAGCAGGGTGCGGTTATTGGCATGGATGACGGCATCGGCCCAGGTGATGGGAATGGTGATGGAAAGGGCGCCCCGGATGTCGCCGGTGCGGTAGCCGTGCTCGCTGTGGCAGGTCAGACAGGATGTCTCGGTCACCAGCGGCGCGGTGTAACGGAGCACCCGGCCGCCGTTTTGGATCTCTAGGGCCAGCCGTTCGCTCGCGCCCTGGACGAAACTGATCAGGCTGTCCCGCTCAAATGCGTCGGGGGCATTGTCGGGATTGACCGGCCGCAGACTGGTTACCCGGAACCAGCCCATTCCAGTTTTGGCTGCATACTCTGAGAGTTCCCGGGTTACCATGGCTGGATTGCGTTTGACCAGGATCATGCCGTTTTCAGTGGTGATCACCGGCTCGTGGAGAAAGGTGTTGGGCCGGGCTGTTGCCGACTGCATCAGAAACAAGCCCTGATGATCGGCCACCCATTGTCGGGTGAGCAGGATCTGCTTGTAGAGCATGCGGACCTGCTGCTCGGCTTGGCCGATGACCAGCCGGTTTTGCAGATCAGAGATGTAGATCAGCAACGCCCCATAAGAGAAAATCAGGATGACGACCACGGCAAGGATGAATTTTCCTCTCAGCGTCATGGGTTGTGCAATTGGTTGAGATGGGCGGGGGCGTGCATCATGCGGCTCTTTTGTCGGCTGTCCTCGAAGGCTATCAAAGATATCACAGTTGACGACGGATTGCTACCCGTTGGTAACAACGATATGACCTTGCCGGCGTCGTGCCGCGGACTGACGGTTTTTGCAAGGCGAGGACGGATGCGGCTCGCACCGGCAATCGGGCTGGAGCTGGGGCGGGCAACGAATACGCCCTGATCCAGCCGAGACCGGGCCGCCTGTTGCTCGCCCACTTTTTTCTGTATTTTCTCATAGAATTCCGTAGAATTAAATGATTCAATCAACCTCTTCGGCGAAGAGTCTGCAGGAAGGAGGAGAAACTATGGGGCGGAAATTGGTCATCGTGATGGTGGGGCTGCCGGCCCGCGGCAAATCGACCATGGCGCGCAAGCTGGGCCGCACGCTGGAACTGGACGGGATCAGGGTGCGCATCTTCAACAACGGCGAACTACGGCGAAAGCTCGATACTCATTCCAACACATCTTCCCCGGAGTTCTTTTCGCCGGCCAATGTCCAAGGCCACGAGATGCGCGAACGAATTTCGCGGATGAACATCGAGAAAGCCCAGGCTTTTCTGGCCGACGGAGGCGAGGTGGCGATCATGGATGCCAGCAATGTCGCCCGTGAGCGGCGTCAAGCCATCGCCGCTGCCTTTCCCGGGGCGCCACTCTGCTACATCGAGTGCCTCAATGCCGACGAAGAGGCCTTGGAGGCAAACCTGGAACGCAAGGCGCGGTTGAAGGAATTCCGGCACCTGCCTCCGGAAAAGGCTCTGGAAAGCTTTGTCAAACGGATCGCCTACTACGAGTCGATCTACGAGCCGCTCGACAACGAACCCAACCGCATCCTGGTGGATTCCTTTGACAGCTGCATCCTCCAGGAAAAGATCACCGAGGTGTTGCCCTATTACGACCGTATCCGCGATATCGCCACCACCAGGGTGGTGCGCAACCTCTTCCTGGTCCGCCACGGCGAAACTGTCTACAATCGCGAAGACCGCATCGGCGGCAATTCCGAACTCACCGACAAAGGACAGGAGCAGGCCAAGGCCCTGGCCGAACATTTCGCCACCGTCCGCATTCCCATCATCTTCACCAGCAATTACACCAGAACCCTGCAGACCGCCGCGCCGATCGCCGAACGCCAGGACCCCTGTTCGATCATTGCCCTGACGGAGTTCAACGAAATCCATGCCGGTGTCTGCGAAGGGATGACCTATGAGGATGTCCGCCAGAAGATGCCGCATGTGGCCAAAGCGCGTGGGCCGAACAAGTACCGCTATGTCTATCCCGGAGGTGAGGGCTACAAGAGCATGGAGGAACGGGTGCACCGCGGGCTGAAAAAGGTCTTTTTCCTCAACAACTACGACGAGAATATTATGATTGTCGGGCATCGGGCGGTGAACCGCATGATTCTCTCCCGTTTCCTTTCACGCCAGGAAGAGGAAATCCCCTATATTTACATGCCTCAGGATTGCTATTACCACATCCAGGTCGACCCTCATAAACGGATTTTCGAGCTCCTTGCCTATCGGAACGTCGCATCCGGCTGGTAACGGACCAGGACTTCAGCCAAAAGTGTGTAGGCGGCTGCTTGCCGGAGCGGGCAGCCGCCTACTGCAGGGCAGTGGTGTCGTCGTCGGTAAAACAGTGCTGGACGCCATGCAGCCGTTCCTTTTTCGCCAACTGCTGTTTGGCCTCTTCTTCGGAGATGCCCAGAGTCCGCGCCAGTTCGGCAAGGCCGTAGCAGGGGCTGCCGTCTGCGGTGAAACGTCGCGGCTTGAGTTCAGGAAATTGGACGCTGGCGGCATGGGCGCTTGCCTGGTGCAGCAGGGCGCGGATCTCCGGCGGTCCGTGCAGCAGGAGCCATTCGACTGCTGATGCCCAGAGTTCGCTGTCCACGGTCGGGTGCTGCATAATACGCATGGCCGATTCCACGGTCCAGTGCTGCTCGAAGGGAATCATGGCTGCTTCTCCTTGGCCGGATGGCTGAGGCAAACAAGATGGTCTGTGCCGCGAAAGCCGGCCGGCGGCCGGTTGCGGCTTGGAATTTTTGTTTTTTTGGGTTCATTTTCGATGACCACTATACTCCACCCAGTGGTCGCGGCAATCTTTTCAGGAGAAGTTCATGGGCGTCAATAACGTCATTTTGCTGGAAGCGCTGGAGTGGTTTGACGAGAGCGGCCAGGAGCTGCTGCACCGCCTGCCCGAGCAGGGATCGGGCGAGATCAAGTACGGGGCGCAGTTGACGGTGCGGGAAAGCCAGGCCGCCATCCTGTTTTACAAGGGCAAGGCCTGCGACGCCTACGGTTCTGGACGCCATACCCTCAAGACTGGCAATATCCCGATCCTGACCAAGCTCCTTTCCGCGCCCTGGGGGATGATCAGCCCGCTTCGGGCCGAAGTGTTTTTCGTCAACCTCAAAACCTTTCCCGACCTCAAGTGGGGCACCCCTGACCCGGTGGCGTTTCGCGACGCCGAGCTGGGGCTGGTCCGCCTTCGCGCCCACGGCGTGTTCAACATCCGAGTGACCCAGCCGCTGCTCCTGATCAATACCCTGGCCGGCGCCATGGGCCGCTACACCACCGGGCAGGTCGAGGAATACCTGCGGCAGGTGATTGTCTCCCGCTTCAACGACTACCTGGGCGAGCGCCTCACCTCGCTGTTCGACCTGCCAGGCCGGTTCGACGATATTGCCGAAGGGCTGGAAAAGAGTCTGGTCCGTGATTTCTCCCAGTTCGGCCTGTCTTTGGCCGGTTTGTATGTGACCTCGATCACGCCGCCGGCCGAGGTGCAGCAAGCCATCGACGACCGGGCGAGGATGAGCGTGATCAAGGACATGGACAAGTTTGTCCGGATGAAGGCGGCCATGGCCATGGAAAAGGCGGCGTCTACCGGCGGTGGGGCCGGAACCGGGCTGGGATTGGGCCTGGGCATGATGATGCCGGCCATGTTTGCCGGCCTCCAGCCGAACGCCGAGCGGAAGGGGGCGGTCCGGGAGGTGGTCTGCAAGGAATGCGACAACGCGATTGCCGCCACCGCCCGTTTTTGTCCTTTTTGCGGTCATCAGCAAGTCCTCAACCAGCAATGCGCCAACTGCGGCAACAATTTGATGCCAGGCGCCAAATTTTGTCCGCTTTGCGGCCATTCGGCGGACGAGAGGGCGCGCGAGCAATCCTGCCCCCATTGTCGTGCCGACAACCTGCCCGGCTCCCTGTTTTGCAACCGGTGCGGTGAACGGCTCGGAGAGTAAAGCGGCCGGTCCGGGCACATCGGGCGCGGGCGGACGACAATGACGATCCGGATTGAACAGAGCTGCCCCCAATGCGGGGCCGGGGTCGACTTCGTCGAAACCGACCATATCTTGACCTGCAGCTATTGCGGCGCCAGGAGTCTGCTCCAGTGCGGCGGTCCGTTCCGCTATGTCCTGCCCATGGCCGGCAAGGGATCCTCCGCTGGGCTGCTGTTGGCCCCGTATCTCCGGTTCAAGGGCGCCATTTACCTGGTATCCTCGGAAACTATCGAGCACCGGGTGGTCGATACTACCCAGGCTGCCAATCCGTCCCCCGGCTTGCCGCCTTCGCTGGGCCTGCGGCCTCAGGCCATGCCCCTGATCCGGGTCACCCCCGATGCTGGCAATCTCTTTTTACCCCAAACCATCAAGGCCAGCGCCATTGTCGAAAAAGCGGCGGCGGTCGGCAATCTGGCGCCGGCGGGCGAGACTTTTTATCACCGGGCCTATATCGGCGAACATCTCAGTTATATCCATCTGCCGCTGGTGATCAAAAATCAAGGGGTCTACGACGGAGTGAACGACAATCGGCTGATCGGGCTTGCCGAAACCGAAGGCGGCAGCCTGAATGGCAGGCAGTTCGACCACTCATGGCGGATTCGGTTCGAGGCAGCCCTCTGCCCCCAATGCGGCGCCAGTCTGGAGGGCGCCGGCGACTGCCGGATAATGGCCTGCGCCAACTGTGCCTCTGCCTGGGAGGTCGGCCCCGCCGGCCTGAGCAGAATGGATTGGCAAGTACAGCCTGCCAAGGGCGAAGCAGCGCTATTTTTGCCGTTCTGGCAGGTATTCGCCCAAATTCCGGTACTGCGCATCGTGAGCTTCGCTGATTTCGTCGTCCGCAGCAATCAACCGTTCCTGCCCCGGCCGCAGTGGGAGGATAAAGCCATGAGCGTGTGGGTTCCTGCAGTTCGGCTGCGGCCGAAAGTTTTTCTCCAGGCTGGCCGGCAGGCCACTTTGGGGCAATGGCGGCTGGCGCCTGTCCAGGGGAAGGTGCGGCCGAACTTGTTCCCGGTGACCCTGCCGTCTTCGGAGGCCCGTCAGGCGGTCAAGTTGATGCTGGCCGCGGCTGCCGCCAGCCCGCGCCTGATTTTCCCCCTGCTGCCGCAGGTCCAGTTGACTGAGGTGGCTATCCGGCTGGTGTACCTGCCCTTTATCGATCGCAGCCACGACTGGGTGCAGCCGGAAACCGGGGTGGCTATCGGCAAGAACATCCTCAGATTCGGCCGGTCGCTCTAATTTTGACAGCCGTCCGGCCCCGTGGTATAGCTAAGGGCTAGCTAGCCACTTTGGCGCATTTTTTTATCGGAATCTGGCAGATGATGAGCGAGCACGAACGGTGGATGCGGGTGGCCTTGGATGAGGCCCGGCAAGCCTTGGCTGAGGGGGAATTCCCGGTTGGTTGCGTCATGGCCGTAGGCGATCGGATTGTTGGCCGGGGCCGGCGGCGCAACAGCGCAGAGGGGAGCCGGAACGAGATCGATCATGCCGAGGTGGTCACCCTGCGGCAGCTGATCGCCGAACAGCCGGGCTTGGATCTCGGCGCAGTGACGGTCTATTCGACCTTGGAACCCTGCCTGATGTGTTATGCCGCCATGCTGCTTTCCGGCATCCGCACCTTTGTCTGGGCCTACGAAGACGTGATGGGAGGCGGCGCCAATCTGCCCCTGTACATGCTCAACACCCTGTACGCCCAGATGCGGGTCCACCTGCTTGACCGGGTGCTGCGCGAGGAGAGCTTGCGGCTGTTCCAGGAATTTTTCCGCACCGGCGCCTACTGGCAGGACAGTTTGCTGGCCCGCTACACCATGGCCCAGACCGTCCAGGCGGTCCCATGACC
>WRFD01000145.1 GCA_009778955.1 Desulfobulbus sp.
CAATCGGATCTGGATGGTGAGGTCAAAGCTCAAACCACAGATGGAGTGGCCGAGCAGGTTTCTGCACTCCGCCTCGCGGATGGCCAACTTGAGCCGCTTGATGGCCAGGGGATATTCGGCTCGCACATAGATGTATCCCTGGCTGGCGCCCACGGCATAGGCGGCGATGATCATCCCTTCCAGCACGGCATGGGGCGTGCTTTCGAGAATGGAGCGGTCCATGAAGGCGCCGGGGTCGCCCTCGTCGGCGTTGCAGATCAAATATTTCCTGTTGCCGGTCGCCTTGGCCACGGTGGCCCATTTCAGGCCGGTTGGGTAACCCGCGCCCCCGCGGCCGCGCAACCCGCTTTCCTGTATGCAGCGGATGACGTCTATCGGCCGCATGGCGGCGAGCGCAGTACACATCGCGCCGTAGCCGCCTGCGGCAATGTAGTCGCGGATGTTTTCCGGATCGATCCGGCCGGACAGGGCCAATACATTTTTGTGTTGGCGGGCGAAAAAGGGGATGTCTGGAGGCAGGCGCAGGCGCTCGACCGGCTCTTGCCCCAGCGAGGCGACGATGTCGGCGGCATCTTCCGGGTTCACAGTCTGGTAGGCGATCTCACCGGGCTGGACCAGGACGAGCGGGCCAAGGGCGCACAGCTCCATGCAGCCGGTCTTGCGCACCAGCACGCTGTTTTGCAGATTCCGCTTGGCGAGCTCGCGGCGCAGGGCGGCGACGATGGCCTGGTTGTCCGGACAGCCTAATCCGGCGCAAACCAAGATATGGTGGGCAAATGTGTCGAGGTGGCGTTGATGTTCGGCCGCGACCGCGGCCAGCTCTTCACGGCGCATCGCCCAGCCACTCCTGAATGATGGTGGTTGCTTCCGCAAAACTCTTCTTGCCGATGATGGCGTCGTCGGTCAGGAACGCCGGCGCCAGGGCGCAGGCGCCGACGCAGCGGATCTCGACCAGCGAGAGGCGGTTGTCCTGCGAGGTCTCGCCCGGCGCCAGGTGATAGCGCTCCTGCATCCAGGCGAGAATCTTGTCGGCGCCCTTGATGTGGCAGGCGGTTCCGGTGCAGACCGAAAGGGTGTGCTCACCTTTGGGCTTGAGCCGGAAATGGTTGTAAAAAGTGGCCACGCCGAACACCTTGGCCGGCGGCAGGCGAAGCCGGGAGGCGATGCGGGCCAGGGTCGCGCTGTCCAGATAGCCGAAGGCGTCTTGGGCGGCATGCAGGGTTTCGATGAGGGCCTCCGGCTGATGGTCGAAGCGTTGCATGGTCCGGTCGACCATCTGCCAACGGGTGTCATCCGGGTGCGATTCGATGGATTCTTGGGCAGGCATGGGCACTTTTCCCTTGATCTCAAAGAATAAAACGATGGACTTCTATTTATTCTTATTTTTCCGATGGATGCAATCCTTTTTTGCCGGCCTTCCTCCTGGTCTGCTCCAGTCAGGGCGCCCTTTTTCGCAGGCAAGGCCAAAGCTCTGGGGTGCGGGGCATCGGGGCGCGATGCGACAAGTTTTGCAATCAAGGGATAAGTGGTTTATGATGCCTGCCAGGTGGCGGCATGGGGTTAAGGTGCCGAGTCTTCCAGTAACTTCTAAGGCAGGTGAGTGATGGTCAACAAAGTGATATTAATCGGCAATCTGGGGGCTGATCCGGAAATTCGTTACACCCAGAGCGGCACGCCGTTCGTCACCATCCGCGTGGCGACCACCGAGCGCTGGAAAGGCCAGGACGGGCAGATGCAGGAGCAGACCGAATGGCATAGTATAGTCGCCTGGAGGAGGTTGGCCGAAATCTGCGGAGAGTATCTGGCCAAAGGTTCACGGGTGTTCATCGAGGGCAAGCTGCAAACCCGTAAATGGCAGGATCAAAACGGCAATGACCGCTACACTACCGAGATCGTCGCCCGCGAGATGAAAATGCTCTCGCCCCGCTCCGGCGGCGGCAGCGAGCATGGGGGCGGCAACCAGGGATACGGCTCGGATCCCTTCCCCGAACCGCCGCCCATGGGTGACGATGTTCCGTTTTAAGCCGCGTTTTCCTCACGATCCCAGAGTACACCCGCAACCCGGATGGCGCCCGCTCTCCGGGTTGCGGGTTTTATGAGGGATCGGGTGGAGGAGTGGCGACAGAACCGGAGACTGCCCCTAAGGGAAAACGCTGTTCTGACCTTTTTGGCCTGGGCGATCGGTTCGGGGTGATTGGCGAAGGGTTGCGTCGGGACGCCGACGGACTGCCTTCAGGCGCGGCCGGTCGAACGGCCGAAGACGGAAGGCGCGAATGCGGATCTTCCCGTAATTGCTTTTATAGAGGCGCTATTGGGAGGAAGTTGGAGGGGGCTTTTCCGAAAACTATTTTTCTTGACAGATGATACCTCTGTCGGTAATGAATAGCGGTTCATTTTCGTTTGTTGTAATGACCTATTGTTTGTGAAGGTTACGTATCTATTTCATGTTCATGTCTGAGGGAGAGGTTGGATTCATGGCGACAGAACTGGTGCTATCAACAATGGCCTTGATCGTAATTGCCATCGTTGTCCCGCTGTTCATGCTGGTGACAACGGTGTTCGGTCCGCGTGCCGGTGGGGGGAGTAAGAATCAACCCTATGAAAGCGGCGTCAAACAGATGATCGGCTTGGCGCAACAGAAGTTCAGCGTCAAGTTTTACCTGTTGGCCATTCTGTTCCTGCTGTTCGACATTGAGGCGGTGTTCATGTACCCATGGGCGGTCGGCGTACGCGAACTGGGCTGGTTCGGGTTCGTGGAAATGGTTGTCTTCATGGCGCTACTGTTGACTGGACTTATTTATATTCTTCGGAAAGGGGTGCTCAATTGGCGTTAGGATTAGAAGCAAGTCTGGGTGATTCGGTACTGACCACCAAGCTCGATGCCGTCATCAACTGGGGGCGTCAGTACTCTCTGTGGCCGTTTGTCTTCGGGACTGCCTGCTGTGCGATCGAATTCATGAGTGCCGCTGCAAGTCAGCTCGATATCTCGCGCTGGGGCGCTGAAGTCGTGCGTTTCTCGCCCCGTCAGGCTGACCTGTTGCTCGTCTGCGGCACCATCAGCTACAAGCAGGCGCCGGTCCTCAAGCAGATTTACGAGCAGATGCCCGAACCCAAATGGGTTGTGGCCATGGGCGCGTGCGCCAGTTCCGGCGGCATCTACGACAACTATTGCACTGTCCAGGGAATCGATACCATCATCCCGGTCGATGTGTACATTTCCGGTTGTCCTCCCCGGCCTGAGGCGGTTCTGGATGCCTTGATGAAGATCCAGGATCAGATCAAGGGTGAAACTGTGCTGAAAGATCGCCACAAAGACTTCAAAGGAATTCTCGACTGATATGAATACAACGGCACTAGAAGTACTCAAGGCCGCGTTTCCGGACGCATCCTGCACGACTTCGGTCGGGGCGGCGGTGCTGACGGTGCAGCCTGCGCAACTCGAACCAACGCTTGCCCGCCTGAAAAACGATCCGGCGCTTAATTTCGGATTGCTTCTCGATGTGACCGCGGTCGACTACCTCGAATACCCGGTGCAGCAGGAGGCGCGTTTTTACGTGGTCTACACCCTGCGAAACTGGGAAAAGAACATGCTGGTCCAGGTCCGGATCCCGGTCGCCGACCCGGAGGCGGGCATACCCTCGGCAACCTCGCTCTGGTCTTCGGCCAACTGGGGCGAGCGCGAGGCCTACGACCAATACGGGATCACCTTCCAGGGGCATCCGGATCTTCGCCGCATTCTCAACCATTGGCAATTTCAGGGGCATCCTCTGCGCAAGGACTATAACATCCACCAGGGTCAGGTCTGCTACGAGACCGACCGCCTGGAAAAGGAGATCAAGGACCGGCTGGCTTACAAGGGCGTCGGCCAGACCTTGATGGACGACATCAACACCGAGATCATGTATCTCAACCTCGGGCCTTCCCATCCGGCCACCCACGGCGCGATCCGTATCCTCACGGCCCTTGATGGCGAAACCATCCTCGCCAATATCAATGAGATCGGCTACCTCCACCGCGGCTTTGAAAAGACCGCCGAGAACAGAACCTACAACCAGGTGATCCCCCTCACCGACCGGCTCAACTATTGCTCGGCCTTGATGAACAACATCGCCTACGCCAAGGCGGTCGAGTCCTGGCTTGGGATCGAGATCACCGAGCGGGCCAAGTTCATGCGGGTCATCCTGTCCGAATTTTTCCGGGTGCAGGATCACTTGGTGTGCATCGCCGCCAACCTGGTCGACATGGGCGGCTTGACCAACTACTGGTACCTCTATAACGAGAAAGAGGCATCGTATGATTTCATCAGCCGGCTGACCGGCGCCCGCCTCACCAGCTCCTTCACCCGGATTGGCGGCATGTACCGAGATTTCTATGAAGGCTGGGAAGCCGACATGGAAAAACAGCTTAAGGACATCGAGAAAGGCGTCACCGATTCGCTCAAACTGGTGCTGAAGAACCGGATCGTCCATGACCGAACCCAGAACGTTTGCGTCATGCCGGCCGATCTGGCCCTGTCCTATGGGTACACCGGCCCCTGCCTGCGAGCTAGCGGTGTTCCCTTCGATTTGCGCAAGGACAATCCATACTACTACTACGACACCTTTGATTTCACCATCCCGCTCGGCTCCAAGGGCGACATCTACGACCGGATCACGATTCGCTACGAGGAAATTTTCCAGAGCATCAGCATCATCCGCCAGGCGATGAAGCGCATTCCCAAGGGGCCGGTGACCATCAGCGACAGCAAGGTCACCCTTCCTGCCAAGGCCGAGGTTTACAAGAACATCGAAGGCCTGATCAATCACTTCAAGCTGGTGTTCGATGGCGTGCAGGTCCCGGCCGGAGAGTGGTACGACTCCTTCGAGGCCGCCAACGGCGAGCTGGGCTTCTATTTTGTTTCCGATGGTTCCGGCCGGCCGTACAAGTGCAAGGTGCGTCCACCGTGCTTCTATATGATGGGCGGATTCCACGAAATGGTTGAAGGTGAAATGATTGCCGATGCCGTGATCAATCTCGGCAGCATCAATATCATTGGCGGAGAGTTGGACAGATGAGTGATCGATCACAGCTAATAGAGACGGGGAAACCGTTTACTTTTGATGCGCAGAGGGATGCGGAATTCGAACGGCTGGTCAAGCGGTATCCCACCAGGGAATCGATGATTTTGCCTTCGCTTTGGCTCGTTCAGGAGCAGGAGGGATGGATCAGCGCCGAGGCCATGGCCTACATCGCCGACCGCATCGGCGCCTTTCCCAGCATGGTGTACGAGGCGGCAACCTTCTACACCATGTACAACCTTCAGCCCAAGGGAAAATGCCATATCTGCGTCTGTCGGACGCTCTCCTGCTATCTGCTCGGCAAGCAGGAGATCGTCGACTATCTGCAGCAGAAGCTTGGCATCAAACCCGGAGAGGTCAGCGCGGATGGACAATTCAGCCTGGAAGAGGTGGAATGTCTCGGACATTGCGGCTCCGCTCCCGTGGTCCAGGTGAACGGAGAGTTCTATGAAGACATGAATGTCGCCAAACTCAAAGAACTCTTGGCCACGCTGAAATAAGGAGAGCGAACAGATGCAAGTAAAAGTACTCAGTGCCAGGTTTGACATTCCAGACGCCAACAAGATTGACGTCGCCAAGCAGCACGGGGCCTACTCCACCCTGGAGAAGGTCTTCGCCATGCAGCCCGAGGAGATCATCGAGGTGGTCAAGGCGAGCGGATTGCGGGGCCGCGGCGGCGCCGGTTTTCCCACGGGTCTGAAATGGAGCTTCCTGCCTAAAAATATTGATAAACCGGTCTATCTGGCGGTTAACTCGGACGAGTCGGAACCGGCCACCTTCAAGGATCGCTACATCCTGGTTCGCGACCCGCATATGCTGATCGAGGGGATCATTATTTGCTGCTACGCGATCAAGAGCCATACCGCCTACATTTATATCCGCGGCGAGTACACCACGCAAGTGAAGGTCTTGCAGGCTGCCATCGATGAAGCCTATGCAGCCGGATACCTCGGCGAGAATGTCGCCGGCCAGGATTACAAGCTTGACGTGACGGTCCACCGAGGTGCGGGCGCCTATGTCTGCGGTGAGGAAACCGCCTTGCTTGAGTCCATCGAGGGCAAGAAAGGACAACCACGGAGCAAGCCGCCGTTTCCAGCGGTCGAAGGATTGTACGGCTGTCCCACCATCATCAACAACGTGCAGAGTATCGCCTCCTTGCCGTTCATTTTGACCAACGGCGCTGATGCGTACAAAGCCTATGGCACCGAGAAGAGCGCGGGAACCCACCTGTTCGGCATCTCGGGATTGGTCAAGAAGCCCGGCATGTATGAATTGCCTCTGGGATTGCCCCTGCTGGAAGTGATCGAGAAGGTCGCCGGCGGCGTGCGCGACGGCAGGATCCTGAAAGGGGTCATCCCCGGCGGCAGCTCGACCCCGGTCCTGACCCCCGAAGAGGCCCAAACCGTGACCCTTGACTATGAATCCATGGCCGCTCACAAGACCATGTTCGGCTCCGGCGGCATCGTGGTGCTTGACGACACGGTCGACATGGTCAAACTAGTGGAAAACCTCATCTATTTTTATCATCACGAGTCCTGTGGCCAATGCACGCCTTGCCGGGAAGGGTTGGGCTGGATGCTGAAGATCGTGCAGAAGATCATCCAGGGCAAGGGGACCACGGCCGATATCGATCTGCTGACCGAATTGTGCGACAACATTGAGATGAAGACCGTCTGCGTCCTCTCGGCAGCATGTACCATGTCGACACGCAGTTACTTGAACAAATTCCGGCATGAATTCGAGGCGTAC
>WRFD01000146.1 GCA_009778955.1 Desulfobulbus sp.
CGGCTTTTTTTTAAGCAGCGACGGCGGCGCCTTTTGTCGCTTCAGCGCCAGCAGCCCTTTATCTTCAATGCTCCATTCCACGGTTTCCCCTTTTTCGAATTCCATGGCTTGGGCAATGGCGGCGGGGAAATTGATATACCACTGTTCGCTCTCTTGCCGCTTGATGAGTTGGATCTTGGTTGGGTAGCCCATGACCTCCTCCCTTGTGTCTAGTTATTTGACTAGAACAAAAAGCCCAGAAAAAGTCGAGCACAACATGCTCGACTGGCTGTTTTATCTAGTTAAAGGCCAAAGATGATCGTTCCCACGCTGGAGCGTGGGAACGATCATGCGCTCACCGGGGCCAGGGCATACAGGCGGAGGTAGATCTCGCGGCCGATCCAGGCGTCGGTGGCGGCATAACGGACCTGCCGGGGGGTGAGCTGGGGACTGGCCCAATTGCTGGTCCGCGCTGACTTGGAAATGCGGAGCCCGCAGACCACCGCCGCCAATCCCCTGAGGCCGTGGTGGCGGATTCCCCGGGCACTGGCCATCCGCGCCAGGTCCACAAAGCCTGCCGGCCGGAAGGGGTGCAGCTCCTGGAGTTTTTTCAGATCAAAATCAGGTGCCACCCCGGCCTTGACAATGGCCGGATTCTCAAGCAGTTCCCGGAGCGGGACGGGCAAGCCGGTCCGCTCCAGTTGCACGAGCACGACCTCGTCCTCGGCGGCCAGTTGCAACAGACTGGGCGCGAATTTCTGCCCCTTGCGGAACGCCGGCCGGGTTTCGGTGTCAAACCCGAGCAGGTTGGCGCTCGCAAGGCGCACCGCCGCCTCTTCTGCCTCTTCGGCGGTGCGGACGCAGTGGATCGTTCCCTGCCAACAAGCCAGCGGTAGGGCATTGATGGCCTCTGTGCTCATCCGGACTTCCGGCGTCGAATTCATGCCTCGCTTCCTCTTTAGTTCATGGCCGCGCCGGCACTTCGTGGATGGCGTAGCGGCTTGTTGCTCAAGATCCTCCGGCGGTGAAAAAGCCGGAGAACAGCCCATTGTGGGGCCATGGTTCCATAAAAACCGGATGAATGCAATTTTTCATCTTGTCCTTTCCTTGGAGAAAACTGCAATCCATCGTGCCGCCAACTGAGCGGCCGGCACTATTTCTCCTGCGGACCAATGAAAAAGCCTTTCATTGTCCCCTCTTTTTTTCTAGATTAGAAAAAATAGTAACCATTCTTATCAGTTTTTCCCTTGCCAGCTCAGGAGCGCCTCTCGTGAAACCGACAGACATTGAGGACCCGGAATATTTCCACAAGGTGATCGACTGCCAGTTCGCCTGCCCTGCCCACACTCCGGTGCCGGAATATATCCGCCTGATCAGCGAGAAACGGTACACTGACGCCTACATGGTCAACTGGGTGGCCAATGTCTTTCCCGGTGTCCTGGGCAGGGTCTGCGACCGGCCCTGCGAGCCGGCCTGTCGCCGGGGACGGGTGGAAAAAGAGCCGGTGGCCATCTGCCGGCTGAAACGGCTCTGCGCCGACAACCGCGATTTCGGCCTCGTTGCCCGATTTCCGGTTGTTCCCAGCGAGAAAAACGGGAAGAGGATCGCCCTGATCGGCGCCGGACCGGCCTCACTGACCGTGGCCCGCGACCTGATGCCACTCGGTTACACCATCGATCTGTACGACGAACAGGCCAAGGGCGGCGGCTTCATGCGCAGCCAGTTGCCCTCCTTCCGCCTGCCGGAGCCGGTCCTGGCCACCGAGGTCAACTACATTCTCGACATGGGCGTGCAGACCCACTTCAACCGCCGGATCGAAAGCATGAAGGCCTTGCTGGCCGAGGGCCACAATGCCGTTTTCATCGGCACCGGCGCGCCGCGCGGCCGCGACCTGTCCGATCTTCCGGGCCGCAAGGAAGCCAACCAATGGATCCACATCGGCATCGACTGGCTGGCCGGGGTGATTTTCGGCCATGTCAGCTCGATCGGCAAGCGGGTGCTGGTGATCGGCGGCGGCAACACCGCCATGGACTGTTGCCGCACCGCCCGCCGACTGGGCGGGACCAGTGTGCGGGTGATGGTGCGCGGCCCCCGTGCCAAGATGAAGGCTGCACCTTGGGAAATCGAGGACGCCATCGGCGAGGACATCCCGATCGTCGATAACCACGTCCCCTTGGAGTTCGTGGTCGAACACGGCCGCCTGGTGGGCATGCGCTTTGCCAAGGTAGGAGTGGGGTCAGAGACCGGAGGTGAAGAGCCGGTGTTCTTTCCTTGTGACGAGGTGCTGCTGGCGGTCGGTCAGTTGAACGCCTTTCCTTGGATCGAACCGGACGCAGGCATCCGATTCGATCGCCAGGGGCTGCCGGAACTCGATCCCCGCACCCTGCAGTCATCCCTGCCCCAGGTCTTTTTTGGCGGCGACGCCGCCTTCGGTCCGCGCAACATCATCACCGCCGTGGCCCACGGCCACCAGGCAGCTATTTCCATCGACCTCTTCTGCCGGGGGCTCTCCCCCCTCGACCGGCCCGCCCCCCAGGTGAACCTGGCCGGCCAGAAAATGGGTGTGCACGACTGGCTCTACCATAACCAGGTGACGGCAACCGAGCGTCAGGCCATGCCGGTGCGCACCAAGACCAAGACATTGAAGGACCGGCTGCTCGAGGTGGAACTCGGGTTCGACCAACAGGTCGGCCAGACCGAGTCATTGCGCTGCCTCAACTGCGATGTGCAGACTGTCTTCCGGGCCGATCTCTGCATTGAATGCGACGCCTGCGTCGATGTCTGCCCGGAGAGCTGCATAAACTTCGTCGACAACGGCACGGAAGAAGAGCTCCGCGCCCGGCTCAGGGCGCCGGCCGAAAACCTGGCGCAAAGCCTCTACCTGGCCGGGCTGACGCCCAGCGGCAAGATAATGGTCAAGGACGAGAATGTGTGCCTGCACTGCTCGCTCTGCGCCGAGCGCTGTCCGACCTCGGCCTGGGATATGCAGAAGTTCCTCTACCTTTCAGCTCAGGCGGGACAACTATGAAGCAACTGGAAAGCATTAACGATTTTGTCGTCCGCTTCGCCACGATCAACGGTTCAGGATCGGCCAGCGCCAACACCCTGTTCGCCAAGGCGGTGTTTCGTATGGGCGTGCCGGTCAGCCCAAAGAACATCTTTCCCTCCAACATCCAGGGGCTGCCCACCTGGTACGAAGTGCGGGTCAACGAGCGCGGCCATGTGGGGAGGCGGGGCGACGTCGATTTGGTGGTGGCGATCAACGGCCAGACCCTGCGGCAGGATTACGACAGCCTCGTTTCGGGAGGCTACTTCGTCTACGACTCCTCCCGGACCTTGCCCGAGGATTTTCGCCGTGACGATGTGACGGTGATCGGCATCCCCATGACCACGATGTGCAACGAGGCCTTTGACAACCCCAAGATGCGGCCCCTGCTGAAAAACATCATCTATGTCGGCGCGCTGACAGCCCTGCTCGACATGGAGCCCGAGGTGCTCATCGAGTCGCTGCGCAAGCAGTTCCGCAAGAATCCGGCCCTGGCCGAACCCAACATCAGGGCTTTGGAACTCGGCTACGCCTACGCCCGCGACCATCATGCCGGCGCCTGCAAGCTCGCGGTGCGCCGCAGCGACCGAGTGGGCGACGCCATCATCATGGACGGCAACAGCGCCGCCGCACTAGGGGCGGTCTATGCCGGCGCCACCGTGGTCGGCTGGTATCCGATCACACCCTCCACCTCGATCATCGAGTCCTTCGGCCGCTATGCCGGGCAATTCCGGACCGAAGAAGGCGCCGGTCGCATCAAGGCGGCCATTGTCCAGGCCGAGGACGAACTGGCCGCCATCGGCATCGTCATCGGCGCCTCCTGGAACGGGGCCCGCGCCTTCACCGCCACCTCCGGTCCCGGCATCTCGCTGATGGCCGAATTCCTCGGCCTGGCCTATTTCGCCGAGATCCCGGTGGTGCTGATCGATATCCAACGGGTCGGCCCCTCCACCGGCATGCCCACCCGCACCCAGCAATCCGATCTGCTGGCCTGCGCCTACGCCTCCCACGGCGACACCTGCCATCCGCTCCTTTTCCCCTGTAACCCCAGGGAATGTTTCGAAATGACCGCCGATGCCTTTGACCTGGCGGAGCGGCTCCAGACCCCGGTGATCGTGATGAGCGACCTCGATCTGGGGATGAACGATCATTACGGCCCGCCGCTTGCCTGGGATCCCCAGCGGCGTTACGACCGGGGCAAGGTGCTTAACGCTGCCCAACTTGATGCCCTCACCGCCAAGTGGGGCCGCTACCGCGACACCGACGGTGACGGCATCTGTTACCGCACCTATCCCGGCACTCATCCCGACAAGGGCGTCTACTTCACCCGGGGCACCTCGCGGGACGAATACTCGGCCTACACCGAAGACAGCGCCGCCTATGTCCGCAACCTGAAACGGCTGCAACTGAAATGGGAGACCGCCAAGGGCTTGCTGCCCCAGGCCCGGATCAAGCTCACCAAGCCCGAAGCCCGACTGGGGGTGGTGTTCTACGGCACCACCGCGTTCGCAGCCTATGAGGCCATCGAGTTGCTGGGCGACCGCGGTATCGCGGTCAACAGCATGCGCATCCGCGCCTTTCCCTTCCAGCCCGAAGTGATCGACTTTATCCGTGCCCATGAGGTGGTGTTCGTCATCGAACAGAACCGGGACGGCCAGATGCGAACCCTGCTGATCAACGAGGGCAACCTGCCGCCGGACCACCTGGTGCCCATCGCCTGCTATGATGGCCAGCCCGTGGCAAGCCGTTTGCTCCTCCGCACCTTGGAGGGGGCCCTGGCGGAACGCGGCATCCTCCCCACGAATACTCCTGGCCAAGGAGGCACCCCATGACCTTTCACCGCCCCACCTTCCGCCATCCCGAGTTGCCGCCCAATGATGCCGGTTACCACCGCCAGGATTACGAAGGCGGCATTTCCACCCTCTGCGCCGGATGCGGACACGACTCCATCTGCAACGCCATCATCCAGGCCTGCTTCGAACTGGCCCTGCCGCCGCACCGCATTGTTAAGATGTCCGGCATCGGCTGCTCCTCCAAGAGCCCGGCCTACTTCCTCGGCAGATCGCACGGCTTCAACACGGTGCACGGCCGCATGCCCTCCGTCGCCACCGGGGCCAACATGGCCAACCGCGACCTGGTCTACCTGGGCGTTTCCGGCGACGGCGACACCGCCTCCATCGGCATGGGCCAATTCATGCACGCGGTCCGCCGCAACCTCGACATGCTCTACATCGTGATGAACAACGGCTGCTACGGTCTGACCAAGGGGCAGTACTCGGCCACCGCCGACAAAGGTTCGAAGGGCAAGAAGGGCAGGATCAACGAACTGGAGTCCATCGACCTGTGCGAACTGGCCATCCAGTTGGGCGCCGGTTTCGTGGCCCGCAGCTTTTCCGGCGACAAGCAGCAGTTGGTGCCCCTGATCAAGGCCGGGCTGATGCATAAGGGGCTGTCGTTCATCGACGTGATCTCGCCCTGCGTCACCTTCAACAACAATCCGGGATCGACCAAGAGCTACCATTGGGTGCGCGAGCACAGCGAGGCCACCAACACCTTTGACCTGGTGCCATTCCAGCAGACCATCACCACTGAATATGATGGCGATACTGTCCAGGATGTGGCCTTGCACGACGACACGGTGATCCACCTGCACAAGCACCACGACGCCCCGGATATCACCGACCGCCGCCAGGCCATCGACAATCTCGAGGACCACAAGGCCCAGGATGTGATTCTAACCGGTGTCCTGTACATCAACCCGAACTCCGCCGACACCCACGAGCTCCTCCACACCTGCGAGCGGCCGCTCAACAGCCTGACCGAGGACGATCTCTGCCCTGGCGGCCCGGCCTTGGAGGCGATCAACGCCGCCCACCGGTAATCGCGCGGGCATCAGGCGCGATTGTCGTGCTACTCACCGGCATCGCCTGCGCCGGGATAGGAGCGGGCGGTCTGTGCGGCCAACGCCACCTTGGCCGCACAGACCCCAAACCGCCTTCGGTGCGATGTTTTCCGGGTGGCAGCATCGTCAATGTGGCACTGGTGCTGGCTCTCTGACCATTTCCGGCCTCCGCTGCCTCGCGCGGCAGCATCAGGCGTGATTTTCGGCTGCCCTCCTGATTCCCCCCTGCACCTGGTATCATTTCCTTGTACTGACGCAAGCACACATAAGGTTAACACACTGTAATTTCAATAATAATCGAACATATATTTTGCACTATCAATAAGAAACGGCATGATGCCCGCCTTTCAAAGCTGATACAAATTCTATATCAATACAGCACTATTAAAATCATCCTTGCGAGGAACCGTCCGCGATTCGGCCGCGTAGATAGTCGCCCCTGAAGAAGCCCTATTTCAAAAAACAGGAGCCGGCAAAGCGGCAGCTGACTTGCGGCAATCAGAGCGATGCCAGGCAGCCAAAAGTAAGCCGGTAAAAAAAAGAAACAATTTCTCCCTCAATTTCTTGAGGATCAGGCGGATATTGCGCCCAGCTCCACAGAGCAGGGCATTGATGGCGTCGCCCAAGGCGCCCAGCAGGTAACAGGGTGTAGAAAAATAATCCTTTTTCTCCAATAGACAGTTGATTGCAATCAGGGTTTTGAGCTTTGCCATCGATTGAAAGGATTTTTTGTTGCTGTTGCGAGTTAAATTTTTGTACCTGATCAGTTGTTTTCAGCTGATCAGA
>WRFD01000147.1 GCA_009778955.1 Desulfobulbus sp.
CGCCGGCAGCCCTTATCGCCCGCCGCCATACAGTTGCAGTTGGGCCATGAGGAAGTCGACAAAGGCCTTGTTGGCGTGGGAGAGGTAGGCCCTTTTTTTCCAGGCCAGCATCAGGTCGAGATAGAGCGGCGGGTCAAAGGAGACGACATGAAGATCGCGGTCGTCCTCAGCCACCATCTTGAGCAGGGTGGCAACGCCCAGGCCCCGTTTGACCAGGGATTTGACCAAAGAAAAAAGGTTGGTTTCAAAGACCACCTGGGGCTGGACATCGGGAATTTCGTACAAAAGCTCAAGCAGCATTTCCCGCTGGTAATAGCCCTGCTTGAACATGACCAGGGGCTGGGCGGCAAATTCCCGGAGAGTGATCGCGTATCTCCCAGCAAAGGTGTGGCCGGCCGGGATGCACGCCACCACCTCCTCGCGCAGGATGTGGCGGACTTCCAGGCTCTCCGGCGCTTGGCCACCGGCAATGACTCCCATATCCAGCTCTCCCTGGTTGATCTTGCGTTGAATGCTGCCCGCACCCTCGCCCGAAACCGCCAACTGCAAATGGGGATACAGCCGCTTGAATTCGTGGATAATGGCCGGGAAGAAGTAAGTGCTCATCATCGGTGGGATGCCCAGGCGCACCTCGCCTTTCTGCAACCCTTTCAAATCCGCCATTTCCTGGGTCGCGGCTTCGAGCGACTCCAGGATGCCCTTGGCATGGGCGAGGAAAGTCTCCCCTTCTGCGGTCAGTGTCACTCGCCGGTTACGGCGGTTGAACAGGACTGATTCCAGCTCGCCCTCAAGTTTCTGGATCGCCACGCTGATTGCCGGCTGGGCAATGTTGAGCGCTTCCGCGGCCTTGGTGAAGTTGTTGTGGCGGACGATTTCGATGAAGAATTTCAGTTGGCGGATATCCATGGGGCATGAATAACTTGTGGTTATTGATATTATAATTTTTATATATTTTATTTATACCAGGGGGGCGGCTATATTCAAGCGCAAAAAAAGCGCAAAACCACCCACTCTTTTCGAAGCAGGTCGGGCCCCATGGACAGTCCCCGCATTCAGAGCGGCACTCTTGCCTTCCGCAAGGTGAACCTGGCGCTTTTCGCCGCCGGTTTCGTCACCTTCATCACCCTGTACGACGTGCAGCCGCTGCTGCCGGAATTCGCGCAAGAGTTCGGCATTCGCCCCGCCTGGGCCAGTCTGCCGCTTTCGGCCGCCACTTTCACCCTGGCGGTGGCCATGCTCCTGGCCGGGACCCTGTCGGAGACCGTGGGCCGCAAGCCGATGATGATGGGCGCCCTGCTTCTGACCTCGATTCTGGCGCTGCTGACCGCGTTCTGCCATTCGTTCTCGTCCATGGTGGCGCTGCGATTTATTCAGGGGATGGTGTTGGCCGGCCTGCCGCCCGTGGCCATGGCGTACCTGAGCGAGGAGATTGAACCTGTCACCATCGGCACGGCCATGGGGCTGTACATAAGCGGCAATGCCATCGGCGGCATGTCGGGTCGGCTGTTCACCGCCACGGTGACCGACTTTTTTTCCTGGAACCTTGCCCTGGGCATGGTGGGATTGATCTCGTTGGGGCTCAGCATCTACTTTGCGTTCAGCCTTCCGCCTTCGGCCAATTTCCGTCGGCGGCCCCTCGAGTACCGCTACTTCTTCACCTCGGTGCTGCAAAAGTTGCGCGACCCCCACCTCCTGTGCCTGTACGGCATTTCCTTCATGGTGATGGGCAGCTTCGTCACCATGTTCAACTACATCACCTTCCGGCTGCTCGGCGGCGAGTACGGCTTGAGCCAGACCGTGGTCAGTCTGGTCTTCCTCACCTACCTCCTGGGGGCTTACAGTTCCTCCGTGGTGAGCAAACTGGTCAACCGGTTTGGCCGTTTCCTCACCGTCAGGGCCTGCGTGGCGACCATGTTCGCCGGTCTGGTACTGACCTTGGCCAAGCCGCTTCCCCTGGTCGTTTTGGGGATCGCCGTCTTCACCTGCGGTTTTTTCGGCGCCCACACCGTGGCCTCGACCTGGGTAGGGCGGCATGCCAAGACCGCCAAGGCCCAGGCCGCGGCCCTCTATCTCTTTTTCTACTACCTCGGCGCCAGTATTTCCGGAACGGTCGGCGGATTCTGCTGGGCCGGAGCCAGCTGGCAAGGGGTGGTGTGGTTCATTGGCCTGCAGCTGCTCTCGGCTCTGGCCTTCACTGCGATCCTGGCCCGGCTCTCCGCCGGATTGGGGAAGGTCCAGCTCCCGGCAAGGGGTTGACAGGCAGTCAAGAGGCATTGGAAAATACCCCGGGGCAGGCGTGTAAAAGTGATCCTCCAGATGTTGACCTGTCGTTGACCTGTCCTTTTTTCCCGGCTTAAACGGTATGGCCTGCTGAGGTTGCTCAGCCGCATCCGCTCCTGCCGTCAGACTGGCCTATTTTCTTGAATTGTCCCGTGTTGTTATGCTGTTACCGATTGATCAACAGGAGACCTCTTGATGATCCTGTTCGCATCTTCCTGAAAAATGGCCGGTTCCTGCGACGCGCACCCCGGTCGGTGTTGCCTTTCCGGACAAAATGGTTATATATTGAACTGATCTAACGTTCATCCACTCATTCATAGAGGAGAAGGCACCAATGCAAACACAGTTCGGAACCCGTGACATCACCCTGGCACAGGCCAAGCAGCAGGCCTCGACCGTCTTTCTGGCCAAGGTCTTTAACTGGATGGCCGCCGGCCTCGCCTTAACCGGCGTCGTCGCCTATTTTGTCGCCGCTTCCGGCCTGGCGCAAGCTTTGATTGCCAGCCCGATCTTTTTCATCCTGGTGCTGGTCGAACTCGGACTGGTTTTGTTCCTTTCCGCCAGGATCGACCGGATGCAACCGGGCACCGCCACCGGGATTTTTGTCGGCTATTCAGCTTTGAACGGCGTGACTCTGTCGATCATCTTTCTCGCCTACACCCATACTTCCATTGCCGCCACCTTCCTGGTGACCGCGGGTATGTTCGCGGCCATGGCGATCTACGGCCTGGTCACCAAACGCGATCTCTCCGGCCTGGGCTCGTTCATGTTCATGGGCCTGATCGGCATCATTCTGGCCTCAATCGTCAATATCTTCCTGCAGAGTTCCTCGCTCTACTGGGCCATTTCCGCCATCGGCGTGCTGGTCTTCGTCGGGTTGACCGCCTATGACGTGCAGAAAATCAAGAATATCGGCGAGGAGGGCATCATGAACCAAGGCGAGGCCGCCATTCGCAAGGGAGCGATCATCGGCGCCCTGGCCCTCTACCTCGATTTCATCAATCTTTTCCTGATGCTGCTGCGCTTTTTCGGCGGCAGCCGCGATTGATTTTTCCATCTTTTTTCACGTCGCACCCAAGGGGATCGAACATATCGATCCCCTTGTTTTTCGCTGAAAAGCCAGGCATGGTGGGTCTTTTTCCTTTTTCTGCTTGACGCTTATCAGTGAACACTATAATGTCTTTCAATTTTATTGTTTCCGGTCCGTTGACGGCCCGGAGGGGAAAGAGAAGCGCACATTTCGAATGTGTCATTGAACAAGCTCTGGAGGTAATACACTATGTCTGTTTATGTTGTAGGCCACAAAAGTCCGGATACCGATTCTGTCACCGCCGCCATCGCCTATGCCGAATTGATGAAGGCCAAAGGCCAGGATTATGTTCCCGCCGTATCGGGCAAGTTGAATCCCGAATCCGAGATGGTGCTCAAAAAGTTCGGTTTTGCCGTACCTGAGATACTGACCGATGCCACCGGCAAGAAAATAGCCCTGGTTGATCACAGCGACCTGGCCCAGGCTCCTGACAATCTTAGCGCCGGCGAGGTCGTGGCCGTGGTCGATCATCACAAGATTGGCGACGTCACCACCAATCAGCCGATTTTCTTCTGCAACATGCCGGTCGGCTGCACCGGAACCGTGCTCAAGATTCTCTACGATCTGAAAGGCGTTGCCGTTCAGCCCAAGGTTGCCGGTTTGATGCTGGCCGCCATCCTGAGCGATACCGTCAACTTCAAGTCCCCGACCTGCACCGACGCCGACAAGAAGGCCGTAAAAGAGCTGTCCGCCATCTCCGGCGTCACCGATACCGACGGCCTGTTCATGGAAATGCTCAAGGCCAAGAGCGCCGTGGCCGGCGTTCCCCCGATGGATCTGCTCCATCGTGACTACAAGGATTTCGACATGAAGGGCAAGAAGGTCGGCGTTGGCCAGCTCGAACTCGCCACCTTGGATCAGGTCGCCAGCATGCGCGACGCCCTGTACAATGCCATGAAGGAGCAGAAGGGCAGCGAGCGGCATTCGGTTCTGCTGATGCTCACCGACGTAGTCAAGGAAGGCACCGATCTGATGGTTCTTTCCGATGATCCGGCCCTGATCGAAGGCGCCTTCGGCGCGAAACTGTCTGGCAACTCCATGTGGATCGACGGCATGATGAGCCGCAAGAAGCAGACCATCCCGAACCTGCAGAAGGCTTTCGGCTGCTGATCCGCAGAATTTTCAAGCGTAGCGTACAAAAAAGCCGCCCAACGGGGCGGCTTTTTTGTGTTTTTGCGAAGCTCTCCGGCCCTTCAATGCTGGCCTTGGCCCAACCGCTCGATCTGGCGCTTGGTCTGCTGGACCACCGCTTCAATATCAGGGGCAACGGCCAGGGATTGGTTGAGGGGAACGAACTGATTGGCGTAGGTTGAAACCGGCCGCTCCTGGCCCTTGCCGGGCAATGGTTGTCCCGCTTCGCTCCAGGCGGTGCGCCCGTGCCAATCGATATCCAAGATTCCTACGTATTTGCCCCGGATCTCGGTTTGGGCGAGCAATGACTTGTTGAGCGGGATGGGACCCATGTTGCCGGCGGCATGGCCGGTCTGGAGAATCAGGTCGATCGAGCCGTGCTTTTTGGCTATCTCCTGGTTTTCGCTGAAGGAGTAGTTGGATAGCAGCAAGATGAAATCCGCCTCCTGATCTGCCTTGGCCAGGATCGGGGGCAGCGCGGTCCGCCAATCCAGGATCAGGAACTCCTTGCCCTCGTTGGCCGGATCCATATGGTCGGTCAGGGCCAGCACCGCGATCTTGGTGGCGCCGACCTGGAGTCGGATCATGGGCGCGAACAGCGGCTGGTGGGTTGCGTGATCGACCAGGTTGAGGGAAAGCCAACTGAAGGCGGGCGGCTGGTGGGATGCCTTGAGGAGGGCGAGGCCCGAGGCCAGGTCGCGCGTGCCGACCCCGGCAAAAGTGGCGCCCATTTTCTGGATGGCCTGGAGTACGCCGCTGGCGGCTATTTTTGCCGTTGCCGCGCTGCCGGGCGTTAAATGTTCCCGTTCAAACAGCAGGTTGCCCCCGGTGACGACGAGCGTCGGCCATTGGGGATCCTTGCTTCGTTCCCGGATCAACAGGGCCTTTCTGGACAGACCGCCCAGTCTGCTGTTGAGTCAGCCGGAGCAGTCGAGTTCCCCGAGATTGTCGTTGCCGTAAATCAGCCGGAAGGTGGCGGCCTTGGCGCCGGAAGCAGCGAGCAAGATCAGTAGCGGCAGGAGCAGAAGCAGCGCCGCCACTCTAGTCAGTGTTTTTTTGGTGCGCATGGCGCTGGGACCTTTGTTTGAGGATTTGTTTCCATTTGGTGAGCCGATCCTTGATCACCGCCTCGTAGCCGCGATTGGTCGGTTCGTAGTAGATTATACCCGCCAATTCCGGCGGCAGGTGTTCCTGCAGGACGAGTCCGTCGCGATCGTCGTGGGCGTACTGGTAGCCCCGGCCATAACCGAATTCCTTCATCAGGGCGGTGGGGGCGTTGCGCAAATGGAGGGGAACCGGGAGAGAGCCGGTGCGCTGGATGTCGGACCGGACCTTGGCAAAACCGGCGTACAGGGCATTGCTTTTCGGCGCGGTGGCCAGATAGACGGCGGCCTGGATCAAGGCCAGGTCACCTTCCGGCGAGCCGAGCATATGATAGGCATCGCGGCAGTTGAGGGCGACCTGGAGGGCCTGGGGATCGGCATTGCCGACATCCTCTGAGGCAAAGCGGATCATTCGCCGGGCAAGATACATGGGATCCTCGCCGCCGGCCAGCATCCGAGCCAGCCAATACATCGCCCCGTCGGGGTCGCTGTCCCGCAAGCTTTTGTGCAGGGCGGAGATGAGATTGTAATGCTCCTCGCCGCTCGCATCGTAGCGCAGGGTTTTCTGCTGCAAGGTTTCGCGGACGCAGGCCACGGTGATGGTCGGCTCCCCTCCGCCTTCTGGAGTCGGGCGGGCATCCAAGGTGAGGTTGGCAGCGGTCTCCAGGTAATTCAGGGCCCGGCGGCAGTCGCCGTCCGCCGCTTCCGCGAGCAGAGGCAGCGCCTCCCCTTCGATAAGCAAAGGGTATCCGCCCAGCCCGTTAGTCTGGTCGGCCAGGGCCCGGCGAATGACCTGGGCGATATCCTCCGGTTGCAAAGGAGTGAGCAGCAGCACCTGGCAGCGGGAGAGCAGGGGGGCGGTGATTTCAAAGGACGGATTCTCGGTGGTGGCCCCGATCAAGGTCAGCAGGCCGCTTTCCACATGGGGCAGGAAGGCGTCCTGCTGACTCTTGTTGAATCGGTGGATCTCATCGACGAACAGGATGGTGGCTTGGGCGCTCTGCTCACGGTGGATTTTGGCCTGCTCGACGATCTGCCTGATTTCCTTGACCCCGGAAAGCACAGCGGAAAAGAAGACGA
>WRFD01000148.1 GCA_009778955.1 Desulfobulbus sp.
CATCTCGGGGTCACTCCGCACCAGGAATACGCGGCGGCCAGCGAAGCGGTGGCCAATCTGGCGACCTTGGCCGAGAACCATTTCGACCTCGATGGCATCATCGGCTGCATGCGCGAAGTGGCGCCGCTGCCGCTGGAAAGAGGCGGCCACTCCGCAGTGGAGGTTACCATCGGCGTGCTCCGTGATGCGGCCTTTCAGTTTTACTACCAGGAAAATTTGGAGGCCTTGGTCGCGGCCGGGGCACGGCTGGTGATGATCGACGCCCTCCGCTCCCAGGAGTTGCCGCCGGATCTCGACGGCTTGTACATCGGCGGCGGCTTTCCCGAGACCAGCGCCAGGGGGCTGGCTGACAATGCCGGGTTCCGCCACTCGGTGCGCGAGCGCATTGACGCCGGATTACCGGTTTACGCCGAGTGCGGCGGCTTGATCTATCTCGGCCGTTCCATCCTGCTCGACAATCAGGAATATCCTCTGGCCGGGGTGTTTCCGGTGACCTTCGCCATCGGCGCCAAGCCGCAGGCCCACGGCTATTCCGCCTTCACCGTGGAAAAACCCAACAGTTTCTACCCGGTGGGAACCCGCATCAGGGGGCATGAGTTCCGCTATTCGACCGTGCATCAATGGGACGGGTCAGCCGATGAACTGGCCCTTGCCATGGACCGGGGGACCGGTTTTGGCGATGGCCGCGACGGTTTGGTGAAGCGCAATGCGATGGCCCTCTACACCCATGTCATGGCCTCGGGAACTCCGGAATGGGCGACGGGTTTCATCGCTGCCGCCCGCTCCTTTGCCGCCTGCGGGCGAACGGCGTAGCCAAACTGAGCCGCATGGCCCGTTGGTCTTTGCCCAGCGGGCTGCCCAGCCCGTCCGGCTGTCCCGGATGCGAAAATATAGACCCAACCAAGCTGGTTTTGACAATCGTCCTGGCAGGTTCTATAATGTTTAAACCTATCATTTTTCTTTTTCTTTTCGGGATGATGTAATGTGAAAACCTTATTGTCCGCCCTTACCTGCCTGGTCGCCGCCACTCTTTCGCCTCTCCCTGCCGTCGCGGCGGAAAGCGAAGCCTCTTTCTTTGCCTGGCTGCCGTTGTTTTTGGCTGCGATGGTGCTCATCGTCGCGGTTCTGGTGATGCGCCCATGGGTGAAGCAGTTGAGACGAGACAAGGACGAGTTGACCCTGCAATTGCTCCTAGCCGAACAGGCCGTGGACCTGGCGCCGATCCCCATCCTCCAAGTAGATGCCGATTTGCGGGTGGCGGCCGCCAATCAAATCGCCCTACAGGCGTATGCCCGGGAACAAGCCTCGCTGGTCGGCGCCGGCCTGCTTGATCTGTTTCCGCAACTGGCTGGTCATCCCGACCTCACGGTCCTGCGGCTAGCTGGACAGGAGCAGGCGGCGCTGCCGGATGGCGCAGAGGCGCCGAACGGGGAGCAACAGATGGACGCGCCGGGTCGGCTGGTGAGGTTGGCCGCCCAGGGCGACAGTCGCTTGTACTGGTTCGGGACCGAGGCGGCCCAACCGCAAACGGCGCCATGCATCTGCGAGCCTGACGCCTTTGCAGAGGAGTCGGCCCGCCGGATGAAAAGCGAGTTCATCGCCAACATCAATCACGAGGTTCGGACCCCGTTGAACGCCATCATCGGCTACACCGAAATGCTCGCCAATTCCCAGCTTGAGGCCAAGGAAAAACGCTTTGTGGCCATCATCCACAAAAGCAGCATGGCTCTGGTCTCGATCTTCAACGATATCATGGAGCTGTCCAAGATCGATTCCGACCGTCTCCAGATCACGACCACCTCGGTGCGTTTGCAATCGATCGTCAACGATGTCGATGGGTTGTTCAAGGATCTCGCCGAAGAGAAAGGCATTCGCTTCACCTGCCGGGTGACTGACCGTCTGCCTGAATATGTTCGGTTCGACGGAGTGCGGTTGAAGCAGGTCCTGCAAAATTTGGTCGGCAACGCGGTCAAGTTTACCAGCGAGGGGATGGTGAGTCTGGTGGTGGACGGAGTGCCCGCCAAGAACAAACCCAAGTGCCTGAACTTAAGTTTTGTCATCGAGGATACCGGCTGCGGCATTTCAGAGGCGGATCAACGGAAGATCATCGACCTCTTCCGTCAGACGCAGGAAGCGGCCACCAAGCACTTTGGCGGGATCGGTCTGGGCCTGACCCTATGCAGCCGGTTGACGATGATGATGGGTGGCCGGATCGAACTGGAGAGCAAGGAAGGGTTGGGGACGAAATTCACCCTGTTGTTCGACGATGTGCAGGCGACTGAACAGATTAAGGTCGTGCAGAAAGCGGTTCCGGAAGGCGAACCAGCACAGGGGGTGCAGAAAAAGTTGCTGGTCGTGGACGACGTTGAGCTGATCAAGGACGTGTTTCTCGACTATTTCCAGGACAGTCCGTACCGGGTGCTGACGGCGGATACCGGCGAAGAGGCCATGACCATTGCCCGGAGCGAACGGCCGGATCTGATTTTCATGGATATGAATCTGTCCGGGACCAACGGCAGGGATGTTACCCAACAGTTGCGCGAACAGTCTGAGACTGCCTCGATTCCGGTGGTGGTCATGACCGGGCATATACTTGAAGAGGCTGACTATCGGCCCCTGTTTGACGCCTTTCTGCAAAAACCTTTCCGACTGGAAGCGCTGCAGGAGGTGGTTGAGCGCTTTGCCCATGTCACCGTGGCGCAGCCTGGCCCGGCCGTGGAAGACAGCCTGGTCGAGGACGAACAAATCCTTGCCCTACTCAATGGCGATGCCTGGAATGCCGAACTGGAAGAGTTGCGGCAGAAAGCCGCCTTTTCCGGCAGCCTGACCGATGCCGCCTCGCTGGCCGCCTGCATGCGGCAGCGGGGACTGGCCGTGAATCAACCAATCTTGACCCGTTTGGGCGAAGAGCTCCTGCAACATGCCCAAGACCCCAATATTCTGGGCGTGGACCGACTCCTCGCCAAATTGTCCCGGAGGGCTAACCGAAGCGAGCCATGACCAAGAAGAACCCCCTGATCTTCATTGTTGACGACGTTCCCGAAAACATCCAGATCGCCATTTCACAACTAAAGGAGCTTGGTTGCGATTTTGCCTACGCCACTACGGGCGAGCAGGCCCTGGAGCGAATCGCGGCAACCATGCCCCAGTTGATCCTGATGGACGTCATGATGCCGGGGATCAGCGGCTTCCAGACCGTGGAGGCCCTAAGCCAAAACCCAACGACCCGTTCCATTCCCGTCATCTTTCTGACCGCCCGCGCCGAGTCTGAAGATGTGGTCCGGGGTTTCGGCCTTGGCGGCGTCGATTACGTCACCAAGCCGTTCAAAGGGGTCGAGTTGCGGTCCCGGGTCCGCAATCATCTGGAGTTGCATGCGTATCGAACCAGTCTCGAACGGTTGGTCGATGAGCGGACCAAGGAGGCGGAACTGCTCAAGGACGTCATTATCGAGGCCATGGGCGAGCTCTCGGAGTATCGTGATCCCGAAACAGGCAGCCACATCCACCGGACCAGGGCCTATGTTGTCCTGCTCGCCGAAACTTTGGTGCGGCAGGGACATTTTATTGACCGACTGACCGATGACTATATCCTGCTGCTGGGAAAATCAGCGCCGTTGCACGATATCGGCAAGGTGGCGATTCGTGATTCCATTCTGCTTAAACCCGGCAAGTTGACGCCCGAAGAATTCGATGAGATGAAAAAACACACCCTGTTCGGCGAGGAGGTCATCTCCAACCTGGAGCACATGGCCGGCCAGCCGACCTCCTTTCTCAGTTGCGCCAAGGAAATTGCCGGCAGCCATCACGAGAAATTCAACGGCAGCGGCTATCCGCGGGGATTGAGCGGCGATGCCATCCCCCTAGCCGGCCGGATCATGGCGGTGGCCGATGTCTATGATGCCCTGATCTCCAAACGGGTGTACAAGAGTTCCATGACTCACGACGAGGCCATGGGCATCATGCTCGAAGGCAAGGGAACCCATTTCGATCCAGTGCTGATCGATGCCTTGGTCTCTGTGGATCTGCAGTTCCGCGAAATTGCCGCCGCCAACGCCGATTGATGCGCGGCCGTCGGTTTGCGGTTGGACAATGCGGCATCCTCTCTTGAAAACGCGACGAAACCACCCGGCGTCCGGTGGAGAGCAATGCCTTGCGCCGGGCCCTGTTCGTCTCTAATTTTCTGATTTCCTCACTCTTCATGTCCTGAATACGCCATGAAAAGCTCTCACAAGGAACTTTGGTTCAACGTGCCCACCCGGCGCGCCTTTGTCAATATCACCCCGGAGGTGGAACAATGTCTGGCGGAAAGCGGGGTCAAGGAGGGACTGCTGCTCTGCAACGCCATGCACATCACCGCTTCAGTGTTCATCAATGACGACGAATCGGGCTTGCATCACGACTACGAAAAATGGCTCGAGCATCTAGCGCCGCACGAACCGGTCAATCAGTATCGGCACAACGGGTACGAGGATAATGCCGACGCCCATCTCAAACGCCAAATCATGGGCCGGGAGGTGGTGGTGGCGATTACCGGCGGGAAACTGCATCTTGGTCCTTGGGAACAGATTTTTTACGGTGAATTCGATGGCCGGCGCAAGAAACGGGTGCTGGTCAAGATCATCGGTGAGTAGGCAACAGACGGCATGTCGTCGATGAATCGAGAATATCGGGTGAAAAAGCTGATGGTAAGGGCGATCTGGCGAGGCCTACTGGTCGCGGCCGGCATGGCATTGCTGCTGGCTGCGACCGGGTGTTCGGATCAGGCTGGGGACAGTGGGGGAGCTGGCGCACTGACCTTGTATGGTACGGTCGATATTCGAGAAGTGCAGTTGGCGTTTCAGGATGGAGGGAGGATTCTCGGGCTGAAGGTCGACGAAGGGGCCGTGGTCGAGAAAGGTCAGGTGGTTGCCCAACTCGATCCGGCCCGGTTCCAGATGGAGGTCGAGCGATTGACAGGTGAGGTGGCGGCTTTGTCGCAACAGGCGGCGCGGCTTAGGAGCGGCAGTCGGCCGCAGGAGATAGCGCGCGCTCGCGCGGCGGTTGCCTCTGCCAAGGCCAACCTCAAGGAGGCGGAGTTGGTTGTGGCGCGTAAACAGGCGCTGCGGCTCCTCAACCGGATCTCGCAGCAGGAGGTGGACAGTGCCCTGGCTGGGATGGAGACCTGGCAGGCCAATCTTAAAACGGTGGAGGAGGAGTTGTCGTTGGCGATCGAAGGGCCGCGCCAGGAAGATATAGCCGCTGCCGAAGCCTCGCTGGCAGCCTCGCAGGCGGCCAGAGAACTGGCGGAGCAGCGCCTGGCCGATACCTGGTTGCGCGCCCCAAATGCAGGGGTGATCCGCAACCGCATCCTTGAGCCTGGCGCCATGGCTTCGGCCGGGGCCCCGGTCCTGACCCTGGCCTTGACCAATCCGCTTTGGGTCCGGGCCTATATCAGCGAGCCGGATCTCGGCCGGATTCGGGAAGGCATGGTCGCTGAAATTCAGACCGACAGCCAGCCAGGCAAGCGGTACCAGGGCTGGATCGGGTTTATCTCGTCAACGGCAGAATTCACGCCGAAAACCGTCGAGACCACAGAGTTGCGCACCAAGTTGGTCTACCGGGCCCGGATTTTCGTCTGCGATGCCAGCCAGGAGCTCCGACTTGGCATGCCGGTGACGGTGACGGTCAACACCAAGCGCAATCAGCAGGATACGACGACCTCCTGTGGCCAAGGTTCGGAAGCAGGAGTGCTGGACGAGCGGGACCGGCAGCTTGAGGTGTCCAGGAGATAAGGAAGAGATGGGGTGCGCTTCATAGGCATCGTTTCAACTGTTCTGTTTCCCTTCCTCACAGACTGGACTGAATCTACTCCGCCAACATGACGATACTGTATAAGAACTCGCGAAAGTTGTGTCCAATGAGGATGTTGCATCGATCAACATGGAACAAATCGCCCCGTTTGAAAATTGGAACTACTTTTTGAAACCAAAATAATTTCGCAAGTTATCATTTTACAGTTCCTAATGCGCCCGCGATTCGCATGTACAAGAAGTACGGTTTTCAGTCGCTGGCGACCTTGAACCGCGACGCCAAAATCGACGATTGTTATTTTGATGGCATATTGACGCGTCGATTCATGAATAAATAATAGAGCCAACACAGCAAAATTCCGGCCTGACCGGACAAGGGAAAGGCACTAGCCTGGGGCTGGCCCTGGCGTTGGCATTGCCAGGCAAAATAACGGCGTTATTAATGGTGGCGGCGCGGCCATGCACGATGCTCAAACTCTGCTTCCCTAGGCGCCAGGCTAAGGTCGAGGCTGTTCCAGTGGAAAAAACGACAACGCCGCCGCAAGCCATGGTGAGACCAGCTTGCTGGCGCGGACTCCAGCATCAAGGTGCGGAAAGCATAGCAAGACAGTAGGATAAGGCGCATTACACAGGTAGAATGCGACAGGCGTCTGTTGCCGAAAAACAAAAAACAACAATCAAAAATTGATATGCTCACCTCCCTTAAGGAAGGAGATTCTGAGATCAACAAAGCCCGCCGGACAAGTCCGGTCTTACAGTTTTTCCCTCAAGAGTCGATGCCCCGGCTCGGTGAATATTACGGGCGGCGTTCAGATCGCGGTCATGTTGCGATCCGCAATTAGGACAAGCCCAGGAACG
>WRFD01000149.1 GCA_009778955.1 Desulfobulbus sp.
CCCGCCGCCACGTTCTTGGCGACCAGATCGGCCAATCCCGGTTCGTAAATCGGGATCTTCCCCTGGCAAAGCGTCGCAATTTTTGCGGCGTCATGATCGACACAGACGACTTCATGGCCGAATTCAGAAAAGCATGTGCCGCTCACCAGTCCTACATAACCGGTGCCGATGATTGTGATGTTCACTGATGTCCTCCAAAAATTACTCGAAAAAATTCACTGCTGGCGCCCAAGCGCCAAAGGGGTGAACAGACAGGCAGGCGCCGGGCAAAAGCGCATTCGCCCGTCAAACACCTCTGTGGAATTAAGGATCAGCCGATCATCGCTCACCAACGCCAGAGCTCGTGGCTGGCGCGCAAGGTGAACAATATCTGGTGGTCGGTATACTGGTCGATGTCCAGGTCGCCGCTGGAAACATAATAGTCATACCTCAGGCCGGCAGTGTACCAGCGGCCGAAGGTATAGGTGCAGCCGATGCCGGCCTCGTAGATGTTCTTGTCGTAGCTGTTGTCGCCGGTTTTCCCGGCTTCGCCGCCGGCGGCGGTTTGGTACATACCCTGAGGTTGGAAGTTGGATTCCAATCTGTAGCCGCCGTATACATTGAACGCCAGATGCTCCGTGTGACTGTAGGAGAAGTTGGCCCTGGCGCTGTAGGTGTCGGTCAGGCCGCTGTCCGCAGAGCTGCCGGTAAAATTATTCATTGCATATATCTTGCTGAGATCCAGCGACAGGGCGGCGTGCTGATAGGTTCTCATCAAGGAGAGATAGGCGTTGTATCCCCATGAGCCGTCTTGTCCTTGGACCTTGCTATACGAGGGACCTCCTCCCAGAGCCATCCGGGTCCGGGAATCGAAGGCGTGATCCCATCCCAGAGACCAGGAGTGAGTTTCGTTGTTCGGCTGGGTGTCGCCGTCGTATCGGCTTTCGTTCAGCGAATATTTGAAGGGATAGAAGTCATGGGGGGTGCGGACGAAATCGATCCCAACCATAAGGCCGTATTGATCGAGATCCGGGGTGGCGGTTGGGTTGGCGCCGAGACTTTGCCCGCCATCGTAGGTGCCGCGGGTGTAATTCAACCCCAGGTTTGCCCGCCAATTCTGGGTGAAGCCATGGGTCAGATCGGTATAAAAGGTGTGCCGGTCATAGTCCTCATACCCTGCGCCGCTCTCGTCGTTGCGCAAGACTGAATAGGAGTAGCCTCCGCCGATCTGGCTGTCTTTATCGAGAGCATAGTTGGTCCGCAGGCTGGCGGTGTTCGTCCAATATTTATGGCCATTCAGGTCCCGGGACAGTTCAGTTGGCGTATCGGACGGCGACGTCTGCCCACCGCTATCGGCAAAAGCGCCGGAGGTTCTGTCGCGGGTGAGCGTTCCCGGATCATCGGAACGGACATAGTTATCCGACACGGAAACCGTCCAGAACTGCGAGAGCCATCGTTCGCCCTGAAGATCGAGTTGATGATCGACCTCATTATCCTTGATTTTGAAATCATAACTGAGCGTGGGACTGTATCGCAGGCTCAGATAATCATGGACATCCTTTGAGACGATCTGCACTTCGGGCTGGATGCCTATTTTCTGCCGATCATCGTCGCTGGAAAAAGACCCAGCGTCGCCGTTCTTGTATGTTCGCTCACGATAGTCAACGACCGTGCCCACTGAGCCGGTGACGATTGTTTCCCGGGCAAGGGCCGGGCCCGCACCGATGACCAGGGGAATCAGGAAGCAGAAAACCGTCCGTCCTGGCAGAGGAGAAACTGTCCGCATGAAAGAGCCTCGCTGTCAATGCACGACAACCACATCACCGGGTTCAAGCTGAATATTTTTCTCGACATTCTTCCCTGCGACAAAATCGTCGTAATCAAATTGAAACTGCTGGACGTTCTTCACTGGCTTATTGCTACTCTTTTCCTTCTCGGCGACCAGGTCGTTTCCCTGGCGAATCACGGTGATGTCGGATTTGGCCCACTCGCTCAGACCACCCGCCCTGGCAATCGCCTTGACAATGGTGAGGGGTTGATCAAGAAGAAACAAGCCTGGCGTTTTCACCTGCCCCATGACCGTGTATTGCCGGCTGTTGCTCTGCACCACCGAAGTGATCACATTCGGCTCGCTGAATACGGCGCCATACAGTTTGCTTAAATATTCAGCGAGTTGCTTCAGGGTCATGCCCACCACGTATACATCGCCGATATGGCGGAGCGAAACGCGCCCATCCACGCCCACTTCCGCGCCGGCGCCGCGTCCGCGCTGCAAATCCTGGCCTTCAGCCGACGGCGCGCCTTGGGCGGGATTGGACGGCCCGATCGCCATGGAGCCTTCACCGTACACCTCCACATAGAGGATGTCGCGATAGCCGATGACGTATTCCTGGTCTTTCGGGGATTGCCCCTTGCCTCCCAGCACTTCCTGGCGATATTTTTCCTTGAGATCGTCTTTGACGGCGGCATCACTCCCCGATTCAGCCGCCCAACATGACCACGCCATGACAAAAACAGCGCCGATCACTGCCCAAAAGCACTTGTGTGTGACGATGGAAAACGTTTTCATGCCTCTCTCCTTTTGACTCAGCAGAATGAACTTATTGACATTTTATGCTACCGGCATCACGGTTCCAGGTCAAAGCAAAAAAAAGGAATTCTTCTACTTTTCCTGTTTCTTGGATATTTTTACACGTACAAACCATGATTCGATCCCATCGAAGGAAAAAAATGCGTCGATCATGCGGGATCCTCGTTTTCTATTCCTCAAATGCACCCGGTGCGATATAAGAAATGTTGAAGAACAGGTCCAACAACCCATTTTCTGTGCATCAGTTCACTTTGCGAGAAGGAAAATTATGAAATCAAACCGCTTGTCTTTCCTGGCCGCGTTCTCCTCGTTCTTGCTCTGCTCCATGCTTCTTGCGGGGTGTTTTGGAGAGAAGAACAAAGAAGAGCATTATCAAAAAGCCATGTCCTATCTGCAGGCACAGAAGGACAAAGAAGCTATCATTGAATTGCGCAACGCCATCCAAATCGATCCTAAATACGCCCAGGCCCGCTACCAATTGGGCCTGCTTTATCTGAAAAGCGGCGACCCGCGCCAGGCTTTTGAAGAACTGCAGCGCGCGGCGACACTCGACCCTAAAAACTTGGACGCCAGCATCAAAACAGCTGAATTCTATCTATTGGGGCAAAAAAAGAATGAGGCCCGCAGCGAGATAGAGAAGGTGCTCAAGCAGGCCCCTGACAACAAAGACGGCTTGGCCCTGCTTGCCAATCTGGAATTGATCGACGGCAAGGCCGACTCCGCTCTGACCGCGATCGACAAAGCTATTGCCGCCTCTCCCAACGAAGACCGCATGTACATCATCAAGGGCCGTATTCTCAGCGCCAAGGGGCAATTCGCGGAAGCGGAGCAGGCTTTTATGAAAGCGCTGGAGCTGGACGGCAAGAAAACGATCAATTTTGCCACGCTCGCCGCATTTTATGTTGAACGCAAGGAATTGGACAAGGCGCGGGCCACGCTCGACAAGATGGCGGCCGCCTTGCCCGATTCTCCCCAGCCGTACCTGCAAATGGCCTCCATCGATCTCAGGGAGAACGATGTGGACAAAGCCGAGCAGCATTTTCAGCAGGCCCTGAAGCTCGATCCCAAAAACAGCAAACTGAAGGCCGCGGTCGCCAATTTTTATCTCATGAAGGGTTCCCTTGATCAAGCCGAGCAGATGTATAAGGATGCCGTTGCATCGGCGGACAAACCAGAGGAATTCGAAGCGCAACTGGCAAACTTCTATTTTGATTACGGGAAGTTTGATCAGGCGAAAGAAATGCTGGCCAAAGTGACCAAGGCCAACAGCAAAAATGCCTCCGCAATCCTGGTGAATGCCAAATTCCTGTTGAAGGACGGAAAGAATCAGGAAGCCTTGGATATGGTCAACAATCTGATCCGGGATTATCCCAAGTGGGGCGAACTCTATTTTGTCAAAGCGGTGGCGCACAGCAATCTCAAAGATATGAAGCTGGCCAAGGAGGCCCTGCTTGAATCGATTAGGCTCAGCCCCGAATTAGCCAAGGCCCACTCCCTGTTCGCGTTCCTTGCGCTCCAAGAAGGCGAATTCGAAACCGCCAAAAAAGAGGCGACGATCGCCCTCAAAATCAATCCCCGCGATTTCCAGGCAGCCATGATCCTCGCAAAGGGCGTGTTGTTCACCAAGGATTACTCCACCGCAGAGAAAATGTTCGCCGAACTCAATGCCAAAATACCGGACAACGTGGAAATATTGGGCAGCCTCGGCCTGGCCTATATTGGCTTGCAGCAGGAACCCAAGGCTAAACAAACATTTGACAAGGTGATGGCGCTGCAGCCCGATAACGTCAAAGCCTTTGCCTTCCTGCTCCAGATTGCCCAGAAAGGAGGCGCCAAGCAGGAAGAGCTGATCAAGATGACCGAGGCGCAGATGGCCAAGGCCCCGAAAAGCGGTGGGATGCATATTTTGCTGGCGAATCAGTATCTGAACGCCAAGCAACAGGATAAGGCTCTCGAACTCTACCAGAAGGCGCAGGAACTCGAGCCGGATAATCCCCAGTCCTATGCCATGAGCGCCATGATTCTGTCCCGGCAGGGCAAGACCGATCAGGCCATAGCCGAGCTCAAGGATCTCGTGGCCAAACGGCCCAAATCCCTGGGGGCTCACATGGGCTTAGGCAGTCTCTACGAGCAAAGCGGCAAGATTGATCTGGCCAAGGAATCCTATGCCAAAGCTCTGGAGATCAAGCCCGACTTTGCTCCGGCGGCCAACAATCTGGCCTGGCTGATCGCCGAAGGCAAGGATCCGGATCTGGGAGAAGCGTTGCGTCTGGCCATGATCGCCAAACAGCAACAGCCCGACGATGTCCATATCATAGATACCCTTGGCTGGGTGCATTATAAGCGGGGTTCGTTCGGCCTGGCCCGCAACGAGTTCATGCAGGCGGTGCAGAAGCAGGACAACATGCCTGTGATCCGCTATCATCTCGCCTTGGCCTTGTATGGCGAGGGCAAAAAACAGGAGGCTATCAAGGAGCTGGAAAAGGCGTTGTCCCAGAATCAACCCTTCAAGGAAAAGGACGAGGCTGAGGCAACCTTGAAAAAATGGCGAGGTGAACAGTAAGAGCCTCGCAGGTGGGGTAATTGCATGGCAACATCGCAGCCTGGGCGGGAACTGATCCTGAGTTCCCGCCAGATTCAGGATCGCGTGCGGGAACTCGGTCGGCAGATCACCCGGGATTATCAGGGCAGAAAGCTGGTTCTCCTTGGCGTGCTCAACGGCGCCTTTATCTTTACCGCCGATCTGTGCCGCGCCATTGCCCTTGACCTTGAAATTGATTTCATCAGGGTCGCCAGTTACGGCACGTCCACGGTCTCTGCGGGCGCCATCCGCCTGTTGAAGGAACCCGGCATCGATCTGGCCGGCAAGGATGTGCTGCTGGTGGAAGATATCGTCGATACCGGCGCCACCATGGCCTGGCTGCGGGATCATTTCCGCCAAAGCCCGGCATGCTCGGTACGCATCTGTTCCCTCGTCGACAAGAAAGAACGGAGAACCGTGCCGGTCGAGGTCGATTACACCGGTTTTGACCTCGACCGCGGCTTTCTTGTCGGATACGGTCTGGATTGCGCGGAGCAATACCGTAATCTTCCCGCTCTTTATTCTCTGGAGTAGACTCGTCCGCTTTTAACCTGCTTGAAAGGAGGCAGCTATGCGAAAAAAGAACTTTGCCGTGATTCTCTCAGGTTGCGGCCATCAGGATGGCGCCGAAATCCATGAGGCCACCCTCACCCTTTGGGCGATTCACAAGAACGGGGCTGATTTTCAGTGTTATGCGCCTGACATCAAGCAACATCACGTGCTCAACCACATCACCGGTCAGGAGATGAGCGAAAAACGCAACGTTTTGATCGAATCGGCGCGCATCGCCCGAGGCAAGATTGCCGCGCTCGCCACCTTTGCCCCTGACTCGGCCGACGGGCTGGTGATTCCAGGTGGTTTCGGCGCGGCCAAGAATCTGAGCAGCTACGCCTTCGACGGCGCCCAATGCACAGTGAACCCCGATGCGGCCTCGGCCATCAAGGCCATGCTTGCCGCCGGCAAGCCCATCGGCGCCCTGTGCATCGCCCCGGTCATCCTGGCCAAGGTGCTGGGCAACGTCACACTGACCATAGGCCAGGACCAGGGCACCGCCGACAACCTCGCCGCCATGGGCGCCCGGCATCAGCCGACCATGCAGGGTGAGATCGCCGTTGATTGGGAGCGAAAAATAGTCAGCACTCCCTGCTACATGCTCAATTCCCGGATTGACCAGATCGCCGATGGCGTCGACAAGCTGATCAAAGCGATGATGGAGATGATGGTCTAATCCCCTTCCCCCTTCCTCTCGACAACAGTCAGGTCGGGGCGGTTTTTGCACCGCCTCGTCTTGACTGCGACCGACAGCGGCTTATCGTTTAGGCCAACCGCCAGGAGCGAGAGCCGCCGCGCCGGCGCCACCCCTAGCAGAGAGGATACCCCAACATGAACACCGCAAAAACTTTCATGCTCATGGCGGCGCTTACCGCCCTGTTCATGGTTGCCGGCCAGGCGATGGGCGGCCAGCAAGGCATGATCATCGCCCTGGTGC
>WRFD01000150.1 GCA_009778955.1 Desulfobulbus sp.
GAGAGAAGGGTGATATTGAGCCGGTCAAGGCGCTCAATTCTTCACGGGCACGACGCCAGGCCAGCGACCACCTCTGGCGGTTGTTAGCCAACACGGCGGCCAACTGGGGGCCAATGCCGGGCCGTGAGCGGAGATCGGGCGGATTGTTCAGAACCGCGGCCGGCGACCCGAACCAGCCCACCAGGCGGCTGCCTATCAGGGTGCAGCCCAGACCGAGAAGCAGCGAGAGAACCAGTCAATCTTCGACCGCTTGCGAGCGGGACAAGGAAATCAGTCGGTCATGAAGGCAAGCAGCTCTTGGTTTCGCGCCGGGTGCCGCAGTTTCTTCAGGGCCTGGGCCTCAATTTGGCGAATGCGCTCCCTGGTCACCGAGAAGCACTGGCCGACCTCTTCCAAGGTGTGATCGCATCCGATTTCAATCCCATACCGCATCCTCAGCACCTTCTCCTCCCGTGGGGTCAACGAACCCATCACCTTGCACAGGCATCGTTTGAGGCTTTCGGTGGTCGAATGCTCCTGGGGATCGGGATGGGCGTGATTCTCGATGAAATCGCTGAGCAAAGTATCCTCTTCGTCATTGACCGGCGCGTCGAGCGAGATGGCGTCCTTGGCCGTTTTCAAGGCGATCTGCACCTTCTCGACATCGGTCCCCATCTGATCCGCCATCTCTTGCGGCGTCGGATCCCGACTTTCAACGCGCTGAAAGTCCTTGGAGAAACGCAACAGACGATTGATGGTCTCAATCATATGCACCGGCAGGCGGATAGTCCGCCCCTGATCAGCTATGCCTCGGGTCACGGCCTGGCGTATCCACCAGGTGGCATAGGTGGAAAACTTGTAACCTCGCTTGTAATCGTATTTTTCGACCGCCTTCATCAGGCCGATATTGCCCTCCTGGATGAGGTCGGGTAGCTGCATGCCGCGGTTCATGAATTTCTTGGAAACCGAAATCACCAGGCGGAGATTGGCGCGGACCAGGGTATCTTTCGCCTGTTTGGCCATTTCTCGCCCCATTTCCACGTCCTGCTGCAGCTGAATGAAAACGGGCCAGGAAATGCCGATGGTCTCGGCCAGCTCGAGGGTGACCCGCTTTTCGACTTCGGTCGGGTTGATTTCCCCGGTTTCCGGGCGTATTTGGTGGCGTCGGGCGGCAAGCAGCAACTCCTGCTGCCGGGCCACCACCCGAACCCTGTTAAATTTATGCGCCAATTCCCTGACCGCGTCGGCCACCGACAAGAGCCCCTTGGAACACAACCGGTACTCTTGAAAGAGATTGGCGATGTCCGAGCCTACCGCCAGGATGTCTGCCACCAAGGCCTTTTCCTTGGCCTCGTCGCCCGCATGTTTTTTCAATTCGAGGAACAGCTCCCGGCGTCGGGCATCAAGTTCGTTCGCCTTTTCCACCTGGTCGAGCAGGGCGTCCCGCACCGTGATCAACTCTTCCTCGTCGTTGTCCGACAAGCCGCGAATCACCGAATTGATGCGGACATTGCCGCGCAGAAGGTTCTCGGCTAGGTCGTTGAGCGCGGTAATCCCCAAGGTCAGGCGCAACACCGCACGCTGGATGCAGGTTTCGCCATCCTCGATCATGCGGGCCAACTCGATCTCCTCTTCGTGGCTGAGCAGCCGCTGGTCGCCCATTTCCCGAAGATAGATATTCATCGGGTCGATGCTGCTCCCCATCCCCCTCCGATCCCCTGACCGCCTGTCGTCTCCCAGGCGCCGGTCCAAGGCCGAACGGCGTTCTATGCTGTTGCGAACGGCCCAATCGTCTTCCTCGAGGATATCGGGCGACCAGCCTTGATGCGTTCCTTCGGCAAATTTTTCAGGCTCTTGATCATCTTCCAAAAGAAAATCATCCGCTCCCATCATTCCTCCTCACACCACCGTCCGGCCAACGTCATACACCTTGCCTCACTCGCCCTCTCCCAAACGGAAAACTAAGCATATCAGCAAGATACGAGAAAAACACGTTCAATTTGCCTCAATGTCCCGAAATCACGGGAGATACATTGCTCCCCCTGAAAATACAATTTTTTAAACTTATCAGATTTGTATCTTTTTTCAACATGTTAAAATGAAAATCCTGTCTTTTTTTGTTCCATTTCCTGTTTCCGAAAGATCAATTCCATCAACAGTCCTTTATTCCCAAGGCTTTCAGCGCGACGGATCTCCTCCTGCAGTTCGGCTGAGGCCCGCTTGTGCAGGGTCGAACGCACCCAGTGCACCAGTGCTGCGCACATCTCCTGGGCCTGTTCCTGGCCCACCTCGTACGGCAACCCTCTGGTCAGAACCTGCACGATATAGGCGCGGTCGTCGGTATCGACGACATGAGCGAGCAGTTGTTCGGGTTGACGGGTAGGGGCGGCGTCCATCCGGGTCATCAGGTCGATCAGCCTGAGCGCGGCAGGCTCCCGCACCGCGCCCACCAGCCCGGCCTGGCGCAATTCGTCAAAATATTCGGGATAGAGAATGAGGAACTCGACCAAGTGGCGTTCCTGGGTAGGCAGACCGGCGAGTCCCCCGGTGGCGGGCGTCTCGTTCCGGGAGGCCGGATTGCGTCCCGCAGGCGGACCGGAGCGAAAATAACCGGGCGACACGCCCAGTTTTTCGCTGAAATGGGCCACCATCAAAGCCCGCTGCTCGGGCTGGATCGACTCCTTGAGCAGTTCTTTCAGTTCAGCGATAATTTTGTTTTTTCCCGCCAAGGTAAGGCCGTGAGTCCGCACCAGGGCTGCAAAGGCGAATTCGGCCAGGGGGCGAGCCGCAGCCACCAGGGCGGCGATCGCCTCCGGCCCCTCGGCCCGGACATAGGAATCGGGGTCGTGGCCAGCCGGCAACAGGGCCACCCTCCCCTCGACCTGCTCGGCAAGAAAGTACGGGATGCTGCGCATGGCGGCCTTCAACCCGGCGGCATCGGCATCGAACAGCAAAACCGCCTCGTCGCCGTATCCGCGCAAGGCCCGGATATGCTCACGGGTCAGCGCGGTGCCCAAGGGGGCGACAGCGTTGTCGATGCCATGCACGGCGAGCAGGAGCAGGTCAAAATTCCCCTCAACCACCAAAGCATAGCGTTGTCGACGAATGGCCTCCCGGTGTGGATGCAGCCCGAATAACAGCCGGCTTTTCTCGAAGATCGGGCTTTCGGGCGAGTTTAAGTACTTGGGCTTGCCATCTCCCAGAATGCGGCCGCCAAAGGCCACCACCCGGCCGGTCATGTCGGCAAGGGGAAACATAATCCGCGAACGGAAACGGTCGTAGTGGCCGCCGCGCTCCTTGCCCACCGCCAAACCGGCCAGGACCAGAGTCTCCCTGGACAAGCCCTTGGTCAGCAACTGATCGGCAAGCCAGCTCCAGCCCGCTTGTTCCGGGTCCGGAGCGCAGCCCAAGCGGTAACGCGCGGCAATCTCGTCCGGCACGCCGCGCTGTTCAAGATAGGTGCGGGCCACCTTGCCCAATTTCGGGTGATGCAGGCACTGCTGATAGACGCTTGCCGCAGCCTCGTTGGCCTCGTACAGCGCCTCTCGGCGCCGCAACTGGAGCTTTTCGGCCTCGGTCAACTGGCTCTCCGCCAGCTCGATCCCGTATTTTTGAGCCAGCAGTTTGAGCGCCTCGGGAAAGTCCAGGCGATGATATTGCATCACGAAGGCAAAGACATCACCGTGCTCGCCGCAGCCAAAGCAGTGGAAAAATTGCCCTTGGGGATGGACCGTGAACGACGGGGTTTTTTCGCTATGGAACGGGCAAAGTCCGGTCAGACGGTTGCCGGCCCGTTTCAACTCTACCACCTCGCCGATCACCTGGGCGATATCGGCCACTGCCTTGACAGTGTTCTTGACAGATTCGCGACTCGTTGAAACAGCCATGCCTGGTTCTCCGCAACCACCCCATGTCCCTGCCCCAACACGCCCCCCTGTGCGGGCGTGGAGTACGGCGCCCGAACGGGCAAGAGGATGTCTGAGCGGTTGACATCAATGATCTTGCAAGCTTTTTTCGGTACTGTTAGATAAAGCACACATGAGCAGGCAGACTGGGGAGAGATCTTCCAGCTCCGGCTCATTTCTGTCTCCGCAATCCCCTTTCATTGAGGCGCACGACGAATACGGTATGCACGACATGGAGGGCATGCTCGCCCTAGAAATCAAAAAGGAAATGGCGGATCGCTATTTCGGCTCCCGCAAGAGGATTGAGGAGTACAGCCAGGAATACAACCAGCATCTTCGGGAAGCCTACCGCCAGATGGAAGACGAGGTGGGGTTCGATCTGATCAGGCTCTACGTCCTTTTGGGCAGGGAATCCCTGATCCTCGACTTTTTTCGCCTGACCGGGATGCGGGACCAGGTCTTTCTCGACAGCTACCTCATCGGTTCGCCGACCATCCGAAAACGGCTGTTCAAGGGTCTGTTCGTTCACGGCCTGACCCGCCGTTCCCGGTTCCATCACCTCTTTTTCGATATTTATGAGCGGCTGTGCCGGGGAGTGGCGACCTACGGCGCCACCCTCAAGCGGCTGGTCGAGGAAGGCAAGGCCATTGCCGAGGAGGTCGAACAGTTCCATCGGACCAATGACTTGGGCACCATGATGGGATTTCTCCGCCGTCTGGACGGCGGCGGCACGCATGGGGACGGAGTGATGCGGGGCCATCTTTCGCCCCAACAGGACAACGCCCTGGCGGAAAAGATGCGGATCCCCGTCCCGGTCGCCGCCGAGACGCAACTGCCGGCCATCCCCTCCCTGCCGGAGGTGCGGATGTGCAAGGCCAAGCTGCGGGAACTTGTCGATACCGCCTTCGACATTCAAGGTAAGCCGGAAGTGGGGGACTATGTCCGTTAGTCGGCGCTCACTGGCCGATCCAGTCCTCCAGGTGTTCGGCTTGGTACGTGCAACCGTGGTGCTGAGCCCATGCGTAGCCCCCTTGGACATCTATACCCTGGTGGATGACGGAAACCGGCCGGTCCGACGAGACGACCACCACGATAATCTTCGAATGTTCGGCGGTGAACCGCAGGGCCGAGTTGTGGCGGGCGCCCCTGGCGAAATCCTCGCCATCGAAGGCCCGGCCGTCGAGCAGGCAGGCAAAACCGTGCAGATGCATGTCCGCGCCGACGTGGATCGCGCCATCCACCTTGGCCAGTGACTTGGCCAACTGCAGGGTATAAGGCTTGCGCAGGTCCAAGGGCGGCGAGAGGCTCTGCCCCGAGATCCGAATCGGCTGGTCATTGAGATCGATGACGATCGCGCAGCCGTGCTTGCGCCGCTGGGCGTGCTGCACCAGGCTGACCACGATCTTGAAGATGTAATAGCAGTCGAATCGCTTGAGATTCGACTCCAACAGCAACTCCTCCAGTTGCACCAGCTTGGCCTGGTAGGTGGTCGAGTTAAATCTGCCGTCGGTAAAGCTGCACACCTTGCTGCGATTCACCCGCAAAAAGCCGTACCGGCCCCTGAAATCCGCGCAGACGGAGAACGCCGGCAAGGTGTCGTCGATGATGCCGAGGATGGCTTGGCCGTCGCTGACCAGGGATCGTCTGGAGCGCTCGACAGTGAGCAGCAGCTTGCGCACATGCTTGTAATTGATCAATTGCGGCCGCAGCGCTTCCTGAAACTTGACCAGGAAATTCACTTGGTTGAGCATGCCAGGATCGACGAAAAGCAGGCGCCCCTCCGGCCACGCCCCTTCTTCCTGGGTTTCGGAAATCATCAGCACCGCATCGATGATGGGATAGACCCGCATGGAGGTGTCCCAACCGAGCAACACGTTCATCTGGTCGATGATGTGGTCCCGCACAGCGTGGGTGGCGTATTCCTTGAGAAAATACCCGGAAATACCGGTATACAGTTCGGATTCATTGGCAAGGTCGTGGGAAAAACGCCAGACCGCGTGCTCCAGCCAGCATTCGGTCGGGCCGGTGGAGCAGAGGTCAAGATGCTGCTCGGTGAACCACTGCTGGAAAAACACCGAACCCGAATAGCCGCCATTGGACAAAAGACCGGCCAATCCGGGATCCTTGACCGGGATGATCTCGGCGAAATGCTTCCGGTCGAACCGAACCTTTTCATTGACCCGCCACTTCTGGGTATCAACATAGAGATTTTTGAAGATCGGCTCATGGCCCTTGAGCAGATTCTGCGGATCGCACAACAGCATCGGGCTGTCGGGCCGGAGAGCAAAGATGATAGCCACCCGGCTCGGCCCGGAAAAACGGGTCAAGCCGTCGCTGAGGCCGTTGAGGATATCACTGACGCAACGCCCGACAAACGATTGCCGGGACCGATCCTCAATGAACCCTGTTGGCGGGTTTCCTGGGGTCATCTAGCGATCATTCCTTTCCGGTTATTGTCTCTTGCTGGTCGAGTCCCAAGCCATTCATGCGCGCACAGTACAAAACAGAACCCCAGAGCGTCAAGACTTTCAGCCCCGATCACCTCCAATCATTAAGCTCTCCAAAAACCTCAGCTCCAAGCAGAAAGGGAGCGCCAACCGGGAACGGGCCAGGCTTGATCTTGCCCGCAAGCGCCGCCGGATCGTCAACCTGCGCAAGGAGTTCCACTGCAAAACC
>WRFD01000151.1 GCA_009778955.1 Desulfobulbus sp.
AGGGAGGTGATCGCACAGAGATAAATCGTGCCTGGGCATTTCCCGCGCTGCAGCGGTTCGCGGGCACACCAGTCGCCAGGACAGCGAAATCCTGGCTTGCATTGGCGCAAAGAGGCAACTGTTCTCAGATCCCCTGCGCACTGAGTTGGCCCGACCAGTTCACCCCCTCTTTTGATCAATTTTCCACGATTGCTTTTTCCTGAGCCTTTTTCCTGGTTTCAAATTTTACTTTTTTTGTTTCTCGCCCTTTTTCCCAGAGTCGGTCTCGCCAGGTTCATTCGATTTTTTATGAGTTTTCGGCGCAAATAAGAAAAAGCATAAAATAGCAACAAAAAGTATCAAAACGACTAACAGTTCGACTATAAGAATTGCATTATCAGACATATTCACTCCATATTTCTTATTCGGTCAGTTCTTATTCGGTCAGAAATTTACCCTTGCCCTGGTCCTGCATGGCCACGATGAACCTGCGCAGGGTGCGCTTTTCGGCCTGCCAGGCCGGGTAATCCCGCGCCCGCAGCAGGGTGCCGTAGAAGGCCAGGCAGTTGTCAAGGCCCACCACTTCCCGGATGATCTCAACGGGGAATCGTCCATCCAGCTCGGTGGGACGCGGTTCCTGCTGGTAAAAGGCCAGACAGCCGAAATACCGCGCCAGTTCCACAAGCAGATCCCAGTATCCTTCCTGTCTGGCGCTCATATTTTCGGACTGTTGGGCCGCGGTCAGAGCCGCCCTGATCCTTTGGCCAGGGAAGGCGATCTGGGCGAACCGGTAGCGGCCGTCAGCGGGTGGCGCCTCGCCGTTGACCTGGTGCCAGGCGACCAGGGCATGGACGCGGGTGGCGATCTTCGTTGCCAAAAATGTAGACCATAGCAGAAATTCGTAATAATGGTCGGCAATTGCCTGTTCAGGGCTCAGTCGGTAAACGTTGCCGTGGTCGACATTGTACCGGCTGAGATTACCCAGGTGCACCAGTTGGGTGGTCAGGGCGTGGACACAGGAAAGGCCGTCGATGCCTTCACTGTTCAACAGGATCTGGTGGTCACGGTCCTTGACGGTGTTGAACACCAGGCGAGCGCCGGCGCTTTCCAGGCCGAGATGGGGATAGTAACGGGCCAACTGCCTGCATTCGTCCGCAAAGTTTTCAGTTTTTATAACCGTGGTCCGGCCGAAGACGCGATCAAGACCGACCTCCTTTTTGCCGATGAAGGTCAAGGCCCGATTAATCAACCTGAGTTCTTCTTCGGAAAAGTTGCAGAATTCCATGGAGATCCTCGTCCCATAAAAAAAGGCAGTCCTGTGACTGCCTTATCCTTCCGTGCGACAAGAGGCGCCGCCGCTCATTTTCCTTGCTGTTCAGCCTGTTTGGCGGCCGCCCGCTCGGCTTCCTGTTCCAACAGTTCGCCCAGGGCCTTGGCGGTCTCACCAACCACTGTCATGCAGCACTGACGGCGGCTGTCGGGATTGTCGTAAAAATCTTTGACCTGATCCCGGTCCATCCAGTCGACCCGGGCGATCTGGCCACAATTGATGCCGCCGAACGGTGCGGTCAGTTCCGTAAACTGCGCCATCACCTTCTTGGTTGCAGCCCACATCCTGGGATTTTCCTTTTCCTCCAGGCTTGCGCGGCTATATAGGGTGCCGATGACCGAGGTCGCTCCCACCAGGGCGCCGCAGATATGCCCGGTACCGCCGATACCGCCGCCAAAGGATCCCAGGGCCTTGATGACCGAGGGTTCGTCGATCCCCAGCTTCTTCAGGCCGACCTTAGCAAGCACCTGGCTACAGTGCATCCGTTGTTTGAACAGATCAAGCGCCATTTCCCGCATTTCATCCGGCCTCATCATTTCCTCCATGCATTGAATGGGAAGGTGAATTAACATATAATCTATTAAATATACCCGATTCGCCCCTAATGCGCACAACGATTTTTTTGCAGCCCCGGCGTGCCGGGAACCGCCTTCCCCATCCCTTCTACCCAGCCGTAACCCCATGCTTCAAGCTGCCGTCATTGTCCTTGACTTTGAAACCACCGGCCATTCCCCGGCCTTCGGCGACCGGCCGATCGAGGTGGGCGCGGTTCGGATTGAAAACAACATGATGGTCGACCGTTTTCAGGCCTTGATGAATCCCGGCTTCACCATCAGCCGGTTCATCGAGTCTCTGACCGGGATCAGCAACCACCTGGTGGCAACTTCGCCGGACTGCGAAGAGGTCATGGCCCAGTTTGCCGACTGGATCGGCGACACCCCCCTGGTGGCGCACAACGCCAGGTTCGACAGCAAGTTTCTCGACGCCGAACTGGCCCGGATCGGTCGGGAGCGGACCAACCCCATGGCCTGTACCGTGCTGGCCTCGCGGCGGTTGTATCCCGAGGCCCTCAACCATAAACTCGCAACCCTGGTCCGCCATCTGGACATCTTCACCACCGGCATTTTTCACCGCGCCCTGGCCGACGCCGAAATGACCGGTCGGCTGTGGATCGCCATGACCGACCTGCTGCGCGACCGTTATCAACTGAAGGAGGCGCCCTTTGCCCTGATGCTGGCATTGACCCGGATCCCCCGCACCAGGGTCGACCACTTCATCCGGGCCTACATCAAAGAGCAAGGGATGACGCCTTCCCCTCCAGCTAAAGTATGAACCGACTGCCCGAGACCGACAGCGCCTCCATCCGCCGCCGGATCATCGAGTTGTTGGAAATCGGACCACAGGACGCGCGGACACTCTCCCAGGAACTCCATCAATCGGAAAAGGAGATCTACGCCCACCTCGACCATGTGGCCCGCAGCCTCAAGGTCCAGGGCAGACGGCTGGTGATCGAGCCGCCGGTTTGCTTAGGCTGCGGCTTCGTCTTCCGGGAGCGCACTCGCCCGCACCCGCCGGGACATTGTCCTCGCTGCCGCAAAACCCATATCCGCCGGCCCTGCTATGCAATCGGCTGACCTGGCCTGTGCCGGTTTTGCTTTTTCTCCTTGTCCCAATAGGGCAAGTCCTCGTAGACGTAGCTTGTGCCTCCGATAACCTGCGCGTATTGTTTTTTTTGGCTGCCACTCTCTTCTGCATGCCATATAAGTCAGCAACTGCCGGAAAAGCCGGTGTCTTGAGATTGTGAACCGCTCAAAGCGGTCTATTCAACAGATCCAATGACCACCATTGCAGTGGTCGACTATTTAAAAAAAAGGTCAGTTGATAGATACGATAGTCTTCTTTTTCTTGATCGCGGATATACACCTGCTTCTTCATCGACGCCAACTGTTGACGCGAAATACCCCAGAGAGGCATTTCAAGTTCCACTCCACACGGTATTTGGATTCCCATTTTCCGTGACTTAACCATTTGATATCGTTCACCAATCATCCTTCTTCGTGACTTTGAGCGGTCCGCAAATTTGGAGGCTTACTTATTCTGCCGGATTCGTCAAACTTTGGGAGCTTAGGATTGATGGCACATGCTCCGTCTTCGTGAAAAGCAAAAACCGCAGCACAGTATGCTTCACTTCGTGAAACACTGTGCGAGCGTCCCGCTTCCCGCTCGACCGGGTGGCAAGAAAAACAGCCCACCGGGGCACGGCACCTTCCAGATTTGTTGCCAGATCACGATCAGATCAGTGCCCGTGTGTGGGCATTAAAGGACAAGCCTTCACCGCCCTAGCCTATTCAAACGAAGCGGCAGGAGAGAGGCCGTGAGGAAGGTGAACGCGTGAAGACCGCAAAGAAACAGAAACGCCCAGGCATAAGCGGTCGATACTGCGGAATCCGTGAACTGCGATCTCAGCTTCCATGCAAGGAAGGACGCACAAAGCGTCGTCAGTGTCGGGCCGCCGAGACGTTGGACAATGTTGAGCGAGGTCGTCGCCATCGGCAAATCGTGCTTGCAAACCGACGTGTAGGCGGCGGTCATAGATGGCAAGCCGACGGCGCTCATACCCATGCCCCGAAAAAAAAGTGCGGGCACGAACACGAACAACTCGAAACCATGGGTGGCGAGATATAGAAACGACGTTGTGACGATGAGTGCCAGGAGTGCGCCACCAGCAGACACGCGGCGGATGCCGAACCTGTCCGTCAGTATGCCCATAAAAGGAAAGGTGACCATCATTCCAAGCCCGAGGGGCGCGAGCATCAAGCCCATCTCACCAGGTGTGCGACCGCAGGCCTGAATCAGAAAAGCCGGAATAAGCATCTGGCCGGCGAACTGTACGCCATTCGATAGAAATTGAGTTACGGCGGCTGTCGAGAATATCTTGCTCTTAAACAATCGCAGATCGACCAGTGCTTCATCGCCTTTACGCCGAGCCGCCCAGAGAAAGGCGGCCATCATGACGATTCCGGCCACAAGGATTCCACGGCCAGTCGTCTGACCAATCTTGTTTGAGCCATAGAGGAACAGCGCCAACCCCGGCGAGAGTAGCGCGAGCCCCAGCCAGTCGAGTTTCCTTGGCCTCGTCTCCTCCCGGTCTCCCGGCAGGAACAGGACCGCTAGCAGAAAGGCGAGCGCTCCGATCGGTAGGTTGACGAGGAAGAGCCAGCGCCAGGACGCATATTGTAGAATGACGCCCGCGATGACGGGACCAAGGACCGGTGCCAGCAGGATCGGGAGCGCCATATAACCCGCAACACGCGTCAGGTGCTTGCCAGCCGCTCTGGCGATCATCATCTGCGCCATGGGGGCGAGCAGGCCGCCACTAATGCCCTGGAGGATGCGGAACGCAATCAGGGAGTTCGCTGACCAGGCTAACGCGCATAGTGCCGAGGATAGGGTGAAACCTGCGAAGCACCAAAGGTAAAGCGCCTTCGCGCCAATGCAGTCGACGAGCCATCCATTCAGCGGCAAAACCAGGGTGAGCGCCAGAAGGTAGCCACTCGTAACCCACTGGATCGTAGCAAGGCTGGAGTGCATATCCGCCGCCAGCCTCGACAGCGAGACGCTGACGATCGTTGCGTCGAGTTGTGCGAGGAGACCTCCGAACAGTGCGACAGCGGCGATCCTCAAAACAGAGGGATCAAGCCGATCGTCGTCCGAGGCGTTCGTGGCGACGATGACGAGCGCGTTGTCTCTGAGGCGGCAGGGCATCCTCGGACATGCTCCTGATCCCGCCGTCAGGAACCCGTGGGCGAATTGCCGCCGTGAAATTGACCGAACGAGCGCGCGGAGAACACGCCGACCAAAAGGACCCCGATACCCGCAGCGATAACGTTGTCCGCAACGTGTATGTCGAAGTCACCCACTCGGGCGATGAGCAGGTAGGCGATAACGAAGTTCGCAAATCCCCAGAGCACGTTCACGGTCGAGGACGAGAGGCCTTTGCCCGGCGGTTTGGCGAAGGGGCTCTGGAAGGGCCGCCCCATCATACCGCTGACGAAATGCGGAACAGCATTGGCGAGGAAGACGCCACCAAACAGGTAGGATATTTCATGAAGCCAATTCATGGCCAGGCGCTCCGTTTCAGGAATTTGGCGAGTTCCTTGTTCGATTTTTCTTTCATTGGCGATCTCTTGATTCGGGGTTTGGAGACGCGTCAAGAGCTGCTCAGACCTCGGATGATGTCGGCTGCAGAGAGCAGGGTTTGTCGTTCGGACGGGCAGAGCTTCGCCACAGCCGTTAGCAACCATCCATGCTTTGCCGTGCTCCTCTTTTGCCTCGCCTCGACGCCCTGATCCGTCAGCGAAAATAGGATTTGCCGTCTATCCGTCGGATCAGGACTTCGCACGACCAAGCCCTCCTGCTCAAGGTTGGCCAGGATGGTGCTCATCGATTGGGGCTTCATCGCATGCGCGCGCGCAAGGTCAGCGGTGGTCATGCCGTCGTTGTCAGCCAGCAAGGCGAGGGCCGCAGTCTGCGAAAAATTCAGGCCGTCCGGATTTGCTTCAACTCGTAGGCGGCGAAGAATCTGTCCGATCGCCTGAGTTAGAGCTGAAACGATAATTTCGGGCGGTATGGGCTCGTCGGGGATGTTATTCATTTTTTAAATATAGCATTTCATCAGCCAATCTGTCAAGTTTAACTGATGATATGCTACATATGACGGTTCTTGGTCCGTCACTTCGGGACAAAACTGGAAATGCTCAGGGTACCCGGCTTTACGCAGCACCACCCCCGACTGCACCATCAAAAATGACGGCAAAATGCGCTGATTGCATCCTGTTGCACGACAACGACCGTATGTTGCAGGTGAATGGGCCATTTGAACCGGTGCATAAGACGTATATTCTTTGGCCCTGGCCGTCTTGGAGGTGGTCAAGTCATTTGCGGCTCTCGATGAAAGTCTGAAAAAGTAACCCCGACCAGCGCCCACGCTCCGTGTGGGCGTTGTCTTTAACCGCATCTTCTGGGCAAAGCTAAGCCGATTTCGTTGTAGTTACGATCAAAATTTGCATTATCTCGATTCAATCGTATGGCTACTGCAGCGTCACCCCGAGCAGGCGCAGGATGGCGCGCTGTTCGGCGGACGGGGTCGTGATGACGCTTGATTGCACCCCGCAAAAATCCACAGTTTCTTTTCGGATGCTTTTCAAGCGCTCCATGATGTGATCAAAGCTATATTTCCG
>WRFD01000152.1 GCA_009778955.1 Desulfobulbus sp.
CATCCTGGCGTTTTCTTTCATTACACGCCCACATCGGCGAGCTGGCTCAACCAGGTGGAAATATGGTTTGGCATCTTCAGCCGGAAAGTCTTGAGAGGCGCCAGCTTCAACAGCACCGCCCAACTGGCCGAAGCCATCGCCTCTTTCATCAAGGCCTACAATCAACACTCCAAACCTTTTGTCTGGAAGAAACGGCAGGTGCGGGGCTCGCAGATAGCCAATAAATTGTCAAATTTATGCGTTTAAACAATAGCACAGAAAACCAGCCGTAGACACTATTAACTATAAGATATGATTACATTTGTTTATGTATGTCTTAACTATGCCTGTCTGTGGTTGGCTCTGGTAAAGCATGCCTGTGAATGGGACTGTGTGCCTGGGTAGCGCTAAAGAATGCTTCAACATGACTGTCTATGGTAGAGTATGCCTGTGAACGAATTTATGCCGTTGTTCCCTAATTTTCCTGAAGCCGGTGAAGCGATCAAGGCAACGAGGGGAAAAATAGTTTTTCAAGTTAAGGAAGGTTTTTTTGCGGAATCTAAAAGTAGTTGTCAGGGAGAAGTGTTTGTCCATCAAAGCGGGATACGCCAGAGTGACCTGCCCGTGGTGCGGGGGAGAGATCAAGGTTGCGAGGGAAGCGGCACAGATTTGCGAATGCGGTGCGCTGCATCGGATGAGGGCGGGAGAGGTGTTTCACATTCCGGCGACTCAAAAAGTCTGATAAAAACTGGCTTCGTTCCTCCGTCGCCTTTTTTTATATTTTTGCCTTTTGGTTTATGGCCGACACCAAAGGGCAAACCATGCGACACGTATTTTACGGGCACCAGGGGCAAAAGCCGTGCAATGGATTTTTTAGGGATTTGTAGGAGGTGGTAAAGCGATTTCAGGGGTGGGGGATGGTGGAAAAACAGTTCTGAAGATGGAAAAAGTTCATAGCGGGCAGATGTTGACCGCCTCTATGGAGCCATTTGTGTATTTATGCGCGTCGTCCAGGGCTATAGTCAGATGGAAGGCCAAGTTCCGCATTGACCCGCCGCCGGAGTTCATCACCAAGAAGCCCGGTCAGCATGTATCTGGCGCAAAGTCTGTTCCAGCGCAAGGCACTTTCATCGTGCCAATCCTGTTCTCCCCGCGAAACGGGAGAATATCGGAAAACCCCCTTCATGCCCTGGACAGCCCGGCGCATCATATCCGTTAGTTTGTGGTTGGCCCTCGCGGCTTTGCGGCGCAATGCCTCTGTGGCCCTGGCCCGTTCCCGCCGGAGCATGGGACCCAGTCCAAGAAATTCAAAAAACGCTTCACGGAGAATCCGGATGGCTCGCAAGCCGACATACTCTCCCTGCTCGTTGATCCTGCGCGGCTGTTTGACTTCCATCAGTCCGGCATTTTTGAGATCGGCAATGGCCCGCTCGCAACGGCGCTGGCTCATGCCGGATGCGGCCACAAGGATTTTCATGTCCACGTCCACAAAGCCGTTATCCAGAGTGGGCGTTCCCAAACATAAAGAAGCCAGGTCCAGAAAAGAAAGCATGGTTTCAAGGATGATTTGATAGGCCTCCCGGCGTTCGGATCGTGTCTGCCGGTTGCCTTTCTTCAAAACGTGGCATTTTTGTGGATAGCGATACCATTCTTTTGCCCGCTCCGCTGCCAGGGACAGCAGGCGTGGCAAGCCGCCAATACCTTTTCGGATGGGATGGGCAGGGGAGAGAGATGGTCGGGTAGGGCAGTGGCCGCACCGATTTCCGGTCACAGGCATTTTTGCTAACCTATTGCTACCCTGATCTTTGTAAAAAAGAAGGGGCTATGTGCGAAAAAAGCACATAGCCCCTTTCTTCTTCTGGAGCCACCAGTCAGAATTGAACTGGCGATTCTGTGGTCACGAATAACAAGCTCTACCGACCGAGCCAGGGCGGCACAACTGGATGCGCATTTCGCGCCAGGGTAGCAATAGGGTAGCAAAAAACAAGATCGGCACGTTACCCTGTGTGGGTAACGTGCCGATTTTATTGGTGGGCCGTTAGGGATTCGAACCCCAGACCAATTGATTAAGAGTCAACTGCTCTACCAGCTGAGCTAACGGCCCAAGTCGAAAAATCGAAGAAGGGGCAATTCTCGGGCATGTGAAAATTGCGAACGCATTTAATAGCATACCCGCCCTCCAGCGTCAAGAGAGAAGCTTCAAGAAAACCGCATCAATGGCTTCGGGCACCGTGTCAGCGGCCACAGCACCGGGCATTGTTCGGAAATCAGGCGAAATAATTCTTGACTTTCTGCCCTGTTAGCCTACTTTCATACCATCCGTTTTTTTTAGACTTAAGGAGAAATTTTTTCTGTATGGAACATATGGAGTCGCCGTCGGCCGGCCCGACGCCCTCTGGAGAGGAACCACCAAGTAAGTCGTTTTTTGAAAAAATCAAATCAGCCCTTGGGCTTCGCGGCGCCCCCGACACCACCGAGGAGCTGGAGCACGAGATTCAGGAACTGCTGGAAGAGGGCGAGGAGCAGGGGCTGATCTCGATCCACGAGGAACGGCTGATCAATTCCATCTTCGATTTCCGGGAGACCATCGCCTCCGAGATTATGACCCCTTCAGCGGAAATGATCTGCGCCGAACTGAACACTTCCGTGCCGGAACTCATCCGCTTGATCATTCAAGAAGGGTACACCCGCATCCCCATCTACCAGGGTACCCCCGACCAGATTGTCGGCATTCTCCATGCCAAAGACCTGCTGCGCATCTGCACCTGCGACCCTGCTTCTCCGGTCGAACTCAAGGAATTTCTCAACCCCGCCCCCTTCATCCCCGAATCCAAGCCGATCACCGAGTTGCTGCGCGAATTCCAGTCAAAGAAGATCCACATGGCGGTCGTGGTCGATGAGTTCGGCGGCGTGCGGGGCCTGGTGACCTTTGAGGACGTGATCGAGGAAATCGTCGGAGAAATCGGCGACGAGCACGACGAGGAGGCCAGCGAGCTGCGGGTGGTGGACGATCGCGCGGTCATCGTCGATGCCAAGATCGACATCGAGGAGGTCGAGTCCCACTTCCGTCTCAGTCTGCCCGAAGGACCCTACGAGTCCGTGGGCGGATTCATCATCCATCGTCTGGGCAAGGTGCCGCAGGCCGGCGCCCTGATACAGGAAGGCGTGCTTTCCTTCAAGGTGCTCGGGGCCGACCCACGCCGGATCAAGAGTGTTCGCATAGTTCGCAACGATGAAACCGAGTCGAAAAGCTGACGGCCTAGCCGCGTTGGCCATGGCGGTGCTCGTCTCCGCCGGTCTGCTCGCCTCGGCCATGCCCAGCCGGATCGGCTGGTGGCCGCTCTTGTTCGTCAGCCTAGCCCCGCTGCTCCTCCTGGTTCTCAACGCCCGCCCCGGCCGCAGCCTGCTGGCCGGGTTTTTCTTCGGCCTGGTCTACCATCTGGCCCTCTTGTACTGGATATTGATCGTGCTCGGCCGCTACGGCGGCCTATCCCTAGGGCTGGCCCTGCCGGCCCTGGTGTTGCTGGCCGCCTACATGGCCTGCTTTCCGGCGGCAACCTGCTTTGTGACCGGGCTGATCGCCGGCCGCCACGGCAACCGGCATTGTTCGGCGGCGGCCTTGGTCTGGATCGCGCCAGTGGTCTGGGTCGGGTTCGATTACCTCCGCTCGGTACTATTCACCGGCTTTCCCTGGATGGACCTTGGCTATGGCCTGTTCGGACAACCTATGTTGATCCAGGCGGCGGATCTGGGCGGCCACCATCTGCTCACCTTCAGCCTGGTGCTGGTCAACGGCCTGGTGGCGGCGGGTCTCGACAAGCTTGGCCGCGCCTCCCGGCCAGTCCGCGGGGCGCGCTGGCCAATGCTGGCGGCTGTGGTCATGCTGCTGGCCATCGGCGGCTATTCGTTCGTGCGGCATCAGGCAGTGGAGACAGCCCTGACCCGTACCAGCCAGGCCAAAGTGGCCGTAGTCCAGGGCAACATCGACCAGGCGGCTAAATGGTCGCAGTCCGCCAAGGCGGTGACGGTCGATGCCTACCTCCGGCTCTCGCAGCGGATGGTGCGGGAAGAGGGGGCTGAGTTGGTGGTTTGGCCGGAAACGGCCTTGCCGTTCTATCCGCAAATGGATCTTTTTTTGTTCAATCGGGTGACCGCGTTCACCACCGACGACAAGGTCTGGTTGCTCACCGGGGCGCCGCTGTATACCGTCACCGCCGGGCAAGGCGGCGAACAGGCACAGTATTGGAACGGCGCCTTGCTGCTGGGACCCGGCGACCGGACCAGCGGCGAGTACGCCAAGCAGCATCTGGTGCCCTTCGGCGAATACGTGCCCGCGCCCGTGCGCCGCCTATTGTCCTTTTTGCAGCCGCTGGTGGTCAATGTCGGCGATTTCTCGGAGGGAACCAGGCAGGAACCGCTGATTGCGGGCGCGATGCGGCTGGGGATACTGATCTGCTACGAATCCATCTTTCCCGACATTGCCCGTGAAAGCGTGGGGTGGGGCGCCAACCTCCTGGTCAACATCACCAACGACGCCTGGTACGGCCGATCGAGCGCCCCCTACCAGTCCATGGCCATGGCCGTGCTGCGGGCGGTGGAAAACCGGCGCGCCTTGGTCCGCGCCGCCAATACCGGCATCAGCGGCTTTGTCGATCCCCTGGGCCGGATCACCGACCAGACCGAACTCTTTGTTGAAGCCGCCCGGACCGCTTCGGTGCCGCTGCTAGAATCGGAAACAGTGTTTAGCCAAGGCGGCCACTGGTTCGGGATGGCCTGCGCCGTGCTCGCGGCCTTGCTGGCGGTTACCCGCCGCCTATGCCGCTGGTGAGGAAGGCGACCTGGCGCCAGGCGGCATCGCCCCGAACGGGTTGGCTTTCTGCGCTGCCGGGCCTTTCTTCCTTGAGACTTGCACCGTTTCTGTTTAGTATGCATCTCTCCGAACGAGATGGCCGGCCGGCACGATGCCGGCGGCCCATCTGCGAGTTGACCGTAACGAGGCGCCCCAGGGCGGGCTCGTTTCTTTTTTTGTCTTGCCTGCATGCCGTGAGGTGAACCATGGCCGATGTGACCGAATCAGCGGAATCGCGACAATTGCTCGACAGTTTAAAGGGCCGGATGCACGTGCTGAAGGAGCATCTTTGACTTGGATGGCAAGCGTGAACAGATCGAACTGCTGGAACGGCAGACGGTCAGCCCCAACTTTTGGGACAACCAGGCCGAAGCCAAGCGGGTGCAACGTCAGTTGGGCCAGTTGCAGGACCTGATCGGCATCTGGGACAAGAACTATAACGACCTCGACGATGCCGGCATGCTGCTTGACATGGCGGTCGAGGAGAACGACGAGGAAACGTACCGGGATGTCGTTTCCAGCCTGGATGGGCTGCGCCGCCGCATCGACCTGGTGGAGTTGGAGTGCATGTTCACAGGCGAGCACGACGCCAACAACGCCATCCTCACCATCCACGCCGGCGCCGGCGGCACCGAGGCCCAGGACTGGGTCGGCATGCTGCTGCGGATGTATCTGCGTTGGGCGGAGAACAAGGGCTTCAAGGCCGACATCCTCGACTTGCTGCCCGGCGACGAGGCCGGCACCAAGAGCGTCACCATCTTGATCAAGGGCAAGTACACCTACGGCTATCTCCGCTCCGAGGTGGGCATCCACCGGCTGGTGCGCATCTCGCCGTTCGACGCCAGCGGTCGGCGGCACACATCCTTTGCCTCGGTGATGGTCATGCCCGAGCTGGACGACGACGTGGCCATCGAGATCAACGACAAGGATATCCGCATCGACACCTTCCGGGCCAGCGGCTCCGGCGGCCAGCACGTCAACAAGACCGATTCGGCCATCCGTATCACCCACTTCCCCACCGGGATCGTGGTGCAGTGCCAGAACGAGCGCAGCCAGCACCGCAACAAGGACATGGCCATGAAAATGCTGATGGCCCGGCTGTTCGAGCGGGAGAGAGAAGAGCAGTTGCGCACCCAAGAAAGCATCCAGGGCGACAAGAAGGACATCGCCTGGGGCAGCCAGATCCGTTCCTATGTGCTCCAGCCCTACCGACTGATCAAGGATCACCGCACCAACACCGAGGAAGGCAATGTCGACGCGGTGTTAGACGGTCGGCTCGATCCCTTCATCAGGGCCTTCCTCCTCTGGCAACCCTGAGACCGGCAGCGAAGACCATGAAGACCATCCGAGAACAGCAGGAAGCGCGGGAGCAGGTGGCTTTGTCGCCGTATGCCTGCTTAAGCAGCCGGTCGCGGGGTCGGATGACCGAAGAGGAGCCCTGTCACCTGCGAACCGCCTTCCAGCGCGACCGGGACCGAATCATTCATTCCAAGACCTTTCGCAGGCTCAAGCACAAAACTCAGGTCTTTCTCGCCCCGGCGGGCGACCATTACCGCACCCGCCTGACCCATGTGCTGGAAGTGTCGCAGATCGCCCGCACCATGGCGGTCTGCCTGCGGCTCAACGAGTACCTGACCGAGGCCATCGCCCTGGGCCATGACCTC
>WRFD01000153.1 GCA_009778955.1 Desulfobulbus sp.
AACGGGGAAGGCTGCCAGTTCCAGGGGAAGAGAGCGAAACAAGCGCCCTGGGCTTCCGCCGGGGTAGTGGCGGCAGCACGCATGCAAGAGGACGGTCGGAGCAGCACGGGAAGCCCTCCGCGTGGTCTGCGGCGTACAGACCAACCGGCATCCGGCGACGGATAGGCTGGGTGCGAGAGGGCGGCGGATAGGCTCGTAGCGCTGATGAAGCCGGGTAATGCTGGCGGAGTGGGAATTCCTGAGCAAAATGGCCGCCATTCCGGTGAAAAAGGCCACTATAAACTGAGGGTGTAGTCGCGGGGCAACCTTCACGGTGTATCTTACCTTCTTCAATTTTACAGAAGGAGGTCAAGATGCCACGAGGACGAGTCGCCATGCGAAAAACACGAGAAATCTTGCGCTTGGTCTGGCTGCGCGGCCAGAGCCGGCGCGAAGCAGCCAAAACCTGCGGCGTCAGTAAAGGCGCCGTGGACGCCACGGTCAACCGGGCAACCGCTGCCGGGTTATCCTGGCCCCTGCCTGCCGATCTTGATGACGAAGCTCTTGAGCTGCGTCTCTATCCCTTTGTCGTTGCGCCTGCGTATCGCAAGCTGTCGCGCAACTTGATAATGACGTCTTCTTGTTCATCAAGTTCGGCGGAAATATCCATGATGCGCTTCCCGTCCAAGCAACCAAAGACTATCTTTGCCCGCCTGACAAGCCTCGCTTCCTCGCTGTTGCTTCTGGCTATCCTTTCCAATGCTTGGCGCGTTTGCTCATCACGGGAAACCACTTATGCAGTACGCGCCATGCACCTGCCTTCACTTCTTCGGTTTTCGGCATTGCATCAAGCCTTGTGGACTTGCGATAATTATTTATATTAACGCGGCTAAGCACTAGAATTCGATCCCTTTCTGCGCCTTGACGCCGCTTGCCAGGGGATGCTTGATTGCCTGCATGTCGGTGACCAGGTCGGCAAGAGCCAGCAGCCGCTCCGGGGCATGCCGGCCAGTAACCACTATATGTTGACCCGTCGGGCGGGCATTGAGGAAGTCCAGGCAGGCGTCGAGCGCCAGCATCTGGTAATGGAGCAGATAGGTGAATTCGTCGAGCACCACGGTATGATAGACACCGGAGGCGATGATGCCGCAGGCGAAATCCCAGGCCTCGCGGGCCAGGAGGACGTCTTCCTCGATATTGTCCGATTTCCAGGTGAACCCCTTGCCCATCACATGGAAATCGATCAATCCCTCAAACCACTTGACCGCATCTAGTTCACCGTAATGCCAGCCGCCCTTGATGAATTGAATGAAGCAAACCTTGAGCCCGTGTCCGGCGGCCCGCATGGCCATGCCGAGGGCAGCTGTGGTTTTGCCCTTGCCGTTGCCGGTGAACACGATCAGTAAGCCTTTGGCCATCGATCACTCCTTTGGCTGAAGATGGGATGCGCCGATCGCCATCGGCTGTGGAGCTGGGGAACCGGGTCGCCGTCAAAACGAAAACAAGGCCGGCATCCCATCCTCTGCCAGTGGTCGCGAGGTAGGGGGCGCCGAGCGAGATCACCGAGCGGGCGGCGCACCTTTATTATCAGCTTCCGGAACAAGCTCGATCGGGTTGGAAACAGCTTCCGAGGGCATCTGCTCGAACGGCTTTTCGCAGAACTCCATCTTGATGACGTACTTCCCCGGAGGGAGATAGGCCGGCATCAAGGTGGTCAGCGAACGGGCGGTCTTGCGGTCGCCGATTCGGAGGCAGTCGTTCTCATCGACGTAGTTGAGGCGGACGCCGGTGACCAGGTTGGTGGGGTTGTCGGCGCTGAAGATCTGGATGACAGGATGGACGCCGAAATCGAAATCGCTCAAGCTGGAAAAGGAGAGATTGACCTGCTCCTTGGGATGATAGCGGTCGAACTCGGTTGAAAGATAGAGGTGGCGGTTGTAATCCGGTTCCTTGGTGCGGGCGCCGGATGTGGCAGCTTCCCAGAAGCGGGGCTTGCCGGCGTCAAGATGCACGATTTTACCTCCGTAATGGCCGACGCCGCCGCAGTTCTTGGCCTTGATCGTGTTCCATAGCCGTTTGCCGCTCACCCCCGGCAGCCAAAAGTCGAGGGCAATGCCGTCCTGGTGGGTGCTGGTGCGGGCTACATTGTTGCCGTTGTCGCGGATAGCCTGGTTGTATTCCGGACTGCGGTAGGCAGACTCGATATTGACGGTCTTGCCGGGGGCCAGCCGGTCAACAAAGTAGCTGAGCATGAACAGCAGGCGGGGAGAAACATGCTCCCCCCTTTCCTTGGCGGGAAAATCAAAGACCCAGTCCACCTTGCCGAATGCCTCTTGGTTGAACGACCCGTCCTTATTGAGCAGGGTGACCTGAGCCTCGCGGTTGTTGCGAAGATTCTTCAGATGCAGAACGCCGCTGCCCATGAGAAAGAAGCGGTCCAGCTGCTGGGCGGCATGCAGGGAATCAGCGAGCAGGAGGGTACAGGATGCCAGGATGCATGCAAATTTGAGAAAGCGGGAAAAAATGTGCATAGCGTTGCGCCGGTTAGTTAGACGTGTAGGCAATGAAAAGACATGGGTTGTTTGACTTCGGTTCTTATTCGGGCAGATGTTCGATCACGATGTTCCGGGTGCGGATGGGCGAGACCAGGTCGTCGCGGCCCCGCAGCCTGCTCTTGATTTGCAGTTGCAGCCAGGAACGCCATTCATCCCGCTGTTCGGCATTCGGTGAACCGGGAGAAAGGGGCGGACTGTTTTCAAGCTGTACCCTGCCTGCTGGATTTCCCCACTCAGTCGGTCATACTGTTCCCGGAACGCCGCCAAGTCGCTGATGGCGGCTTAGTCTATGGGTGGGGTTCCCGATCGTCTGTGCCATGTTTTCACCGTTCATGTCGGCCGCTTGGTTCAGTGGATGGAAAGTTAGGCCATGGGAAGAAAAAAAGCAACTGACAAGGTGGGGTTAGCTGCTGTCTTCAGGTGTTTTTTCCGGATACTGCCAGGTGTATTCCGCAAGATCGGAAAACGCTTATTCAGCCTGTCGGCACACGCTCTCGGTTTCCTGCCATTTTTGTAACAGCCGTTGCTCGGAAACCGGCTGGGCTGTCCCCAGTTCTGGGGCGAAAAGCGAAACCCGGAATTCCTCCAGCAACTCGCGGTATGCCTCCTGGCAGGCCAGGCAGGCCGGAGTGGAATTGTCGAATCGGGTCATCTGAGCCAACCTGGCCTCGGGCGCCCGCAGCCGTTCAGCCTTTTTGTCGTCCTTTCCTGGCGCATGCTCCGCCCGTTCGACCCGGAGAGCCAGGGCTTGGAGGTAACGGCGTTTGTGGCGCAGGCAGCCGGCGTGCCATCGACGGAGAAAGTCGGCCGGCACGATCTGCTCCAGGGCGGCGAGATAGTCGTCGTGCCGTTTTTGCTGATAGTTTTTGGCTGTTCGTGCCCGCGTGGCCCAGGCCGTGATGCGGGTGCTCACCGTCCGCCGCTGTTGCATCATCTCGATGATCGAGGCGAGCAGCGCGCCTGCGGTGCGAAGCAGCCCCTGGCCTCCGACCTGGCGCACCGTCTCCGAAAAATGGGCACAGGTGGGTATTTCACCGGTCTTGGCGGCAAAGAGATGGTCAAGCAGAAAAATTTCGAGATCGGTCCGCAGTTCGGCCGCCGAGCCGGTACGGCCCAGGCTGAGCCAGGAGGCGGAATGGTTGATGACCGCCTCCTGGCACAGCCTGCGCAGCGCTGTCATTTCCTTGGCGAAATGGCGGGCGTACAGGGCGCGCATGCCCAATCTGTTCTGCCTTTTGGCCTGGGATTCGTCGTCTAAGTAGCGGAGACTCACAGTCTGGCGCTGGGGGTCGGGCGACAGGGCCGCAAACGCCAGTCCAGCGGTTCGGCCGTCCGGAGTCGTCAGGATCAAGTGACGGGGAAAGGAGTCGAGATCGTCCTCAACGATCTCCCGCGCAGGCGGCAGGGACAGTGCGGCGGCTGTTCCGCGGCGAACCGCCTCAATGCGGGAAGCCTCGTGCAGTCCGGCAAGGGATCGTTCGGCGACAAGGATTTTTCCCTGGTCGTCAAGCACCAGAAACCGCATCCGCAGATGGGGAGGCAGGGTGTCGGCCTGCCAGTCTCCGCGCTGCACCGTGACTTGGTAGATCCGCAAAATGGCCCGTTCCAGCTCCTGGTAGAGGGAGCCTTTGTACAGGGACATCTCATCCATGATCCGGTCGACCGCGTCGGGCAGGGGCGCCAAGCGGCGGCGCAACTGTTTGGGCAGCCGGCGGCACAGGCGCAGCAGCTTTTCCGGCAGCAGGCCGGGCACCAGCCACTCGAAAACCTGGGGATTGATGTGGGGCAGGAGCTGGCGGGGCAAAAGGACCATGACCCCGTCCGCTTCGTCGCCGGGGGCAAAGAGATAGCGCAATTCCAGCTCGAATGCACCGGCCCGGAGCGTGGCCGGGAACCGGTACAAATCTTCGGCATCGGGCACGGCCAGACAGATATCCTCCTCGGTCATGCGCAAAAACGAGTCGTTCTTCTTGCTCCTCAGCAGGCGGTTTAAGGTAAAGCGGTCATACACCTTGCCCAGGCGGGTCTGGTAGAATTGATAGAGAACCTCTGGATCGACCACGATGTCGCGGCGGCGGAACCGTTCCTCCATCTCCGTAAACCGGGCAACCAGGGCGGTATTGTGTTCGAGAAAAGGATACCGGCCTCCCAACTGGTTGTCGACCAGGGCGGTACGGATGAAAATGTCGCGAGCTTCCCACATGGTTTTGTCGTTGATGCGGCCGTATTCGACCTTGCGGCCGACAACGATGGGCAGGCCGAACAGGCTGACCCGCTCCAGGGCCACCACCTTGCCGCTGCGTTTCTCCCAGTGCGGTTCGGACCAGGACCGTTTGCACAGTGGGCCGCCCAACCGCTCCAGCCAGTCGACCTCGACGGCGGCCACGGTGCGGGCAAATAACTGGGTGGTCTCGACGAATTCGGCCGCCACCGCCCACTGCGGCCCCTTGTGGTAGAGACCTGAACCAGGAAAGAGGATCACTTCCCGGTTGCCAGCGGCCAGGTAGGTATTTTTTTCTTTTTTCAGGCAAATGTTACGCAAGAAGCCGCTGCTCAGGGCAATGTGGATGGCATCGTGGCTGGCAGGGGCGGCAGCCTGGTCGATTTTCCATCTTTTTTGAGTTCGGAGCAGTCGGTTGATTTGGTCGTGCACGTCTATCCACTCGCGCATCCGCTGCCAGGAGAGGAAATGGCTCTTGCAGAAGCGGGCAAGCCGCGATTTCGACGGCAATTCCCCGCCGGGAATAAAAAAGGCGTTCCAGATGTTGAGCAGGGTGAGAAAATCCGAAGTCTTATCGACAAACTGGCGATGCGCCTCATCGGCCTTGTGCTCCTTGTCAGGCGGGCGTACGCGCGGATCCTGGATTGAGAGCGCCGCCGCCAGGATGGTGATCTCGCGGCTGGCGCCCAGGCTCATCGATTCGATGATGATCCGGGAGATGCGCGGATCGAGCGGCAGGCCGGCCATCAGGCGACCGTTGGCGGTGAGGCGGTTTTCGCCGGTGATGGCGCCCAGTTCCCTGAGCAGCCGGTATCCTTCGCGAATGGCCGCATCAGGCGGCGGATTGAGGAAAGGAAAACGGGCCGGATCGCCCAGCTTCAAGTCGATCATCTGGAGGACGACTTCAGCCAGATTGGCGCGCCGGATTTCCGGCAGGGTGTAGAGGTCGCGGCTGTTGAAATCCTCCTCGCTGTAGAGGCGAATGCAGGCGCCTGGCCCGGTTCGGCCGCAGCGTCCGCGCCGCTGTTCGCAACTGGCGCGGGAGATGCGGCCCACCTTGAGGCTGGTGGTGCCGGTCCGGGGGTTGTAGCGGGAAATCCTGGCCAGGCCGGTATCGACCACGAAACCGATACCGGGAACCGTCAGCGAGGTTTCGGCCACGTTGGTGGCGACAATGATCTTGCGCCGGCCGGAAGGGTGGAAGACCCGGCGCTGGTCGGCGGCAGGCAGGCGGCCGAACAAGGGCAGCAGCAGGTGGGAGTCGGCCAGGTGCTGGAGGCCGTCGAGGGTGTCGGCGATGTCGCGCTCGGTGGGCATAAACACAAGGATGTCGCCTCCGAGCGGCTGCCGGGTCAGTTCCTCGATCGTAGCGATGGCCTGTTCGACGTAGGATTGGTCGGGTTCGTCCTCGTCGGCTGCATCAAAGTACAGAGTGGTGATCGGGTAGGTGCGGCCCGAGACTGGGACGACCGGCGCGTCATCGAAATGGCGGCTGAAGCGCTCGACATCAATGGTGGCCGAGCTGATGATCAGGTGGAGATCGGGCCGGACTGCCAGCAGGTTCTTGAGGTATCCGAGCAAAAAGTCGATATTGAGGCTCCGCTCGTGGGCTTCGTCGACAATCAAGGTGTCGTATTGGAGCAGTTGCGGGTCTTGGCGGGTTTCGGCCAGC
>WRFD01000154.1 GCA_009778955.1 Desulfobulbus sp.
CGAAGCCCCGCCAGGAGGATACCGCTTTGGCTGGCGCGGCGGAGGCGTCCGGCGAACGGCAAAGCGCCTCCTCCACGAATCGAAAGAATGCGGGCCTGACCGCTGTTTTCCTGGCCTGGCGCGATTTTCTGCACGAACGCAATCTATCGTTCTGCGCCATTCTGGCTTTTACTGCGGCTCTGGCTCCTTGCCTGCTGCTGGCCGGGTTGCGCTACGGCATCGTCGAAACCTTGTCCAAACACCTGCTCGACAATCCCAACGTCCTGGCCATAAATCCCTACGGCAATATCCGCTACACAACGAAAAGCCTGGACGAATTGGCTGCCCACCCCTCGGTGGATTTCCTTATCCCCCGTACCCGGACGCTGGCGGCAAGCGTTATCGTGGCCGCTCCTGGCGGCGCGGTCCAGGAAGGCGATCTCGTGCCCTCTAGCGACGGCGATCCGGTGCTGCGCCGTTATGGGCTGACCATGCGAGACGATGGCATTGTCCTGACCGAAAATATGGCCAGGTTTCTGCCCGGCATAACCGTTGGCGATGAGGTGCGGATTCGCGTTTCCCGCCGTCATGACGGTCGGCTGGAGCAGGTTACGCATTCAGCCAAGGTGGCGGGCATTTTGCCGGATGCGGCGGACTGGAAGAATGATCTCTACGCGCCGCTGGCCTTTGTCGAGGCGGTGGAGCGGTATCGCGATGGCTGTGCCGTCCCGGAACTGGACTGGCCGGGTGATGCGCCGCCGCCGATGGATGAGGAGGAGGGCCGCAGTTATGCCGGGTTCCGCATGTATGTGAAAACACTGGATGATGTTGTGGTTATGCGCGATTTTTTGATGGCGCGGGGCATAGAGGCCTACACCTTTGCCCGTGAGGTGGAAACCCTGCGCGGCATCCGCCATGCCCTTTCCCTAGGGGCGCTGCTGATTGGCGGCACCGCTTTGTGTGGTCTGGGATTGTCTCTGGCCAGCCTGTCGGCCGCCAATGTCCGGCGCAAGCTGCGTATTTTCGCCCAGACCAGGCTGATGGGCTTGTATGCCCGCGAGTCGCTTTTGTTTCCCCTGGTTCAATCCTGCCTGGTCTCACTGGGCGCGGCTTCGTTGTCGCTGGCCTTGTACGCGGTAGCAGCTTGGGGCTTCGACCGCGCCTGCGCCGCCTGGCTGACGCCGGGGGAATCGGTGTGCCGCCTGCCGCTTTCGGCCCTGGCGCCGTTGTATATCGGCTCGCTTGTTTTCGCCTGCCTCTGCGCCTCCGGCGCGGGTAAAAGCCTTATCAACTTGCAACCGGCGGCGGTTCTGCGCCGTGATGGGTGAAGATCATGCACAGAACAACGCTGCTCAACATCTTGCCCGGCCTGCTGCTCATCCTGGCCTGCGCCAGGCTGGGCATGGCCGCCGGGTTTGCCAAATCCGGCGTTGACCAGCAGGGTGTGGCCATCGGCGGCAATCTCAGCGTTGCCGATGTATCGAACCCGAAGCCGTCACCTGGCGATGTCCTCCTGCCTATGCCTGGCGGCCTGAGCCTGGCGCTGCGTCCGGTCTGTGTGCCCACCGGCGGTTACCTCGACGCCTCTGAAGAAAAACATGGAGTCGCCAGCACCGACTATGGCTATCGCGAGCAAACGCATATGGTTAGGATCAATGCCCTGTTCGAGATGAAAGATCTGCCCGCCGCCTGGGGCGACGGCGCGCGGCAGGGCATTTTAGGCGACCCCGGCTGCGCTTCCCAGTCGCAACACCAGAAGCCCTTTCTCTACTTCATCGGCAAATATGAACTGAGTCGCGCCCAGTGGCGGGCCGTCATGGACAATCCCGGCGACGCGCCCCTGACCCTGGCAGCTGACGACGACAAGCCGCAAACCAATATCTCCTGGTTTGACGTGCTGGATTTTACCCGCCGGTATACCGATTGGCTGTTGAAAAACCGTCCGGAAGTGCTGCCATATTTCGCGGCGGCGAAACGCCCGGCCTATATCCGCCTGCCTTCGGAAGAGGAATGGGAATACGCCGCCCGTGGCGGGCATAAGGTCGCACGGGCGGATCGCGCCGCTGTCACCGTGCATCCGCCGATTCCCGATGGTGCTGAGCTTGGTGAATATGTCGCCGCTCGATTGTATCTGCCCACCCGATCGTCTCTTGCCCCCATCGGCTCGCTTAAGCCCAGTGTTCTCGGTCTGCACGACATGGCGGGCAACGCCGCCGAGATGGTGTTGTCGCCGTTTCAGCTTGTCTTCGCAGGGCAGCGGCTCGGCGGCGATGGCGGTCTGGTGCTCAAGGGGGGGAGCTATCTGGCGACCAGCGAAAAGGAACTGCATCCCGGCGGGCGGTTGGAATACGACTACTTCTGGGGCGGCAAGGCCAATGGCGATGACACGGTGGGATTCAGGCTGGCTCTGGGGGGCATTTTCACTCCCACCGACCGTCTGGACGCCCTGCGCGGCGAATGGGCGCGGCGTTCGAAACCCGTGGCGGCGGGCGGCAGCGAGGCCGACGACGCCCGCAGTAAGATCCACACGGCGGCCAGCGCCATCACTGACCCGAAGACGCTGAATGCCTTGAAAGAGGCGGAGGACACCGTCTCTACCTATCACCAGAAGGTCAACGACAGCGAAGAGCGGATGATCAGGGAGACGCTTCTGGGGGCGATGTTCACCCTGGAGGTGATCGCCAATTACACCTATCGCTGTGAAGAGGCGGCGGCGCAACTGCAGGCGAACCAGGAAGACATCGACAGCGAACTGAAAAAGAAGCCGATTTTGGAAAAACTGCTGCAAGAACCTGGAAAACCAGCGACGGAGCATGCGCGGTATAAAGACATGCTGGCTGTGGTCAACGAAAAGATCACGGGATTCCAGAAGAATCTTCCTGACCAGAAAAAAGCGGTCCACCGGGCGGCCACCTATATCCGGGGTGCGTTGTTCTATTACCTGGCTACCTTGCGGGAATTGGAACGTTTTGAGAGTGGCCGGGTGGCGGCTCAGATGGAGGCTGTGGGCCAGCGTTTTGCGCAACCCGATGAAGATGAAAACAGTTTCAGCGGCAGCATGCAGCGGCGAGTCGACATCTTGCGCGGGCATTTGAGCCATGGGGCAACCGCGCCTCTGACAGAAACGGATGTGCTGCGGGGCATGGTATCTGACCGGAGATTCAAGACCATCGAACCCTATCTATAAAATATAAAAGACGAGAAAGGAGATTGAGATGCAAACCAGCCTGACATCCATCCATGCAGCGGGCCGGCGTCTGATGGTCGCCACGGCCTGCGCCGCTTTGCTGCTCTCCGGGTGCGCGGGGGTAGGGCCAACAACGGGCCACTATTATCCGGAATGCAATACGTACTGCGCCAACGTCAGCGCCCAGGCCAACAACACCCAGTTGATAAAGTCGGTAGGCGCAGGCGCGGCTGTCGGCGCCCTTGGCGGCGCCGCGGTCGGCTACCTTGCCGGACGCAACACCACGTCGACGCTCGTTGGAGCGGGGGTGGGCGCCGTGGTTGGCGGCACCGCCGGCTACGCCTATTTCCAGAACAAATTGAAGGAGTATCAGGACCCGCGTCAGCGCTATCAGAGCTATATGAATGATGCGGCGACCCAGAAGCAGGCGACGCTCGCCTTGCAGCGGGATGTCATCGCCGCCCGCAACTGCTACGACCAGAAATGGAAGGAAGTCATTGCCCAGTTCGACAGCGGCGCAATCACCAAGGATGAGGCGGAAAAACGGTTGAAGGAGATCCATGCCGGTCTGGAGCAGGTCAAGACCATCATCGCCGAGACCAGGTCGTCGATCAGCACCCAGAGGGAGCAGGCCATGCAGGCCATGCAGGCGGAACGGGATCTGCCGCAGGCTATTCAGAAGCAGCAACAGACCAGCCAGAAGCAACGGCAGACCACCCAGAACCAGCGGCAGGGAAACAGTAAAGCCGCCAGTAGCCAGCAACAGCTGGATAAGAACAACGAAATGGATGGAGAACAGATAACGAAGATCGAAAAGCATCTGGACAGCAACCTGACCGAGCAGGATCAGGCCCTGAGTTCCCTGTATCACGCCGACAAAGACCGGGAAACACGGCGTCAGCGGGAGGCCAGCGCCAGGGCTTTGGAAACGTGAGGTATGCCGATGATGTTGGATGATTGCAAGTGATGAAGGACCTTGGTGCAATAATGGCCAATCTTTTAAACTGCCACACAGGTGCAACACCACAATGCCAATGCTCCCTTACAAATTTTGCTGTGGGAAAATCTATGAGACAGCAGTGGCTCGGCGAAGAATTCGCCAAAATAAGGGACAAGACAGTGTATAAATTATGGCTGGTCTTTTTTCCTATTTTTCACGGGTAATCAGTCAATAGAAATTAAAGGAGATGATATGGTTGCAGGTATTATCATTCTATTTATTTCAGGGGCATGGGCATTAACCCTCCTTGTCCGTGTCCAGTCGATCTTTGGTCAATATTTCTTCATAATTTCTGGAGATAATATAATGAATGCAAAAGGATTTGCTCTAAGTAATGGAACGTATTTATTTCTTTGGCTTATTGCGTTGGCTGGGTGTTGTCTTGGAGTCTTGATGATTATATCCGATTCCAAGAAAAAGAATACGTCTTCTGATGGAAATATCAATAACAACAGTAATGTGACCTATTGACCAGCCGATCTGCATATTGTGCTGGCAATGCCTGCTGTTGGAGTTTTTCAATGTCTACTGTTCGTTTCAACTGCTTTTTATTCGAGGGGAATATGCGCAAATATGCCGCCTGCCTTTGCTGTATCTTGCATTTGATCCTGGCAGCAGCGGCGAAGAATGTTTCGGCCGCCGAGCAACAGATCTCGGATTTGGCGACGACGCAGAAGGCCGCTGAGCAAGGGGATGCGAAGGCGCAATCCTTTTTGGGCTCGATGTATCACAGTGGGCGAGACGTACTGCAAGACGAAATCAAGGCTGCGTAGTGGTATCAGAAAGCCGTCGAGCAATACCAGAGAGCTGCTGAGCAGGGGGATGCTGATGCGCAATACTCTTTGGGCTCGGTGTATGCCTATGGCCAGGGTGTGCTGAAAGACGCCGGCAAGGCCGCGTATTGGCACGAGAAAGCCGCTGAGCAAGGGGATGCGAGGGCGCAAATAGAGTTGGGCATGGAGTATGCCTATGGCCTAGGCGGCGTTCCGAAAGACGAAGCCAAGGCTGGATATTGGTCCCAGAAAGCCGTCGAACAGTACCAGGAGGCAGCTGAGCAAGGGAACATGAAAGCACAATTTTATTTGGGCACGGCGTATGCCAATGGGCGAGGCGTGCCGAAGGACGAGTTCACGGCGGCACAGTGGTTGAAAAAGGCAGCGGGTCAAAAAGATGCGCAGGCCCAATATCTGCTGGGAGCGATGTATGAATCCGGACGCGGCGTCATTCGAGACAAGCGGGAGGCCTGCTCTCTGCTGCGTGCCTCAGCGGAACAGAACAATAAAGATGCTGTACAACGGTATAACGATATATGTGTTGATTGAGAACATCTGGAGTTTCAGTACCGTAAGGAACTGATAAGCATAAAGGAGACCGTTACTTACATAACATTGAGCATGTATAAAATCTTTTAGATATTACCGTGAGTCTCTGCTCAATTCTTGAGATTTATCCCTATAGTCGAAATGACGAAACAAGGGTATCGTTCGATTATGAATGATCGTATCAATAATACATGCAGTTATGTGATTTTATAGAAACGTACACATCATCAAGGAGGATTGTATGGCATTGACTGGAGAGGAAAAGAGAAGAATTTTTGAAGAGGAAAAGATAAGAAATGCAATGCAGGGAAAAAGTGCAGGAGTTTCGGTCTTTCTTTCATTTCTGATCCCAGGATTGGGTGATCTGTATTGCGGTAGCTGGATAAAGGCATTTATTTTTTTCTTTTTGGATTTTGTTTGTCTCATCCTGGTATTTGTAATGGGTATAGGTTTTTTTCTGTATACGCCGGTATGGTTTTTTGGACTTATATCTGCATGGTTTTCCGCAAGTAAATCTGGAAGAAGACAGCTTGAAAAAATCGAAAGATCCATAACACAAGAGCCTTAGAGCAATTGAATGTTATACAGAATGAACTTCGCCCATCGCGCTGAATGGGGAGAAAATATGAACCGAATTGCACCCGTACTGCTGTTTTCCTTTCTGTGTGGTCTGCTCATCCAGTTCCCCGGAGTGTTGTCAGCTGAAGAGAGCGTTTCCCAGCCCGCCGCACCTGTCCAGGCACAGGTGACGCCGCCGCAGGCATCGCCGGAGAGCGAGGTGGTGCGCCTGTATCGCCAGCACCGGCAGGAATTTGCCGACCAGCGGCGGCATCTCGAACAACAGCAGTCACATGCGGCAAACAATATTCAAGCG
>WRFD01000155.1 GCA_009778955.1 Desulfobulbus sp.
CATCAGTCTGTCGAAGCAACCGCAAGGCTTTCCGTGGGCGAAGGCATGAACCTTGAATGAAAGCCGGATGCGTTAACTGCGCACGTCCGGTTTGACGAGCGGGATGTGGAAACGGAGCCCAAGGCCACCGCGCCGCATCTCGACTCTACCCAAATGACGAGAAGCCTGTTTTTTGCCGAAGCTGTGGCTGTAGCCGCTTCACAGGGGGTTGAATCGATCAACAAGATGGCGCAAATGGCGGAAACGGATAAGGCAAGCATTGCAGGGCTTGGTCGGGCAGCATCTTCCGCGGTGCAAATACATGATGCTCTGCTGGAGCGCCCTATAACCACGGCGGCTTGGCTTTCCGCAAAGACCGGACTGACCGCTGCTACGGTGAACAAGACGCTGTCCAATCTTGAAAAGATAGGGATCATTCGCCAGTTGAACGACAGCAAGCGCAACAGGCTTTTGTTGTCATTTTGCCTACGGACAATATATGGACATACTGAATGCTTAAAAGGTGGTTGACCTGAAAAATCAAATTAGCCTGATCCGGGTCAGAGCAGTCCGTCCATGACCGCCAGGCACATGTCCGCCTTGTTGAGGGTGTAGAGATGAACGCCGGGGGCGCCGCCTGCGAGCAGTCCCCGGACCTGCTCCCGGGCATAGGCCACGCCTATTTCGTACACCGCAGCGGCGCCGCCTTGTTCATGGGCCTTGGTCAGGGCGTTGACCAGGCGGCCGGGGATGCGGGCGTTGCACATTTCCAGGACAAAGCGCAGGGAGGCCAGGCTGCGGATTGGCAGAATGCCCGGCAGAACCGGCACGGTCACGCCTAGGGTCCGCAGCCGGTCCACGTAGTCGAAATAAACCCGGTTGTCGAAATACAGTTGGGTGATGACGAAATCGGCCCCGCATGCCACCTTGCGCTGCATTACCGCCAGGTCGGCGGCAAAGGAGGACGCTTCGGCGTGGGCTTCGGGAAATCCGGCCACGCCGATGGCCAGGTCCGGATGTTGCTGGCGGATGTAGGTCACCAGGTCTGCGGCATGGGGAAAGGCGGCGAACAGCTTGTCGTCGGTGCCAGTGTAGCTGGCGGGGCGGTCGCCGCGCAAGGCCAGGACATTGGCGATCCCCAGCGTGCGGATCGCCTCGATGAATCCGTCGATTTTTTCCCTGTTGGCCGTGACCCCGGTGAGGTGCGGCATGATTTCGAAGCCGCAGGTGCTGATCAGCCGTTCGCAGATCTTCAGGGTGTTAGACTGGGTGGACCCGCCAGCGCCATAGGTCACCGACACAAACAGCGGTCGCAGCTGGCCGAGTTCCCTGGCCGTTTCCAGGAAGCCTGGCCATTCCTCCTGTTTTTTAGGCGGAAAGAATTCTAGGGAAACAAACGGGCTTTGCTTCTTGATCAATTGAGGAATCTGCATCCCATCCTCCTGATGGCTGGCCGCGCCGGGATACCCGGCCCACTCGGCACGGTGGAAAAACGATTCGAATAAACAGGCGGTTCGGCAGTTCCGGGCTTTATCGCCTCCGGGTCTTGCGGTTGCTCCACAGCGGATCTTGTCCAAACCGGGCCTGCCACCAGCCCTCGGGGTCGTGGATATCGAGTCCGACCTCCTCCGCTTCCTCCCGCGTCAGGGGGAAACGGTACTCATTGCAATGGCGCATCAACAACTCGTAGGCCGCAGTGATCCGGTACATCTGATCGCTTGCGCCCTCTGGGCCGCTGGCGGCGGCATCCGGATGGTGCAACTTGCTTAGGCGGTGGTAATTGCGCTTGATTTCGGCCAGACTCGCCCGCTCGGGGAGTCGCAGCACCTCCCGGGCCTGCTCGATGGCCCGCCATTCCTTGGAGTTCATGCGCGGGTCTTTTTCTGCCAGCTTTTTTCGGTGCCGTCGAGCAGGCGGCCGATGTTCTGGTGATGCTTGATCCAGATCAGCAGGACGATGAAAGCCGCCAGCCAGAATTTCCATGCCGGGACCTGGAGCGCCAGCAGTACGACCAGAATCGAGGCCGAACCGAGGAGCGAGCCGAGCGAGACATAGCCGGACAAAGACACGGTGACCACGAAGATCAGCAGGCAACCCAGCGCCGCCGGCGGCGCCAGGTAGAGAAAGGCGCCCAGCGCGGTGGCCACGCCCTTGCCGCCCTTGAACCGCAGATAGACCGGGAACATGTGGCCAAGCACCGTAGCCGCGCCGCAGAGGGCGACCAGCAGATCGTGTTTGGGATCGGTGCGCGGCAGCAGGGAGGCGGCAAACATCGGCAGAAAGCCCTTGAGCATATCGCAAGCTAGGGTCAGGGCGCCCATTTTCTTGCCGAGCAGGCGGGCCACGTTGGTGGCGCCGATGTTCTTGCTGCCTTGGGCGCGGATGTCGATGCCGCTGCTCCGGGACAACAGCAGACCGAAGGGGATGGCTCCGATCAGGTATGAGACGATGATGCACGCGGATGCGGTGAAAAACATAGGCGTTCCCTTGGTTGAACGACAGTGGTTGGTCGGAAAAATCAGGCTTTGTTGTGCTTAAATATCATGTCCAGTTCGCAGGCGGCGGCAAAGGCCGTGATTTCCTCCCGGAGCAGGCGCACATAGGGGCAGTCCACCACGGCCAGCAGGGTCTGGCGCAGGCGGAGAACCGGCTGATTCCCGGGGCAGGACCGCTCCACCACATAGGGAAAAATCTGCGGACGGCGGCAGACCTGAGGCCGGTCGCCATAGATTCGGCAGTGGCCGGAGGACGGCTCCAGATTGGGGCAGCGGCTTTCCTTGGGCAGGATCAGGCTCCAGCCGGGCTGCCAGCGGATCAGCACTGGCCCGGTCCGGTCGAAGAATTCCCGGCCTTCCAGTCGAAGCGGCGGCTCGTCGTCCGGCCGCCGCCTTGCCGTTTCTTCGGAGTCGATTCGCGTCACCGGAAACAGGCGGGTTTCCTCTGATTGCAGCGGGATCTCGAAATAGCTGTGGACCATGGCCGCCTCCGGACCGACGCAACAGAGCGTGCAGCCGCAGGGCGCGCACAGCAGGCTGTTGATCCGCTCCAGTTCACGGGAGAGAACCTGCTGCGCCACCAGGGCCGTGGCCGCGGTCATGGGGTCCACCGGCTGGCCGCCGGCGTCGATCACCTGTTCCGGCGCCGCAACCCCGGCCTTGAATGTTTCCAGGGGCGCAAGCAGATCGGCGTACGGGGCCAGGTCGGCGGCCGGATTCGGATACCGGGCAAAGGGGGTTTCGATCTCTTCGGTCAACTGGCCGATCACTTCGGCCACTGAGCCGAAGTCGCCGGTCAAATACAAAAACTGGACAATGGCCACCAGGGGCAGAACCGGTTGTCGCAGCAGGCCCAGTCCCGGCGCCAGGGCATCTTGTTCAATCATCTCGCATCTATTCACAGTGGTCCGCACCCTACACAAAAAAAAGTCGAAAAACAAGCGGCCACCGTGCAAAATCCGCCCAGGAAGCCGTAGATGCCTTTACTTTGGCCGGCAAACTGATTACATACCACGATGCTCAAGCATAATGACGGCGCCCCGGCGCCTGGAACACCGACAATTATGGCACTGCGAACGATCATCACCTATCCGCATCCGGTCCTCCGGCAAGAGGCGGAACTTGTCACCGTTTTTGGCCAGGAGCTCAAAACCCTGGTTGCAGACATGGCGGAAACCATGTACCACGCCCCCGGTGTCGGCCTGGCGGCCAACCAGATCGGCGTTGCCCGGCAGGTGGTGGTGGTCGACCGCTCCATGGCCGAGAACAAACGCGCCTACATCACCCTGATCAATCCAGTGATCAGCGCCGGCGAGGGCCGCAACACCGACGAGGAAGGCTGCCTGAGCGTGGTCGAGTGTTACGCCAAGGTCGAGCGGTTCCGCAAAATTCACGTCACCGCCCAGGATGTGGAGGGCAACCCGCTCGAATTCGATGCCGAAGACCGCTATGCCCGCATCATCCAGCATGAGGTCGATCATCTGCACGGCACCCTGTTCATCGACCGGTTGAGTTTGCTCAAACGCGCACTGTACAAAAAGAAACTCAAGAAGATCCTCCAGGAACAGGAATGAGCGCTTCCTTGCGGATCGTCTTCATGGGCACCCCGGATTTTGCCGCGCCTTCGCTTCAGGCCCTGCTCGACGGCCCGGAAGAAGTGGTGGCCGTGGTCTGTCAGCCCGACCGGGAGCGGGGCCGGGGCAAGAAAGTGAGCCCGCCGCCGGTCAAGGTCCTGGCCGAACGCCACCGTATTCCAGTGCTGCAGCCGGCGTCGGTGCGCACCGCGTCCTTTCTGGAAGAGATGCGGAGCTTGGCGCCGGATCTGCTGGTAGTGGTCGCCTACGGCAGAATCCTGCCCCAGGCGTTGCTCGACCTGCCGCCTTTAGGCGCGATCAATGTCCACGGATCGCTGCTGCCCAAATATCGGGGAGCGGCCCCGATCCAGTGGGCGGTGATCAACGGCGAGACCGAGACCGGCATCACCATCATGCAGATGGATGCCGGGTTGGACACTGGTGACATCCTGCTGACCGTTGCTGTCCCCATTGGCCGGCAGGAAACGGCGGGTGAGCTGTTCGGCCGCCTGGCCTCGCTAGGCGGGGAAATGCTGGGCGACGCCATTGTCCGCCTTAAGGAAGGTGGTCTGGCCGCGCAGCCGCAGGCGCACGATTTGGCCAGCCATGCGCCGATGCTCAAAAAAGAGATGGGCCATCTCGACTGGACCCTGCCGGCCAGTCGTCTCCATGACCTGATCCGAGGGCTCGACCCCTGGCCTTCGGCCTACGGATTCATCGACGGCAAGCGGTTTCGATTTTTTTCCCCCGAAGTCGTGCCCATCCGTTCCAGCAGTTCCCCCGGCGTCATTTGCCAGGCCAACGGCCAGGGACTGCTGGTGGCCACCGGCGACGATTGTCTGCTCATCCGGGACATCCAGCCGGAGGGCAAGAAGCGGATGGGCGCCGGCGCCTGTCTGCGTGGCCTCCGCATTCTCCCTGCTACCCGGATCACCTGATGCAAACTGCTTATCTTGATTGTTTTTCTGGAGTCAGCGGCGACATGCTGCTGGGAGCGCTGCTCGACGCCGGTGTTCCTGAAGGTTATCTCCGCGATGTCCTGAGCGGACTGTCGCTCCACAGCTTCGAGCTTGCGGTTGCGCGCCAGGTGGTGCAGGGCTTTGCCGCCACCAAGGTCACGGTGGCCTGCGGCGGGCATCACCACCAGCACCGCCATCTGGCCGACATCGCCGATCTGCTGGCAGCCGCCTCCGTACCGCCTCAGGTGCGGGACACGGCCCTGGCGGTGTTTACCCGCCTGGCCGAGGCCGAAGCGGCGGTCCACGGCGCCACCGTCGCTGCCGTCCATTTTCACGAGGTCGGCGCAGTGGATGCCATCGTCGACATTGTCGGCACAGTGGCCGGTTTTGCCTTCCTCGGCGTCGATCGGCTGGTCTGCTCGCCCCTGCCCCTGGCCCAGGGCTGGACGGCTTGCGACCACGGCGAGATCCCCCTGCCCGGACCGGCTGTTTGCCGGCTTTTGGCCGGGGCGCCGGTGTATGGCGAGCATCTTGACCAGGAACTGGTCACCCCCACTGGGGCGGCCCTGGTCTGCGAACTGGCGAGCGGTTTCGGGCCGATGCCGCCCATGCGGCTTGCCCGGACCGGCTATGGCGCAGGTTCCATGGTGCGGCACGACGGCCGGCCCAATCTGCTCCGCCTGATGCTCGGCGAGGCGGTCGAGGCGACCGAAGCCCAGACGGTCGAGGTGATCGAGACCCATCTCGACGATTGGAACCCTGAATTCTGGCCCCATGTCAGCGAACGGCTGCTGGCCGCCGGCGCCTTGGATGTCTGTTTGATTCCGATCCAGATGAAAAAGGGGCGGCCCGGCTTTCTGCTGCGGGTGATTGCGGAACCCGCCGCCCGGCTGGCCCTTACCACGGCGCTGTTCAACGAGACCAGCACCATCGGCCTGCGGCTGCGCAGGGAGGAGCGGATGACCCTGCCCCGGAAAACGGTCAGCGTGTCCACCCCCTGGGGCGAGTTGGCGGCCAAGCAAATCGCCACCCCGGCCGGCGAGATTGTCGCGCCGGAATACGAGGTGTGCCGGGAAGTGGCCGAACGGTGCGGTGTGCCTCTGCAGGCGGTGTATGCCGCTGTCGGCCGTCATGCATTGCGCGGCAAGGACCAACCATGAAGCATCTCGCTGATTGTATGGAGAGCGGCAACAAGCCTGCCCGACCGGCCCTGCCTTTTTCCCGCCAGCCGGGGCGGACAAGCCCCATGGCCCATGCCGCAGGGACGGCCGTCTTATGGATCGGGTGCTGATGTTCATCGCCACCGGGGCCGGCA
>WRFD01000156.1 GCA_009778955.1 Desulfobulbus sp.
CATTTGATGATAGGTGCGGCCGGTTTTGAACTTGCCGTCGCTGAGTCATGCTTCGTTGTCGATGCCCTCCTTATACCGCGTGAGCGATGCGGATGCACGGTTTTCTCCCGGCCGCGCCAGGTTGCGGGCAAAAGTCAGGCAAACCTAGCCTTCGTCATCCCGGAGCAGGCCGTCTTTGGATGCCTGCGAGCGTTCGAAGATCAAAATGACCGGGATGGATATGGCCAGCGGCAGCATGAGATAGAGCAGGCGCCAGATGAGCAGGGCTGCGATCACTCCGGTGGGGGCAACCGTGTCGATGATAGCCAGGAAGACGGCCTCCATGACTCCGAGACCGCCCGGCGCCTGGGAAATGAGACCGGCGGAAAAGGAGAGGACGAACGCTCCCAGCACCACGAAGTAGCCCGGATTGCTTGCCTCGGGCAAAACAAAGTAGATAATGGCGGCCGCCGACATGATTTCCAGCGGGGCCGCAAGCAGCTGCCTGCCCACAATCCCAAGCCGCGGGTAGACGATATCCAGCGTCCCCAGGCGGAAGGGCTTGTAGGTCCGCCATGATCCCATGACGTACAGGGCGCACAAAACCAGCAGGAAGATGCCTGCCGCCTGGACAAACCAGATCGGCAGGGTCATCCGAGGAATGAGGTCGGAGAGCGAGAGCACGATCTCCGGCTCGAACACCAGCACCACCCCCAAGAGCAGCAGGCTGCCGAACAGGAAGGTGAACGAGCACATGGCGACCAGCGCCGCGACTTCGGTGGCCTTGAGTCCCTTGGCGCAATAGGCGCGCAGCCGGACGATGCCGCCGGATAGGACCGAAGCCCCCAGGTTGTGGCCGAGCGCATAGGTCACGAATGAACAGATGGCGACATAGGGCCATGAGATGCCCTTGAGCCGGTTGAGGTGCATCAGGGCGATCCGGTCGTACCAGGCCAATGCCAGGTAGGCGGCCAGGGCGGACAGACCAGCGCAAAGATGGGACTTGAGTGGGACATCGAGCACATAGGAGGCGATGGCGAAAGCTATCACCTTGATGTCGCTCAAGAGGCCTCCGCTGTCCAGCATGGCCTTGGTGGCCGGATCGCTCGCAACCTCGGCCTGCAGCTTATTGAACAGAAGCCAAATGGAACCGCATACGAACAGCCCGACCACTAATTTCCATGCCAGGCGGATGAAGCGTTTTGTTTTTGTAGGCGTTCGTGTTTGCTCAAAAGGCATATTTGGCTATCGAGCCTAATTTCGCTAAGGTGCCAGGAAAAATACCAAAAGGCGAACAAGCCGTTCAGCCGTTCGGTCGGTGCCGTGCGGCTCCGCCTCCGGGTCGCGGAGATCACTGCGGCCCTTTTACATTTTTCGTTTTTTATTCCGCAGTCGTCAACGGACAAAAGTAAGGAGGGCCAACCAGGTTCGCGGCAATTGCCGCCAGGTGGCCCTGAAATTCAGCGGACGCTGTCTCTTTCGACCTGAAAAAAAGCATACCGCTATGGCGCGCATTTCTCCGAACAACCCGGACGCAGGGAGCCGGCATGAGGACAGGAGCGGACCGTGCGAGCCATACATAGCCATTTATTAATCAAATGTCACTATTTCGCTGTGTTTGCTCCAGCATAATTCGAATGGCCAGACATTTGTACACGATCCGTCCTCCTTCGTAGGCTGCGGTGTTGCGGCATAGGACCCGCCAGTTCTTGATCTGGCAGACTCCGTCGGCCTCGAGCTTTTCGATCAGCCCGTCGGCCTGGTCAAGCATGACGGTCAGCTCGGCATTCTGGCTTAAGGTGATCTGCCGTATCCCCGAACCACCGCAGACCAAGGAAACCGGCTCCACTACCAGGTTGGAGAGATCCTTCAGGGCTGGCTGCCCGATGGTCGGTTTGGCCTGTAGCCGGATCATCCTTGCCCTGGTGTCAGGGATGGCGGTCTCCTTGGACGCCGCGATGAGATCGAGCAGATAGTTGCGGACATCGTTCAGGTCCCGGGCCGATTCCAGCCTGTCGTTGCCGGCAAAGCTCTCCACGGCCTTGGCCACGATGGAGACCTCGCGCAGGTAATGGCTCCGCTGGTTGGTTGGCACCAGGAACATCGTCACCAGCCGAACCGGCTGGTGGTCCTTGGTCCCGTAGGTAATCCCAGCCGGGCTCCAGCCGACCACGCAGACCAGATCGCCGTCAAAGGGCACGCCCGCATGCGGGCAAGCCCAGCCCTTGCCGATTCCTGTATTGGTGGCCTGTTCCCGAGCCATGACCAGTTCGACGATTTCCGAACCGGCCGGGATTTCGGGAAACGCCTCGATGATGTGCGCCAAAAACTGCAAGGCATGGGTCTTGTCGTTTTCGGGCAGTTCGAACAGCCGTCCTTCCTGGAGGGCATCCAATAGAGTTTCCATGATCAATTGCCTCCGTACCGATGAATGAACCAGGTCTTGACGCCGTGTGTCATTGCGCCGTAGCCGATCAGGAACGCGGTGATCCAGGCCCAGTATGTTGGGGGCAGGGCTACCAGGCCGAGATCACCTGCAAAAGGTGAGTAGGGGAGCCATGCCCCGACCGCCATCACCGCCAAGGTGGTCATGGTCATGGGCAGGGAGGCGATGCTCTGGAAAAAGGGGATGCGGCGGGTACGAATGATGTGGACGATCAGGGTTTGGGTCAACAGCGACTCGACAAACCACCCTGTTTGGAACAGACGCGCCCATTGCTCCTGCTGCTCCGGCAAGACGCCGGGCGCAAGGTATTTTGAACAGTCGAACACGAACCACATCAGGGCAAAGGTGGCGTAATCGAACAACGAGCTGACCGGGCCGATGCACACCATGAACCGTTTGATATTGTCGATATTCCACTTCAACGGCTGGGCGATCTGCTCTTCATCGACCGTATCGGTCGGAATGCTGGTCTGGGAAAGATCGTAAAGCAGGTTGTTGGCAAGGATCTGCACCGGCAGCATCGGCAGGAAAGGGAACAGGTAACTGGCGCCGACCACGCTGAACATATTGCCAAAGTTGGAACTGGATCCCATACGGATATATTTGATGATATTGGCAAAAACCCGGCGACCTTCCATGATGCCCTCTTCCAGGACCAACAGGCTCTTCTCCAGCAGGACGATGTCGGCGGCCTCTTTGGCAACGTCGACGCCGGAGTCCACCGAAATGCCGACATCGGCCGCTTTCAGGGCCGGGGCATCGTTGATGCCGTCCCCCATGAACCCGACCACATGTCCGCAGTGACGGAGTTCGCGGACAATCTGCTCCTTCTGGGTGGGGGTGAGCTTGACGAACACGTTGCATTCCTGCACGGCCTGGGAAAACTGCGGCTGATCGAGCGCGGCCAGTTCGGCGCCGGAAATCATCTGTTGTACGGTCAAGCCGACGTTCCGGCAAACCGTCCGGGTGATCAGGCCGTTGTCGCCGGTGAGCACCTTTACGGTCACCCCGGCCTTGGGCAGGATTTCGAGGGCTTCGGTGGCCGAGACTTTGGGCGGATCGAAAAAGGCGATATAACCCAAGAGGACCAGCCGGCTTTCATCCTCGACCGTGAACACGGATTTTTCTGCGGAAAACTCGCGATAGGCAATGCCAAGCACTCGGAAGCCCTCGGCGTTGAGCTTGTCGACCTCCTCAAACAGATCGGCCCGGAGCAGGTCGATTAGGGGATAAATCTCATCGTTGATCTGGTAATGGCTGCAGCAGGAATAGATCTCCTCGACCGCGCCCTTGCAGATCAGCACGTGATCGCCCTCGTATTCCACCACCACCGACATGCGGCGACGCTGGAAATCAAAGGGCAGTTCATCCACGAGGCGGCAGTTGGCATCGACCTCGAGATTGGCGAATTTGATCACGGCCCGGTCGATCAGATTGCGCAGCCCGGTCTGGAAATAGCTGTTGAGGAAGGCGTAGTTGAGCACCTCTTCGCTGGTGTGGCCCACGATGTCCACATGGCGCTCCAACACGACCTTGTCCTGAGTGAGGGTCCCGGTCTTGTCGGTGCAGAGGATGTCAATGGCGCCGAAATTCTGGATCGAGGGCAGGCGCTTGACGATCACCTTTTTCCTGGCCATGGTCAGTGCCCCCTTGGCCAGATTGACGGTCACGATCATCGGCAGCATCTCCGGGGTCAGGCCCACGGCCACCGACAGGCCGAACAGCAGGGCCTCGATCCAGTTGCCCTTGGTTATTCCCACAATGAAGAACACCGCGCAGACCATCACCAGCATGAAGCGGATCATCAGCCAGGTGAACGACCGGACACCGATATCAAAACTGGTCTCTTTGCTGGTGTCGGCCAGCCTTTCCGCAATGGCGCCGAACAAGGTGCGGGTGCCGGTGTTGACCACCACCCCGCGGGCAGTGCCGCTGATCACCGAGGAGCCGAGAAAGCAGGCGTTGGGCAGCTCCAGGACCATGGCCGGCGGCACGGCCGGCGGCAGGCTGGTTTTTTCCACCGGCATGGATTCGCCGGTGAGCGCGGATTCGCTGACAAAGAAATCCTTGGCCGCGATCAGGCGCAGGTCCGCCGGCACGATGGAACCGGCCTGGAGCAGCACGATGTCGCCGGGCACGACATCCGACATTTTGATTTCGGCCTCTTCCCCGTCCCGCAGGACAAACGTCCTCGACTGAACCCGCTTGCCCAGGGTTTCGACCGCATTACCGGATTGACGATCAAGGATAAAAGAGAGTCCAACGCTGAGCACGATCATCGCCCCAACGATGATCGATGAGGTGATCTCGCCAATCACGGCCGATATCAGGGCAATCACCAGCAGTTGGATCACCAGCGGACTTTTCAGCCGGTGGCAGAGATCCATGACCACGTTCAGCCGCTGGGTGCTGGTCAATTCGTTCGGGCCGAAATGATCCAGGCGTTTCTCGGCCTCCTGGCCGGTTAATCCCTGATAGCGGACGCCCAGACCGGCCGCCATTTTTTCCAAGGGGGCGGTGCAGTTGGTCAGCAGGTGCTGTTCGCTCTCTTGTTGGTGCGCAAACTTGTTTTTTGCCGGCGATGCGGCGGAGGAAAAAAAACGAGAGATGTTCATGGCCACACCCCCTGTCAAGACGCGCGCAGCTGATCACACGAAAGGGGCGATGGATGGGAGGGAAGAGGGCAGGGCCGACGCCTTGGTCCGCAAAAGAAGGGACGGCGGATGGATGCGATGAAGAGAAAGATGGGAATGCGCATGGTTCACCTCCGTGGGAGCCGCGGTGATTAAGGGGCGGCCGGAAGTGAACTGAGGGCTAAATTCGAAAGGAGCGCCGACTGTCCAGTCTATCTGCCGCGCGGCTCAAGCACCGCGATCCAGGGTGTTCGGGTTGTTGCAACTGTTCGTGTTCCTGATCCGTTGACCAGCAACTGTGACTACCGTCTGAGTCGCTCATTGTTCCTTTTATGGTAATGGACTGTCAGCCTGGCGTATGGATCTACGCCCAGGCGCGTTGGGTGCGGGCACTATAGTTTCGTTGGCCAGGAATCACAAGAAATTTATGGCTCTTCGTCGTTTCATGGAATTCAGAATATTTTGAATAGGGGCGGCGATAAGGTGCACGATGGATATGAAGGTATGGTCGTTCCGATATCCTCTTGCCCGGCGTTTGGCGGCTTGGAAGATGCCGTTGAGCGCTTCGATTCTGGCGTTGCTGCGGCCGGAATTCCATCGGGCAAGGATGGCGTTTTTGTGCTTCTCAATGGTGGCCAATGCCTTGCGAACCGGTTTGAGCAGATCAGCTCCGTCAATCAGCGGCCGGGCCATATTGACAAACCAAGTCAACTGCCAGCTGGCTGCTCTCAATGAGCCAACCCTGCGTACCCAACGGAGGATCTCTTTGATCCTCCAGGCATTGGCAGTCTGGAGATCCATGGCAACCAGTTCGGCCAGGGCCGCAGTCTGTTTCGGGAGCATCCGATAGTTATGGCGCCCGCCGCGCCCCTAACAGGCTGTTGAAAAAATGGATCAACGGCCACTCTCGATCCAAGACGCTGGCAGATCTGACGAAGACGATTCCCTTGCTCGACGGCCAGTCTCGCCAACCGCTCGCGGCTCCGGCTGTACAGACGGGAATCAGTCGGATACGCAATCGCCTTCTCCTGAACCGCGGCATCAACGATAACCCTCTCCAAGCTCGACGGCTTCATTTGCCAAACCTACCGTCACGGTGAGCTTCA
>WRFD01000157.1 GCA_009778955.1 Desulfobulbus sp.
GACTCCACTGCCGGCAATATCGACGCCATCAAGTTCGCCGATGTTGTGGCGAGCGAACTCAGCTTTCAGCGGGTGAACAGCGACCTGATCATCCGCTATGGCGAGGGCGACTCCATTACCGTGCTCAACTATTACAATAGCGCCTACTATAGGATCGAGCAGGTCGAGTTCGCCGACGGCACGGCGTGGTCCATGTCCGACCTGCTGCAGACCAAGCCCATCTTTCTGACCGACGTCAATAACAACGTCACCTTCGGCGCCGAGAACGACACCATTTATGCCGGCGCCGGCAACGATACCGTCTATGGCGGGGCCGGCAACGACGTCATCTACGGAGGCGACGGCAACGACATCCTCTACGGGGATGCCGGCGACGATATCTTGGACGGAGGAGCTGGCAACGATCTGCTCTATGGCGGAGCTGGCGACGACATCTATCTTTTCGGCCGGGGCTACGGCAACGACGCCATTGTCGAAAACGACGCCACCCCCGGCAATTCGGATACGGCCCGGTTCCTTTCAGACATCGCCTCGGATCAGTTGTGGTTTACGCATGTGGGCAACGATCTGCAGGTGAGCGTGATCGGCGCCGCGGATACGCTCACCATCCGTGACTGGTACAGAGGCGCGGCCTACCAGGTGGAACGATTTGAGACCGTAGCCGACAGCAAGGCCCTGCTGAACTCGCAGGTGGACGCCCTGGTCAGCGCCATGGCAGCCTTTGACCCGCCGGCCGCCGGCCAGACCACCCTGGCGCCGGAGGTCCAGGCAGCCCTGGCCCCGGTCCTGGCCGCTAACTGGAAGTAAGATTGAGCGTGATGCATTCGCCCCGCCCGGCCGCCCATTCAGCGGCCGGGCGGCTGTTTCCGCCGCCTCAACTGGCAGGGCTGTCAAGTCGCCGGCCAAGGGATATCGTCCTGCTCAAGCAATATTTCGAGATGATTGAACAAAATAATCTTCCCCGGCCTTGAATCTCAGGCATATTGCCAGTAGTGTGCGCCCATGATTGCCCCAGCGGGATAACCCTTTTTTATATTCTCCTCCCCCTACTCGTACGCAAAAGATATGGACACCGGACTGCTTTCCTTGCTGACCATGGCCAACCTGCACGGCATTGCCGCGGACGAGGCCAGACTGACGCATGAGTTCGGCGATGGGCCTTTTTCGGTGGAACAAGTCCTGCTGGCCGCCAAGTCGCTGGGGATGAGCGCCCGACTGGTGAAACAACCGGTGGAACGACTGGACCGCGCTCCCCTGCCGGCCATTGCCCTGGACAAGCAGGGCGGTTTCTTGATCCTGGCCCGTTACGTTCCGGCGGCCAAGGCTGAAGATGGCGTCAGGATCCTGGTGCAGAAACCGGGTGAGCCGCCCACGGTGCTCGAATTAAAAAAGTTTCTCGACCTGTGGTCCGGCCATCTGATCTTTCTGACCTCCAGGGCGAGCTATACCGGCGAGATGGCCAGGTTCGACTTCACCTGGTTCATCCCGGCAATAGTGAAATACCGGAGGCTGCTGGGCGAAGTCCTGCTCATTTCGCTGGTGCTCCAGCTCATCGGCCTGGTGACGCCGATGTTCTTTCAGGTGGTCATGGACAAGGTCCTGGTCAACCATGCCATGAAGACGCTTAACGTCATCGCCATCGGCCTGACCTGCGCCATCCTGTTCGAGGCCCTGCTCACCGGCATCCGCACCTATGTCTTTGCCCATACCAGCAGCAAGATCGATGTCGAGCTCGGCGCCCGGTTGTTCAGACACCTGATGCACCTGCCGCTGGCCTATTTCCATGCCCGGCGGGTCGGCGACTCGGTGGCCCGGGTCCGGGAGCTGGAAAACATCCGCTCCTTCCTCACCGGCAATGCCATGACCCTGGTGCTGGACCTGATGTTCTCCTTCATCTTCTTTGCGGTCATGCTGTGGTACTCCGCCTGGCTGACCCTGATCGTGGCCCTCTCGATCCCGGTCTATATCATCTTCTCGCTCTTCTATACCCCGATCCTGCGGTCCCGCCTGCAGGAGAAGTTCAACCGCGGCGCCGAGAACCAGGCCTTTTTGGTGGAATCGCTCTCCGGGATCGACACGGTGAAGGCCATGGCGGTTGAGCCCCGCTGGCAGCAGCAGTGGGAAAAACAACTGGCTGCCTATGTGGCGGCTTCGCTCTCCACCACCAATATCGGCATGGTGGCCAGCGGCAGCGTGACCCTGGTCAGCAAGCTGGCGACCGCGGCGATCATCTGGCTGGGCGCAACCCTGGTGGTGGACGGCAAGATGACCGTGGGCGAGCTGGTGGCCTTTAACATGCTGGCCGGGCAGGTCTCCTCGCCCATCCTGCGCCTGGCCCAGTTATGGAACGATTTCCAGCAGGTCGGCATCGCCATGAGCCGGCTGGGCGATATCCTCAATGTCCGCACCGAGGTGATGGGGGATAAGACCCGCATTCCTCGCCTCAAGGGCGCGATCGAGTTCGACCAGGTCGCCTTCCGCTACCGCCCTGACAGCGCCGATGTGATCCGGGGAGTCAGTTTGAAGATCGCACCTGGCGAGGTGATCGGCATTGTCGGCCGCTCAGGTTCCGGCAAAAGCACCCTGACCAAGCTGGTGCAGCGTTTGTATGTGCCGGACCGGGGACGGGTGCTGATCGACGGTCAGGATACCGCCATTGTCGATACGGTCTCCCTGCGGCATCAGATCGGAGTGGTGCTGCAGGAAAATACCCTGTTCAACCGTTCGGTGCGGGACAATATCGCCTTAAGCCATCCGGCCGCGCCGATCGAGGCCATCATCGAGGCGGCCCAGTTGGCGGGCGCCCATGAGTTCATCTGTGAGCTGCCCGAGGGCTACGATACCACCGTGGGCGAACACGGTGCCGGACTCTCAGGCGGCCAGCGCCAGCGGATCGCCATTGCCCGGGCCTTGCTCACCAATCCACGCATCCTGATTCTGGACGAAGCCACCAGCGCGCTCGACTACGAGTCGGAGAAGATCATCCAGGACAATATGCGCCGCATCTGCGCTGACCGCACGGTGCTGATCATTGCCCACCGATTGTCCTCGGTGCGAGAGGCCCACCGGATCGTGGTGATTGAACGCGGCCAGGTGGAAGAGGTGGGCAGCCACGGGGAGCTGCTCGGCAATCAGGGCATCTATGCCCACCTCTGGCGCCTGCAACTGGGCGGCCCGCGAGAAACACAATGAGCCTGCGGCATCGGCTTTCAGCCTGGGGCGAATTGCTCAAACGATACGCCACGGTGTTCCGCTTCTGCTGGAAGGAGCGGCACTCAACCCCCAGCTCGCTGTTCAACGAACAGGAGGCAGCCTTTCTGCCGGCGGCGCTGGCGCTCCAGGAGCGGCCGGTCTCGCCCGCGGCCCGGATCACCGGCCGGGTCCTGATGACCTTGGTGGCCGTGGTCCTGGTCTGGTCGATTCTGGGCAAGGTCGATATCGTGGTCAATGCCGCCGGCAAGATCATCCCCAGCGGCCGCACCAAGGTCGTGGCCTCGGTCGATGTGGCCAGCGTCCGTGCCCTGCATGTGCGGGAAGGCCAAAACGTCAAGGCCGGAGACGTACTGATCGAACTCGACACCTCGGTCTTGGAGGCTGACCGCGACAAGGCCAGGGGGGATGCGGTGGTCGCCACCTTGCTGGCAGCCCGGTCCAGGGCCATGATCATGGCCATTGATACCCTCAAGCCACCCCAACTGGACAAAGTTGAAAAAGTTCCGGAAGAGCAGTGGCTGGCGGCTGAGCGCCATTTGCAGGAACAGTACCGCGATTTCCGGGCCAAGCTGACCCGGCTCGATGGCGAGATCCAAAGATACAGTCAAGCCCTGCCCCTGGTGGCCAAGCGGGCGCGCGATTTCAAGGAACTGGCTGCCCAGCACGATGTCTCCACCCATGCCTGGCTCGAACGGGAGCAGGCCCGGATCGATCTGGAAGGACAACTGGCCGCGGCCCGCAACCAGCGGGCCGAGCTGATCGCCCAGACCAGAAAGGAGGCGCACGACGCCCTGACCGAGGGCGGCAGGGTGGCCCAGGGCTCAACCCAAGATGCCCTGCGGGCCGAAGCCCACAGCCGCCTGCTCAAGCTGACCGCCCCGGTGGACGGCACTGTCCAGCAACTGGCGGTTCATGCGGTCGGCGGGGTGGTGCCGGCGGCCCAGCAGATCATGCTGATCGTGCCCAAGGAAGATAAGGTCGAGGTCGAGGCCTTTCTCGAAAACAAGGATATCGGCTTTGTGGCCCTGAACCAGAGGGCAGCGGTAAAGATCGACGCCTTTGAGTATACCAAGTACGGCACGGTCCCGGGCAGTGTCAGCCATGTGTCCCACGACGCCATCGAGGATGAGAAGAAGGGACTCATCTATGCGGTGCGGGTGCTGCTCGACCAATCGACCCTCATGGTCGATGGTCAGGAGATGCCGCTTTCTCCGGGCATGTCGGTCAATGTCGAGATCAAGACCGGGGAGCGCCGGGTGATCGAGTATGTGCTGTCTCCGGTCCTCCGCCATCAACGGGAGAGCCTCAATGAGCGCTGAGCGGTTTGTGCTCTGTGCGCTGCTCCTGCTGCCGCATCCCCTTCATGCCCAGGCATTGGAGCCTGTGCGGGAGCTGGTCACCCCGTTTCAGGACCCGCTTGCGACCACGCCCGAGGAGCTGGACGCAGGGGTGGCGCTGCCTGGTGACAGCCGGCCGGTCGGCTGTCCGATGGTCAGGGACTCTTTTTCGTTCGGCCCGCTGGCCCTGGCAGAGGCGGTGGACCTGGCCCTGTGCAACAATGCCCAGATCAAGGCAACCTGGGCCGAGATCAAGCTGCAGGCCGCCAATGCCGGCGTGGCCCGCAGCGCCTATCTTCCCACCTTGTCCGGCAGCATCAGCCGCAGGGAAGACACGACCCGTTATCCGGGTTCGAGTATAACAACCCAGAGGATCACCAACACCCCGATCAACAGCGTCTTTTCCTGGCGCCTGCTTGATTTTGGCACCCGGGGCGCCAACCATGATGCCGCCATGCTGGCCCTGGCCGCAGCGCTGGCCAGCCATCATGCAATGTTGCAGCAGACCCTGGCCACGGTGGTGCAGGATTATTTCAATGCCCAGGTCGCCCTGGCGGTCTGGCAGGCCAAGGAGTCAAACGAAAAAATCGCCGGCAACACGTTGGAGGCAGCCAAGCGGCGCGAGACCAAGGGTGCTGGAACCAGCAGCGACACCCTCCAGGCCGCCACCGCCCTGGCTAGGGCTACGCTTGAGAAGAATCGTGCCCAGGGCGCATACCGCAAGGCGATGTCGGTTCTGTTCTATGGCCTTGGTATGGGCCCCCAAACCGACCTGGCGCTGGCCAGCGATCTGGATGAGCCTTCCGGCCAGGCAGCGCGTAATCTGGAGGAATGGATTGGGGAGGTGAAAAAGAGTCATCCGGCCATCGTGGCGGCGCGGGCACAGCTTGAATCAGCCCGGCATCGGGTCACCGCGACCCGCGCGGAGGGATTGCCCTCGCTTGATGTTACGGCCGGTTATTACGACAACGGCCGGCTGGAGCAGAGCTCCATTGCGATGCACAGCCGGGAAACCGTGTTCGGCATCACGCTCAGCTTCCCGCTGTTTGAAGGGTTTTCCCGTACCTACAAGGTTCGTGCCTCGGAGGCGCAGGTGGAACGCCTTGCCGCCGAACTATACGACACTGAGCATCGGATCGTGATGGAGGTGGTCAAGGCGCATGCCGATGCGGTCTCTGCCCTGCACAATCTCGATGCTTCAGCAAAGCTGTTGACCGCTGCCCAGGAGGCCTTGCAGGCTTCGCAACGCAAGTACGAGAAAGGCGCGGCCGATATCCTGGAGCTGCTCAACACCCAGGCCGCCTTTGCCGATGCCCGGCAGGAACGCATCCGTGGCCTGGCCGAATGGCGTGCCGCCCGGCTGCGTCTGCTTGCCTGCGCCGGCGCCATCAGCCGCGCCGATCTAACCCCTGCTGAAACAGCAGCGCCGGCAAGCGGCAAGTGATCCGGCCTTCTCCGCGTCAATCTGTCGTTGAAAGGTATTGCTTTAGGGCACCTCTAAAAACCCAAACCGCCACACAAGATAAAAAAGGGGGCTGAAGTACGTATTTATACTTTTATCTTATACGCAAATAGTGTACTATCTATTTGTAAATATGATTAAAATTGA
>WRFD01000158.1 GCA_009778955.1 Desulfobulbus sp.
AATCCGACCGTGAATTAGTTGTTTATCAGTTTCCTGCCTAGTGCAAAGGCCTCCCTACAAGTGGCAAGCATTCCCTCCTCGGTGATTCCCTTTTTGATCACCTGGCGCAAACTGTCGGTCCCTGCCTCCGGGGCAATGGTGAATCCGGTTTTCCTGACCCGCTTGATCTGCTCCATGATCTCCGGCGTCAAGGTTCCGACTCGCATTGACGGCATGGACACCGACACAAAATCGTCGGCAAAGTGATCCATCAGAGCGGTCATCAATTCGCCCAGACAGGAAAAATCGCCGGTGGACAACGAAAGCAGGGCCAGCTCCTCGAATCCGGAGTGGGCGATGCCTTGGCTGGCCAAGTCCATGATCTCCTCCAAGGTGCGCTCCCGCACCGGGCGATAGGTGATGCCGGCCTGGCAAAAACGGCAGCCGCGGGTGCACCCCCGCGCGATTTCCACCCCAAGCCGGTCGTGCACCGGCTTGACCACCGGCACCAGGGGATGGTACAGGATGGACGGGGCATGGAGCCGGGCCAGCACCCTGCGGCGGACAAAGGGAACGTCCGGCAGGAGCGGCTCAACTCCAACCAACCGATCCTGCACGTATTTCGGTTTGAACAAGGAGGGCACATAGACGCCCTGCGTCCGGGCCAGCCGCTCCAGCGCCACGGTCCGGGGCCAGCGCTCTTTTTTGGCCGAGGCCAGGAGGTCGGCTATCTCCAGGATGATTTCCTCGCCATCGCCCAGAACGATGGCATCGAAAAAATCGGCCGCCGGCTCGGGATTGAAGGCGCAGGAACCCCCGCCCAGGACTAGGGGATGCCCTTCGTCGCGTTCCGACGACCAAAAAGGCAATCCCGCCAGATTGAGCACGGTCAGAATGTTGGAATAACAGAGCTCATAGGGTAGAGTGACGCCCAGCACATCATAGGCCGCCAGAGGCGCCTTGGCCTCGAGGGAAAACAGCGGCAGCCCTTGGGCGCGCAGCTCCCGCTCCATGTCGATATCAGGAACATAGGCCCGATGTGCTGTTGTTTGTTCTCGGCTGTTGAGGAGATGATACAGGATCTGCAACCCCTGGTGGGACATGCCGATCTCGTAGAGGTCGGGAAAGATGAGGCAGAAATTGAGCCTGCCGGCGTCAAATCCGCTGTCGACCGCATGGAGTTCGCCGCCAACATATTGACCCGGCTTGCGCACCAGGGGAAGAATCCGGTCAAGATTCAGGGAACAGGAAGAAAGCATGACAAATGGAGACACATGAAAAAAAAAAGAGTAAAAAAGCGAGATGATCCGAACGGGTTCTATTGCCGGGCGAAAAGCAGGGGAGCCGGCTTCAGCTTTCCCGCAGGAGAGCCGCCGGCGGCGGGACGCCCGGCGGCTGATGAAGACCGGCGCGGTTTTTGCTTACCATAAAAAAAAATTCAGCAAACCGTCTCTCAACCTTTCACTCAACATACCGTGGACAGAAAAATGAAGAAACAATTCGTTGCCCTTATCTTGCGTTCCCTGTTCGCCCTGTTGCTGGCCTGCACGCTCGTCAGGGCCGAGGAAGCGCCGAACGCGCCGCAGTTGCAGAAGCTCAAGCACGTCATCCTCTCGCCCACCAGTGAACAGGTGATTCTGCAACTCAACGGCTCCTATAGTCCAAAAGTCTTCACTTTGAAAGACGAAAACCCGAGGCTCGTCTTCGATTTCGACGGCATGACCTGCGGCAAGGATGTCAAGGGCCTTACCACGGCCAACAGCTCGATCGTCAAACGGGTACGGGTGGGCATGCATGAGGGCAATCCGCCGAAGACCCGCATCGTCTTTGATGTCGCCACCTTCAAAGGATTGAACTACACCCAGAAATTCAACGAGGACAACTCGACTCTCGTGGTCCAGTTTACCGGGCCGGCCGCCTCGCCGCGGCAACAGGACAAGGCAGCCGTGCCAGCGCCGGCGAAAGAGGCCGCCGCGGCTCCCGTCGCGACCGGGGAGGGGGTCGCGGCCGCAGCCATCCCGCAGAAACAGGTGGTCGCTCCGCTTCCTTCCTTAGGGCAGGACGAGCAGGAAAAGGCGACTGGACAGATGGCGCAACCAGAACCCACGCCGCCGCCCGCTCCCGCTCCCGGCACGGTCAAGTCCGAAGAGCCGGTAAAGGAAGCTGTGGCCCAACCTGCCCCCGACAGCAAGAAAGAGAAAAAGGGCAAGGCGGCCCAAACCCAGGAAACCCAACCGCAGCCTGAAGCGGCGCCAACAAAGAAGGCGGGAGAAGCCGTAGCTGATGCCAAAAAACCAGAGGCAGCGGAAAAACCCGCCATCCTCTCCAAGGTGTCTGACAAACCGCAAATTGAATATGTCAAATTCGACGACTCTTCACCCAAGGGTGAAATGGTCATGTTCAAATTGAACGGGTTTCATCCCCCGGCTATCCACGGGGTCGAAGAGGGCATTCCCAGAGTCATCTGCGACTTCAGCAACACCAAGCTGCTCCAGACGAATAAGGGCCCGATCAAGGCCAACGGCAAATTCGTCAAGATCATCCGCACCACGGTGACCCAAAAGCCGGAGAAGGTTCGGGTGGTGATCGATTTGGAGCCCAATCTAAGCTACGATTTGCAGCAGGTGTTCTTCAAGGAAGACAACCTCTTTGTGCTCATCGTCAACTCGGTGAAGAAGTAGCGCTCAGTCAACGCGCTCCACTATGAAATGGGGAGGCGGCGCCAAGCGAAAGGCTGCCGCCTCCTGGGGTGCATAGGAAAAAATCCGTTCGACCTGAACGGACAGGGCGCCGGTTATCGCCTGACCGGTGATGCGCAGGCGGGTCGGCCAGGAAAAATCACCGCCGCCTTCCTTCCGGTAGTCGGCATAGTGCAGAACCAGGCGCTGATCCCTCCGTCCATCGAGCAGCAGGTGCTGCAGCATGGCGCCGCTCTCTTTATCCAGCAGGACATAGTGCTCCTGCTTCCGCTCGTCGCGCCATTGATACCAGATTCCCCGGCCAGCCGCATCCAAGGACGGCGCGGCCCCGTCTCCTTCCCCTTCGGCCAGGAAACCGCCCAGCAGGGGCAGCAGATCCTCAGGTCTCACCGTTGCCGGCACATAGGACCGCCAGAAGCGGGAATGGATCGACCCCTTATAGACCTGGCCGCTCCGATTGTCGACCATGGTAAAGACGGAGGCGTCGGCAACCGCCAGGATGAGCGCCCGTCCCAAGGGATCGTTCGCCATCACTCGGACCAGGTCCGGCCGCTGCACCAACAGGGAGGCGCCCACCCCACCCTTGCTGCCCAGCACATCCCATTGCAGGCGGACATCGGCATCAAGGGCCTGTGGCCTTTTGGCGCTGATAAAACCCGCCCACAGCGTTTTGGCTTCCTGCTCCAGGGCCGGATCCAGCGGCACGGTCTTCGGCTGTTTGCCGGCGCAGCCCGCAAGCGCCGCCATGCAGCACAGGATCAGCAATATCAGGCGTAAACATGGATCCCCGCGCATCAGTGGACGCCCTGCTTCTCCAAAATGCGGATCTTTTCGCGAATCCTGTTTTTGTCCTTGTCCTCGGCGGCGAATTTCACCGCTTTCCTGTAGGTCTGCAAGGCATCGCGCACCCGCCCCTTCTCCAGGTAGACATCGCCAAGATGCTCCAAAATGGGGGCATCCTCGGGGGACAGATGGACCGCTGCCTCCAGTTCCTTGATCGCCTGGCCAAGCTTGCCGAGCCGATAGTAGACCCAGCCCAGGCTGTCGCGGATGTAGCCGTCGTCCGGCTTGAGTTCGACGGCCCGCTGAATGTATTCCAGGGCCTGGTCGAGATTGATCTTCTTGTCAGCCCAACTGAACCCGACAAAATTCAGGGCCGCGGCGTTGTCGGGTTTGATGGAAATGATCTTCTGCATGACCGCCAGCGCAGCAACGTGATCCCCGTTGTCTTCCAGCAGCATGCCGTACTCGTAGAGCAGATTTTCGTCGTTGGGAAAATATTCGAGTCCCTGCAGCAGCACCTTTTTGCCGACGTCGTCGCGGCCTTCGATTTGATAAAGGGCGGAGAGCATGACGTACATCTCGGCCGTGCGCAGGGCGCCGGCATCCAGGTTACTCTCCAGGAGTTGGCGAGCATCTTCCACCTTGTCCTGCTCCTTGAGTATCCGCACCTGCAAGAGCAGGCCATCCGAGTATTCAGGGGCGCTCTGATCAATCAGGCGCAACTGCTTCAGCGCTCGGCCGTACTTCTGCTGATGCGCCAGCAGCATGGCGAGGAGATAACGGGCCTCGGACAGGTTCTCCTTGCCTAGGATCTTCTCGAGAATGGCGGCGGCCTTGTCGTAATGGCCCTGCTTGGCGTACAGGCGGGCAATGGTCAGGTCGACCCGCTGGGGTTGCCCGGTATAGGTTTTCAGTTTATTCAACTCGGCCAGGGCCTGGCTGACCTTTTCCTGCAGCAGATAGACATGGATCAGGGCTATCTGGGCGGCCTCGTTCTGCTCGTCGTGTTCGACCACACTCTCAATCAGGGAGGCGGCCTCGTCGTATCGCCCGTTCTTGATGTACAATTCACCCAGTTCGAGGTTCAATTCGCTGGACCAGTTCCGCTCCAGGGCCTTCTGATAATGCGCCACCGCCTCGTCGATCTGGTTCTCATCCTGGCAGAGCCGGGCCATGAGGATGTGCCCCGGATAGGAAGCGGGATCCTGGGCCAGCACCCGTTCCAGCAGCGGCCTGGCCTTGGCCTTTTGGTCGGCGCCCAGGTACATCTCGGCCAGCAGCATCAGAGTGGTCGGATCGTCGGGGTGTTGTTCACTGATCAACCGGTACTGCTCCATAGCCTCGTTGCTTTTCTTCTGCTTGAGCAGCACCTTGGCATAGAGCATCCGCATCCCGGTCCGATCCGGGTGGGCTTGCAGGTATGTGTGCAGCCAGATCGTGGCTTCGTCGGTCCGCCCCAGCCGCAGCAGCAGGATCGGCACCTTCTCGCTGACGAACTCCGCTTGATCGTCGCAGATCAGGACCTTCTGATAAAACTCCAGGGCTTCTTCAAAATGGAGCAGCAGTTCAGCGCGGCGGCCCCACAGGAAATAGGCATAGGAACAGGCGTAGTCTGCCTTGCCCGATCCGGGCGCCGCCTGCAGAGCGGCGGTTTCGGCCTTTGGCTGACAACCGCCGGTCAGCAGGGCCGCACAAGCCAGGACGGCAAGCAGCCGAAAACGAAAACCAAGCATGGACCGGAGCATTACACACCTTTGCGTACAAGCAGTTGCTGGACCGCCGCGCTGATGGAGGACTGCACCTCCGCCACCGGCCGGGCGGCATGGATGCGTACTATACAACTGTGGGGAAACGATGCAAAGAGCGAGGCCACTTTTTCCAGCTGCTCCTGCTGCTCGAAATCGTTGGGGGATTCGCCGCGCAGAGTGCGGATCCGCAGGACGCTCTCTTCCACCGGCAGGGTGAGGAGGAGGACCAGTTCCGGTTCAGGCGCGAAATCATGGCGGGCGAACACCTGGGCCGGATCGCACCCCGCCGCCCCCTGGTAGGCCGCGGTGGAAAAGTAATACCGGTCGGTGAGCACAATCGCCCCTTGCTCCAAGGCTGGACGGATGCATTCGGCGACGTGCTGGCGGCGGTCGAGCAGAAACAGTTCCAGTTCCTGCCCAGGCGTTACTTGGCGACGGTTCCGATACAGGGCGCGAATCTGCTGCCCATAGGGGCCGTCCGTCGGTTCCCTGGTTTCGACCACCGTGTATCCTTGGCCGCGCAGGTAGGCGGCAAGCAGCGGCAACTGGGTCGATTTGCCAGTGCCGTCGATTCCCTCGAAGGCTATCAGCAGGCCGGTGCGCATGCGCCACCTCCCCGCCGCCGGTTGGCGACGATGGTTTGCGCCATCTCCAGGGCCGCGATCAGGCTGGATGGGTCGGCCATGTTTTTTCCGGCGATGTCGTAGGCTGTGCCGTGGTCGACCGAGGTGCGGACCAGCGGCAGTCCGAGGGTGACATTGACGCCGTCCTGGAAATGAAGGAGCTTGAAGGGAATCAATCCCTGATCATGATACATGGCGATCACCGCGTCGTAGCGTCCAGAGGCAGCCTGATAAAAAACAGTGTCCGGCGGCCAGGGCCCGCTCACCTGATCGCCTGCAAAGGCCGCCAGCGCCGGTTTGATAATCCG
>WRFD01000159.1 GCA_009778955.1 Desulfobulbus sp.
ATCACTCGCATCGAAACCAAGCTTGACCTTATTTACACCAATACCCTAGGGGCCAAAAATCCGGTGGCGTCCATGAGTCCGATAAGCCTTACCTCTGTCGGGATTGAGATAAAAGACAAGCTCGATGCCGATTCTATCCTTGGAAAATATATCTCAAGACTCCAGAGCGATATTGAAGAAAGAGGCGTGGATAACGCCTATGATATTCAAATGGCGGCAATGGAGATCGCCAAGTCAAGGCTGTTGTCGATGCTGACCGGCGAGGAACAGGCAGCGGTGAAGCAAGAGGCGTATAATCGAGGGCTTCTTGCCGAGGATATCATGTCTGTTTACGGTGTATTGCTCAGGGATCACATCTTGAAATCAAAGGGCATCCCTGTATCCGATGTTGATGCGCATCAACCGTCTTGACTTGGCGCTAGCCTGGCGCGTAGAGCGTCGGCGCACCAACCGGCTCGTCAGAGAAAAAGCCTATTGGCAGAAACTGGCTGAATTCCAAGACCCTGGCCGCACGAAAAAGGAACCATAGAAATCGAGGTGCATTATGCCGGAAGTCGAGAAAAGGCCCCGTACTGAGCTGCGCGTGGTGGTGCGCGGGAAAAGGAAGACCGAGCGGGTCATCGCCCTCTTGCGCGACCATGGACTTGAGGCGGAGATTGTCGAAAACGACGATGATGAGCTGGTTAATATCTTTGAAACCGAGTGGTACAAAAAGACCCGTGCCGAGATGACGCCGGGCGATGTGTTGCGCATTCGCCGTGAGAACGCCGGACTTTCGCAGGCCGCGCTGGGTGAGAAGATCGGATCGAACAGGCAGAATATTTCCGCCATGGAGCGCGGACGGCGCGAGATCGGCCGGGCCACGGCAGAAAAACTGGCCGCCGCCCTGGGCCAGAAACCAGAGGAATTTCAACGGCGATGGTAAAGTCGCCCTGACCGCCAGCGCCATGTGGGTCTGCCAGAAGATGAACACCCATCACCTGGATACAGATGGGCATTAAATCCAACCCAACAAACCCTCTCTTGCATCATATAGACTGCCGGCCAGATGGGTATCAGGGGCGGCGGATACGGGAGGATTTCAAGGGAACGCGAGCGGAGGCTGAGGCGTACTATCGCGCCTTGATGCGACAGCCAAGCGAGCAGGCCGCCGCCCTGCCGAAAGCGCCGACCATCAAGGCTATCTGGCCGGAATACGAACGCCATTGTCAGATGGTCATGTCGCCATTGACGGTCAAGGATCTGAGATCGTGCTGGCGCAATCACCTGTCCGGATTTTTCGGAGGCCTTCAACCGAAGATGTTGAACCGCAAGCTGATTGAGCAGTATCAGGAACGGCGGCTTTCCATGGAAAAGAATGGGCGAGAGGGAATGAATCCGGTCAAGCCGCGCACCGTTGCCAAGGAGTTGCACTACTTCTCGGGAATGCTCAATTGGGCCGTGGAGGTAGACTTGTGCGACCCGCTGCCGTTCAAGATTCCACGCTTCCCATCCAAGCTCACCCGCGCCCCAAAGGCAAGGCCGCTGACCGTCGAGCAGATCGATGCGCTGCTGGCTCAAATCATTCCACGTCACCGGCTATCGTTCCTACTGATGGCCGATGCCGGACTGCGGGCCAGCGAGGCGCTGAATCTGCGGAGATGCGATGTTGAATACGAGCGGGGCTTGATTATAGTCAAGGGGAAGGGGAGCAAGGAGCGGATCGTGCCGATCACCACCGAGAGGTTGGGGATTGAACTGGCGACGAGAAGAGAGTTGAGCCCGGCTGATTTTCTGAGCGCCAATCCTAAAACGGGAAAGCCTTACCACAGCCTGAAAAAGGAACTCGACCAGGCTGCAAAAAAGGCGGGGATAAACAAACATGTCCACCAGCACCTGCTGCGCCACAGCTTCGGCACCAATGCCACCATCGCTGGCGTCAGCCAGACGGCCCTCCAAGACATATTGGGGCACTCATCCGCAGCCACCACGCGGATTTATCAAAATTATGCGGCCGAATACCTGGTGGGGCAAAGCAAGAAATTCAGCGCGCTGATCGCCAGTAGCGCTGTCCATATGGGAGTGGGCAACACCAATAGTAACACAAAGAAATAAATACAAAAATACGACACCTTGAACGGACTGAAAATCCGTGTGTCCCTGGTTCAAATCCTGGTCTCGCACCATTTGATAGTCCAGCGCAGTCCGCTGTAGTTCACTAACCCCGTTAAACCACATGGTTTTTCGGGGTTTTTCTTTACCTTTCTGTCCTTTATGGTCCACTTCCATCCGTTGACATCCGGCATTTCTCGGGGGTATATTTTGGGAGCATTCTCGCTTGGGGGAATTTCCCGTACCCCAAAATACCCCCGGAGCCTGTCATGCTGACCGAGACCGCTATAAAAAACGCCAAACCGAAAGAGAAGGACTACAAGCTATCCGACGACAAGGGCCTCTTCCTGCTCGTCACACGGGCAGGCGGAAAGCTGTGGCGGCTGAAATACCGTTTCGGAAAGAAGGAAAAGTTGCTCGGCCTGGGCAAGTATCCGGAAATCCCGCTCAAGCAGGCCAGAGAAAGGCGCGACGAAGCCCGCAAGCTGCTGGCAAATGGTATCGATCCAAGTGAGGCGCGGAAGGAAGAAAGGGCTGCTGAGGTGCAGCAACGGGAAAACACCTTTGGCCGCGTGGCTGAAGAATGGCTTGAAGTCTGGCGGGCAAACAAAGCCGCCGATACGGCAAAGCATGTTCGCTACCGGCTCGACAATTTCATTTTGCCTTTTCTCGCTGACCGTCCCATTGCCAGTGCCGGTGCGGTGGACGTGCTGGAAACATTGAGGCCTATCGAGGCAAAGGCCCTTCTCGATACCGCCCAACGCGTCAAAATTCATATCAGTCAAATCCTTCAGTACGCATGGTAACCGGATACAAATGGCTGATCGTCATGGCAGGCGGTAGCCTGGGAGCGGCCAGCCGCTACGGTATCGGTTTGCTCACCGCCCGGCTTTGGGGAACCTCGTTCCCATACGGCACCCTGGTGGTCAACCTGGCGGGCTGCTTTGCCATCGGCCTGCTCTTCGCCCTGGCGGATCGTTCCCGCCTGCTCACCCCCGATGTGCGGTTGTTTCTGATCACTGGCTACCTGGGCGCCTTGACCACCTTTTCCTCCTTTACCATGGAAACCGTCAATGCCGGCAGGATCGGCCTGGCCCAGCAGGCCTTGGTCAATATTCTGCTCAACAACCTGGGAGGCTTGACGCTCACCTATCTGGGCATGCGCCTGGGCGGGCTGCGCTAGCGACGCCGAGATGCTTGACTACAAAACGATCGAGATTTTCACCAACGAGGAGGCCCGCCACCAGGGCCGGCCGGTCGCCGATGCGGTTATCCAGTACATTCGCGGCCTGAAAATCGCCGCCCGCTGCATGGTCACCCGGGGCATCGCCGGTTGCGATGAAAGCGGAGAGGTCGCCACCAGCAGGCTGGAGCTGCTCTCATTCAACCTGCCGATCCGCATCTCCATCGTGCTGCCGGCGGCCGCCGCCAACCAGGTGCTGGCCGGACTGGACCCCTTGGTCGGCAACGGTATCATTGCCGTCCGCGATCTCAAGGTGATCAACCACAAGGCCACGACCGCCTTTTTCCCCCGCCAGCTCGCAGTGCGGGACGTGATGACCGCCTCCCCGGCCAGCGTCACCGCCGAAAGTCCCGCCTGCGAAGCCGTCCGCCTGCTGCTCTCCTCGGTCTTCACCGGCCTGCCGGTGGTGGACGGAAAAGACTGTCCTGTGGGGATAGTGACCCAAGGCGACTTGATCCGTCTGGGTGGGCTGCCCTTGCGGCTGGGGCTGCTGGCGGAGTCCGCCCAGACAAGCATCGATGCCGCCATGGCCGCCATGGCCCGGCGCAGGGTCGGGGAAATCATGACAGCCCCGGCCGTGACCATCAGCAACGACCGACCGCTGGCCGAGGCCGTCGAGCTCATGCTCGCCCGGCAACTGAAACGGCTGCCGGTGGTGGACAAATCCGGCCGCCTGGTCGGTATACTGTCCCGCCTGGACATCTTCAGGACCGTAATGCGCGAAGCTCCCGATTGGAACGCCTTCCGCGCCCAGAACATCGCGGTGCGCAATCCGCGGACCGTGGACGACATTCTCCGGCGCGACACCCTGGCCGTGCCCGCCGACACCCCCATCGACCAACTTATCCCGGTCATCAACAACAACGATCTGCAGCGGGTGGCGGTGGTCGATGCCGACGGCAGACTAATCGGCATGATCGCCGACAGTGACCTGCTTGGCTACTTCAAGCCGGACCCGGAAGGCTTGCACGCCCTGTTTTCGCGCCTCGCCCGGCCATTCGGCCAGGATCTGGCACATCGGCTGGCCAACACCACGGCCGGTGATATCATGCGGACCGATGTCCCCACGGTACGGAAAACCACGGCGATCGAGGAGGCGATCCAGTTGATGATCGAACAGCGGCTCAAGCGCCTGCCAGTGGTGGACGATAACGGCCGTTTCCAAGGAATGATCAGTCGGGATTCGCTCCTCCGAACGGGATTTAGCCAAATGCGGAACAGGACCTGACCCCGCTCTTATTTTTTCACGTTTCTCGTTTTATCTCTGGTTCTTCTCCCCGGTCAAAAAACACTTGACCCAACAACATTGCCGCATTATAAATATAAGATTTTCTAAATGGCACAGTTAAGCTTTCCGTTCCCTTGACGCCCCGAAAAGGGCATGGATAAGCTTTTTTTCGAGCAAGAAAATCCCTTTCCACCCGGTGTCAGTTCACAACATTGCGCATGGAGTTGCAGAATCTGCTGTAACTCCTTTTTTTATTCACAAATTGAAAGGAAGGCCCCGTAGCGCGGGGCAGGCGACCAGCAAGCGGTATCGAGGAACGCGTCATGAAAAAAGATTTGACCAAAGTGCGGAATATCGGCATCAGCGCCCATATCGATTCGGGCAAGACCACGCTGACGGAGCGTATTCTGTTCTACACCCAACGAATCCATACCGTCCACGAAGTTCGCGGCAAAGACGGGATAGGCGCGACCATGGATTCCATGGACCTGGAAAAGGAACGCGGCATCACCATCCAGTCGGCCGCCACCTACTGCACCTGGAAGGGTTGCGATATCAACATCATCGACACCCCCGGACACGTCGACTTCACCATTGAGGTCGAGCGCGCCCTGCGCGTGCTGGACGGCGCGGTGCTGATCCTCTGTTCGGTGGGCGGCGTCCAATCGCAGTCGATCACGGTCAATCGGCAGATGACCCGCTACAAGGTCCCCCGCATCGCCTTCGTCAACAAATGCGACCGCACCGGCGCCAATCCCTTCCGGGTGACCCAGCAGTTGCGCGACAAGCTCGACCTCAACGCGGTCATGCTCCAACTCCCCATCGGTCTGGAAAGTGACTTGCAGGGCATGATCGATCTGATCGGCATGCAAGCGATTTATTTCGACGGCGACCAGGGCGACCAGATCCGGTACGCCGAGATTCCACAGGAATTGAAGGAAGAAGCCGAAGCCAAGCGGGAAGAGCTGCTGGATGCGGTTTCGATGTTTTCCGACGAACTGATGGAAGTCATGCTGGAAGAGGGCGAGATTCCGGAAGCCATGATCCACGATGCCATCCGGAAGGGTACCCTGAGCCTGGAACTGACCCCGGTCATAATCGGCTCCGCCTACAAGAACAAAGGGGTGCAGCTGCTGCTCGACGCGGTCAACGCCTACCTGCCGTGCCCGACCGACATCGAGAATACGGCCCTGGACCTCAACCAGAACGAAAGCGAGATGGTGGTCAGCAACGACCCCGCCGACCCGCTGGTCGCCCTGGCCTTCAAGCTGGAGGACGGCCGCTACGGCCAACTGACCTATATCCGCACCTACCAGGGGATGATCCAGAAAGGCGATACCATCATCAACAGTCGTACCGGCAAAAAAGCCAAGGTCGGGCGCCTGGTCCGGATGCACGCCAACGAGATGGAAGAGATCGAGGGCGCCGGTTCCGGCGACATCGTGGCCCTGTTCGGCATCGACTGCGCTTCCGG
>WRFD01000160.1 GCA_009778955.1 Desulfobulbus sp.
CATCGCTCAAGGTCTGCAGGACGGCGGGAGTGACCGTGTCATTGCATTTTACAAGGACTGCGCCGTTTTGTTCGTTGACAATGTCATGCGCAAAAAAGCGGCCATAAATCTCTTCGACCTCAATTTTCAACATCGAGACGCCCAAGCTCTCGATCTTCTTTGCCAAAGTCTTGGTCACCTTCTTGCCTTTCTTGGCAATGACGGAACCATCGGCCGGGCTGACGATGTCGGTATTCAGGCGCTGATTGGCAAAAGTGATGGCATTGAAGGCAGTGGAGTACTCCCCGCCGTCGCGATGAATGGTGTCGGAGTGATAAAATTCATTGAGCAATTCTGCTTCGTTGTACCCCAAGGCTTTCAACAGAACGCTCACCGGCAATTTGCGCCGGCGATCAATGCGTACGTAGAGGATGTCTTTGATATCAAACTCAAAATCAAGCCAGGAACCACGAACGGGAATAATGCGGGCAGAATACAATCGCTTGCCGGAGGCATGCGACTTGCCGTGGTCGTGGGTGTAGAACAAACCTGGAGAACGCTGCAGCTGATTGACGATCACCCGCTCAGTGCCATTGACCACAAACACTCCATCTTGCGTCATCAAGGGCAGGGCGCCTAGAAAAACCTCCTGTTCCTTGATATCACGGACAGATTGCACCCCGGTCGTCTCGTCGACGTCAAAGGTGATCAAGCGAACAGTGATCTTGAGCGGCGCCTCATAGGTCATGCCCCGTTCAATACACTCGGCGACCGTATACTTGGGCTCGCCGAATGAATAACGAACAAATTCAAGCGAGCACAACCCGTTGAAATCGGTTATCGGAAAAACACTTTGGAATATGGATTGCAGACCTTGGTCTCTGCGTAGTTCGGGCGCGATATCTCGCTGCAGAAAATGCTCGTACGACTCCCGCTGCATAGCGATCAAGTGGGGTGGCTCTATAATCTGGCTTGTTTTGGCAAAACTTTTCCGTACTCGTCTCATAGTCCCCTCGAAACTTCCGCGCAACGCAGATAGCGCTTTAATTATCTCAATGAAATTTCGTCAGAAAATAAAAAATAGATCTGAATCAAAAAGGAAAAAAGCTACAAACACAGGAACGCTACGGAGCTTGAAGCTCCATAGCGTTACCTGATTGACAGATGCCTTCGGGAACAGTCCCGACAGCAAAAAGAAAAAATTATTTTATCTCTACAGTACCGCCGGCGCCTTCGATCTGAGCCTTGATGGCAGCGGCTTCATCTTTACTTACGCCCTCTTTGACCGGGGCGGGAACACCTTCCACCAAGTCTTTAGCTTCCTTCAAGCCCAAGGAAGTAATGGCGCGCACTTCCTTAATGACTTTGATCTTCTGATCGCCGGAACCGGTCAAAATGACGTCAAATTCGGTTTGTTCCTCGGCAACTGCGGCTTCAGCAGGGCCAGCAACGGCTGCAACAGCAACCGGAGCGGCTGCAGAAACGCCGAATTTCTCCTCCAACTCTTTGATCAGCTCCGAGAGTTCGAGAACAGTCATATTAGCAATAAAATCGATAACGTCCTGCTTTGTAACAGCCATTTTCATTCCTCCTGATAAGATAAACAAACCCTATGTATTCCGAGCGATGTCATCACTCGAAAACGTTTTTGTTCTAGTTTTCCTTTTGCTCTTTTACCGCAGTTAATGCATACAGCAACTTTTGCGGCACAGCGCTAAGAACCCTGACAAAACCGGTCGGCACGGCAGCCATTGTCCCCAACAGTTTGCCCAGCAATTCTTCCCTGCTCGGCAATTTTGACAGGGCCAGCACATCATCGGCGCTGAGCCGCTTGCCGTCAAGAACGGCGCTACGAATGGTGAATGCATTGAACTCAGAGGCAAAGCTCGTCAGCACCTTGGCAGGACCGACAGGCTCCTTGAAGCCGACGGCCACTGCGGTCGTGCCGCTGAAAGAATCACCCAAACCTTCATAGGGTGTTCCTTTGACAGCAAGACGGAGCAAGGTGTTCTTTGCCACCTGAATTTGTCCATCACTTTGCCGAAGATTCCTGCGAAGCTTTTCCAGTTCCGTCACCTTAAGTCCACAGTAATCAGCGACTACCGCAAACTTAGCCTTGGAAAAGGTCTCGTTGAGCGCATTGACAATCTCGGTCTTCTGATCGCGATTCAACGTTGTTGCCTCCTTATAAGGGTATACGGGACTGCCAAAAAGAGCAGAAAGAGGAATGAAGACTACATTCCGGCGTATCGGGCACGCCGGTTTGGTCTCGGCAGGTGACGCCTGTCAACAGAGGCGCCATTAAACATCCGTGCCTGCGGTCTTTGACCTTCCCTTGGTTAATTGCGAACAAGCGCCAGCTTGCGGTATCAACAATAAAACAGCTAACTATGCAGATTTGACCAGCGAACGCATCTGCAGGGGATCCACCTTAAATCCGGGTCCCATGGTGCTGGAAACAGAAATGGCGCGCAGATAGATGCCCTTGCTGGTTGAAGGCTTCAGTTGGATCAGTTTATCAACAAAAACCACAATATTCTCGATGAGCTTCTCGACCCCAAAGGAACACTTGCCCATGACGGCATGAACGACACCCGCCTTGTCAACCCGGAAATCGACCTTGCCTTTCTTGATTTCGTTAACCACACGCTCCACATCAAAGGTCACCGTTCCCAGCTTAGCGTTCGGCATGAGGTTGCGCGGTCCCAGAATACGACCGATTTTTCCGACTTCACCCATCATGTCGGGAGTGGCAATGGTCTTATCAAACTCAAGCCAGCCGCCTTTGATTTTTTCGATGAACTCCTCAGCCCCGGCATAGTCGGCGCCTGCGTTGAGCGCCTCTTTCTCCTTTTCGCCCTTGGCAAAGACCAGAACCCTCGCGGTCTTCCCTGTTCCGTTAGGCAAAACGACACTTGAGCGCACCATCTGGTCGGCATGACGAGGATCAACGCCAAGTCGCACCGCAATATCAACCGATTCGTCAAACTGAGCAAACTTGGCCTTGAGAACATTTTCCAAGGCTTCGTTCAGATCAGTTATTTTTTGACGATCAACAACCGAAACAGCATTTTTATACTTCTTTCCACGTTTTGGCATAATAACCTCTGGGTATTCTCCCTGGTGCAGTGTGGCCGTGCACAGGTATGACGAATAAAAAGCCTTACTTAATAACAGTAATGCCGCAGCTTCGAGCAGTGCCCTCAATGATTCGAATGGCATGTTCAAGATCGTATGCATTCAAATCAGGCATTTTGATTTCAGCAATCTCTCTAATTTTGGCTTGATCCAATTCAGCAACACGGTCCTTCTTGGGATTGCTGGAACCTCGTTCGAGCCCAGCCGCCTTTTTCAACAAAACAGAAGCAGGAGGCGTTTTGGTGATAAAACTATAGGAACGGTCAGAATAAACCGTAATCACAACAGGAATGATGGTGTCGCCGACAGACTGAGTTTGGGCGTTAAAGGCTTTGCAAAAATCCATAATATTAACGCCGTGTTGACCAAGAGCTGGACCAACAGGCGGAGATGGATTAGCTTTTCCTGCCGGGATCTGCAATTTTACATAGGCCTGAATTTTTTTTGCCATGACACAAACTTCTCCGAAGAAATCGAGAGGTTAACTTTTACTTACTTGGATATATTCTAGTTCAACCGGTGTGGAGCGGCCAAAAATGGACACCATAACCTTGACTCGACCTTTCTCCGGAAAAACTTCTTCAACAACGCCTTGAAAATTGGCAAAGGGGCCGTCAATGACCCGCACCGCATCTCCCTCGCCAAAAACAACCTTTGGCTTGGGCTTGTTCGCCCCATCCGCAATACGGCCAAGAATTTTATTTGCTTCTCTATCTGAAAGCGAAGGAATTTTCTTATAAATATCTTTATCTAAACCAGCCTGGCTCATATTGATGCCGACAAACCCCGTAATTCTTGGGGTCTCCTGGACAATGTGCCAGGTATGTTCGTTCATCTCCATGTGGACCAGGATGTAGCCGGGGAAAAATTTGCGCTCCGAGGTTTTCCTCGTCCCTTTGACCATCTCGACAACCTGTTCGGTGGGAACAAGTATCTCGCCGAAGCTTTCCTCCAGCCCTGCCATTTTGACACGCTCTTCCAAGGTTGCTTTGACCTTGTTTTCAAACCCTGTATGCGTGTGCACTATGTACCAGTTTTTTGCCATAAATTCCTATCCGGCACATCAATCAACGAAGGACTGAGGAAACCAATTTACCTAACAGAAAATCCACAGAACCAAGATATAAAGAAATCAAGATGACCAACAAGACAACAAAGCCCGTCAGACCGGCGGTCGTTTTTTTGGCCGGCCACACAATCTTGCGAAACTCGTTACGTACTTCCAGCAAAAACAAACGAATACCGGAAGGGGATAAGTAATTTTTCTTTTCAGGTTCCGCCATCCTTTTCTTGGCGTCCATTTTGTCTAGGTGCGTCCAAAGCAAACAGTTTTTTGTTTAGTTCTGCAGACAGGTAAAAACACAGACCCTGGCTTCTTCAAAAAGCCTGGCAGGCCAGGAGGGATTCGAACCCCCAACCCCCGGATTTGGAGTCCGGTGCTCTACCGTTCGAGCTACTGGCCTGTTTATTTTGTCTCTTTATGAGGAGCATGAGCCTTACAAAATGGGCAATATTTCTTAAGCTCCAATTTATGCGGGACGGTCTTTTTATTTTTCGTTGTCGTATAATTCCGCTGCTTACAGGTCTGGCAGGCCAGCGTAATGGTGTCTCTCATAATATACCTCTGACAGAGTGAAGCAGCCGGGACAAGCCCGGCTGCTTCACATCACTCAATTTCACCACCCAAAACGGGAAAATGAACTATTCGATAATATCGCTGATAACGCCAGCGCCAACGGTGCGGCCACCCTCGCGGATCGCGAAACGAAGACCCGCTTCCATCGCAATCGGGGTGATCAACTCGCCCATGATATGGATGTTGTCGCCAGGCATAACCATCTCAACACCCTCTTCCAAGGTCACCACGCCCGTAACGTCGGTGGTCCGAAAATAAAACTGCGGACGGTAACCATTGAAAAAAGGCGTGTGACGACCACCCTCTTCCTTGGTCAGAATATACGCCTCCGCCTTAAATTTCTTGTGAGGCTTGATCGAGCCGGGCTTCGCCAACACCTGACCACGGACAACCTCCTCACGCTTGACGCCCCGAAGCAAGGCGCCGATGTTGTCGCCAGCCTGACCTTCGTCAAGCAGCTTGCGGAACATCTCTACGCCCGTGCAGGTGGTCTTCGCGGTCGGACGAATTCCCACGATCTCAACCTCGTCGCCCACATGAACAACGCCGCGCTCAATACGGCCAGTCGCAACCGTCCCACGACCAGAAATGGAGAACACATCCTCAACCGGCATCAAAAACGGCTTGTCGATCGCACGCTCAGGCTGGGGAATATAGTTGTCAACCGCTTCCATCAAATCCCAAATGCACTTGGCCTTGCCTTCGTCATCAGGAAACTCCAGCGCATTCAGCGCTGAACCCTGGATAATCGGAATATCGTCGCCAGGAAAATCATACTTGTCGAGCAATTCCCGAAGCTCCATCTCCACCAACTCGATCAGCTCGGGGTCGTCAACCATGTCGCACTTGTTTAAAAACACAACCATGGCTGGCACGCCAACCTGGCGAGCCAGGAGAATGTGCTCGCGGGTCTGCGGCATGGGTCCGTCCGTGGCGGCCACCACCAAAATGGCGCCGTCCATCTGCGCAGCGCCGGTGATCATGTTCTTGATGTAGTCCGCATGACCAGGACAGTCCACATGGGCGTAGTGCCGGATGCTCGTCTCGTACTCAACATGGGCCGTTGCAATCGTAATGCCGCGCTCCTTCTCCTCAGGCGCCTTGTCGATCTCACTGAAATCAGTAAACTTGGCCATGCCCTTTGTTGACAAAACCCGGGTGATCGCCGCGGTCAGCGTTGTTTTACCATGGTCTATATGACCGATTGTTCCGACATTGACATGCGGCTTCGTCCGCGTAAATTTTTCCTTCGCCATCTC
>WRFD01000161.1 GCA_009778955.1 Desulfobulbus sp.
CACCGGGTCCGCCAATTGCGCGACCAAATCCTCAATGAATCCAGAATGGGGTGCATTGAATCTGCCATGCAAGGACTGCCTATACCCGACAATATCATACATGCAAGTCCTTAACCGGACAGTACTGACCGGAGGGGCAAAAACTCGCTGCGCTCGAACAGTTTGCCCCTTTTTCCCGGTTGGGGAGCCCCCCCCGCCGGCAGGGCGGCAACGACTTCCCGCCCGCTCAGGTCTCATCAAAAAAAATGACCGCTGCCAACGCTTGAGTGTGGGAACGATCATCAACTGTTACTGCTCCCCGAGATTTCCGTTTTGCACCCCTAAAACCATGACCGGCTGGCCGATAAGTTCGGCGAGCGGCACGACCCGTTTTTCTCGTGCCAAGTGGTCAAAGAGGCGATGGAGTTCTTGATGCCAGGTGCGCGTGTGCTCCTCGCTGGTGGGCGGGTTGTCGTGAAGGAGCAGGATGTCGCCGGTTTGCAGTTGCCTCAGCACCCTGGCCGCGAGATTGCGGATGCAGCGGTTGCCGCGATCAAAGATCCGGCAACTGAAGGTCATGGCCTGCAAGTTCAGGGAGGCGATGGCCGGTTGGAGCCGGGGGCTGGTGATGCCGATCGGCGGTCGGAACAGCAGCGGCCGGATGTCCATGCGGGCGAGCACATTCTGGGTGTGCCGGATATCCGCTTCCAAGGCGCCGCAGTCCCGCAGCATGAGCAGAAAATCGTGGCGAAAGGAATGGTTGCCGATGGTATGGCCTTGGGTCAGGATGGCGGCGATCAACTCCGGATGGGCAGCGGCCTGCTCGCCCACCACAAAAAAGGTTGCCGGTAGCCGATAACGGGCCAACAACTCTAAAAGGATTGGGGTGGAGGCAGGGAAGGGGCCGTCGTCGAAGGTGAGGGCGATGCCGGTGCTGCCGGGCGTGCCTCTGCAGATCAAGGGCAGAAAAAAAGACCAGCGGGGCAGAAACGGCGCGGCCAGGCAGGCGAGTAGAAAGAGCGCCAAAGGGGCTACGGCGCTCTGGGGAGTGGCGCTCAGCCCCAGCGGGATCGCGGTAAGCAGCGCGGCCAGCCCTACCTTTTCCGCCAGACTGAAACCCTGCCGCCCGCTCCATCGCCTCATGTTGCCGGCGCTCCCGGTCGCCGCCCGCTCAGCCAAAAGAGTTCCCTGTTGATCGCGGCGTCCAGATGGAGTTCGACCAAGCCGGCTTCGGTCAGCATCCGCTGGAGAACTTCAGGCCGTCGATACCACGTTTTTTGGCCGCAGCGCCGGGCTCGCCAATCCTCAAAATGCCATGTTGCCGAGCGGGAACCTTCCGGCCGGGTCACGAAGCGAAGCAGTAAGAGACCGCCAGGGGCCAGCAGTCCCTGGCAGCGCGTGCAAGTGGCGATCAACTGGCGGTCATCGAGAAAATGCGACATGTCCAGCAGCAGGATCAGATCGGCCGGGTCGGCGAGATCGGGCAGGTCCGGCGCTGCCCCCACCAGGATTGTGCCCCGGGTGCCGGTTGCGCGGGTGGCTACCCGGACACGATCAGGGGCAGGGTCCAAGCCGATGACTTTGGATGCCGGGAACCGCTCCAGACACCAGCAGGCCGGTACGCCGTAGCCGCAGCCGATATCGACAATGGTCCGGATCTCCTTGGACCCATCCAGCCATTGGGGCAGCTCGGCAAAGAGTGGGTCGAATTTGAGTTTGAACCGGGCAAACATGCGGGAGTAAGGCTCAAGCAGCCGATAACGGTGCAGAATCCGCTGCTCAAAGGGTGCGGTCGGCGCAAGCGGAGAGTCTCCTTCGCGAAAAAAGGCGCGCAGGAGCGGGGGCAGCAGCAGGAAGGCACCGAGCAGGGCGTAGCCGATGCCCAGCAGCGAGGAGATGCCGATGCTTTTCAAGGAGGCGTGCTGGGCGAAGCAGAGCACGCCGAAACCGATGAAGTTCGAGGCTGCGGCCATGAACACCGCGCTACGCACCAGCAGATGGCCGGGATGATCGACAGTGCCGTACCATTGGCAGCCGCGGACGGTGAGGATGGCAAAATCGGCGCCGATGCCAAGGATAACTACCGAGAGCATCAGGGCCGGAATATCCAGGGGGTGGCCGATGAGCTTCAAGGTGCCAAGTGTGCAGATAAAGGCAAAGACCAGGGGAGTTACGGTGATCAGCGTGAGCCGCCAGTTCAGAAACTGGAGAAAGACCAGGACGCTGACCATGACCGCGATGGCTACCAGCAGGTTGACAAAGGTGGAAAATAGGATGGCCCCCAGGCGGTCGGAGAAATAGTTGGCATCGAAGATCTTGCCGTCCTGGCCGTAGGTTTCGAAAAAGGCGGCGGCATTGTACTTCTTGCCAGCAGAGAGAGGAGTGAATTGGATCAGCCGTCCTTCTTTCCCGGTGGTGATTCCCAGCAGTTGGTTATACCGGCTGTCAAAAACTGGTGGTTCAATGAGGTCCGGGGAATCGAGTTGGGCGAAAAAGGGGACAAAAGCCTCGGCGGTCAAACCAAGGGCGGCGCCTTCTCGGATGAGGGTGGTTTTCACCTGGCTCACCCGTTCCGTGGTCCAGAAGGCTTGCCAGGCCGCCAGGTTATCTCGGCTCCGTTCAGCGCCGGGCAAAAGCATGGAGGGCACAAAGACCGATTGCACCCGACCTGCCCGCATGTCCTGTTCGATTCGGGCCAGCAATCGATCGTTTGTCGCCTGCAAGTCCGCCATCGAGGCGGCGGTGGTCATCAGGTACACCTTGGCCCCGATATTGCCCCAGACTTCGGTGAACATCCGATCGTCGGCCTGAGTCTTTTTGCTGACCGTGCTCATCTCGCTAAGGCTGATGCGGAATTCAGGCTTGGCAAAAAAGAGCAGCGCCACGGCCAGGGCCAGGGCTGCCGCCGCACCTGTCTTGCCGGTGCGGAAGAGGCGGTCGGCGACCTTCTGCAAAGGCAGGGCACGGTTGCTGCTCGCCGGCATGGTCTTGAAAATTCGAGGCAAAATCAAATGGATGCACAGGTAGGTGCAAGTGAGACCCAAAGCCGTGAACTGACCCAACTCCCGATAGATCGGAAAATCACTCAGGCTGATGACCAAAAAGGCGCCGATGGCCGTCAGCACCGCCATGTTTTGGCCGATGGACCGGACCTCTTTCGCCACCTGCCCGCCCCGGGTGGCATGGGGCCGGTCGAGAAACAGCAGATAGGTGATGCTGTGGTCGTTTAAGATCGAAATAAGCGCCCCGGCGAAGCCAAGCACCATCACCGAGATGGAGGCGTTAAACAGGGAATAGATGAACAAGGCTATCGCTGATCCCGCGAGAACCGGAAAGAGGCAGAGCAAACCGACCAAGGGCCGGGGAAAAGCGAGCAGCAGCAACAGGGCGATGGCAGCTACGGAAACGCCTAAGGCCAGTTGCACGTCGTGATCGATGATGGTTTCGTTGTCCAGGGCGGCCCGAAAGGCCCCGGCCGGGGTGAGGGTCACCCGGATGCCTGCCGGGGCAAAATCCGTGGAGAGCGTCTGGCCCGCCTCGCTAAAAAAAGCGGCCAATTTCCGGGCCGTCTCGCCATCTGTTCCAGCGGTAGTGGGACGAGCGGTGACCAGTAGATGCCGGCCATCTTGGGAAAGGAGGTGCCCCTTGTAGAAGGTGACCTGCTGCGATGGGGCCAGATGGATGAGTTTGGCAAGAATCTGATCCTTGAAGCCCAGAGGATCGAGGCTGAAAAAGGCCGCCTGGCCAATGCCCTCCAGGCCGGACAAGCCTTCCACCACGCTTTGCAGCCGTTGCCGGATTGCCTCTTCTGCTAGCCGAGGCGCAATGGTTTCGAGTTCCTCATGGGAAAACAGCAAGGGCAGGGTTCCTGCTACGCGGAGGGCCAATTCCGGCACCAGGGCGCCGACATCGTTTGCCCCCACTTCGGCGAAGAGGCCGCTGACCCGCATGATCTCCGCAAGGCGCTTGCCGCACGCCACCAAGAGGTCCGGATCCTTGCGGTCGATGCTCACATCCACCGCCACCTGATCGAAGATGGGATGGTTGCGGAAGATCTCCAGCGCATCGGTGATGACCCGCTCCTGGGTGGGCAGAGTCTTGACGATGTCGGTATCGATATGCAGCCGGGTAAAACCCCAATAGCCGAGCAAGGCGATAGCTCCGCTCACGATGAGGAGAAGGGGAAAGTTGATCGAGGTGTGTTTCATAAGCGGGCAAACAGAAAAAGGCCGATGGCCACGGCAGCGGCAAGGTGCAGGAGGATGAAGATTTTTTTATTATTGTGGTAGAGTTCATTGCCCCGTTGGATCATCGGCAGGCCGCCGAACAGGGTGCGCAGCCAGTCGAGCCACACGGTTTTGTTGTCGCTGCTGATCAGCCCCTGGAAGGCGCACATCGGACGAAGGGCGAAAAAATCCCTCCCCATCGCCCGGATGAGCCCGTCTATGGGGATGCCTTGCCACGGTTCTTGCGCCAGGCGTTCGGCAAAGGGGCGGTTGAGGGCATAGGCGTGGCATAAGCAGCGATACCGCACTCTGACGACGCCATCCAGGCCAGTTGGTCGGCTGCCGCTGGTGAGGCATCCGAGGAAAAAGGCGTCCCAGGTGGTGGTCTCCCGGAGGAAACGACCGGCCGCCATCAGCCGCTCATGGTTGCAGCCACGGAAAAAGACATCATCCTCGAAGATCAGGATATGCCGGGCGCCTGCCGCCAAGCTCAGGGAGAGACAGCGCTGGTGCGATCCGTAAATGCCCCGTTCCGGATTTTCCTCGTCCCTGGTCACGACGAGAAACTCCACCCGTCCCGCAAGGCCTGCCAGGGCAAACTGCGTCCTCGCCGCCTCCTTTCTATCGGGCCGGCTGTCTAGGGTAATGCAGTAGATGGCGTCGAAAAACTCCCATCCGAGACCTTGGCTCATAGCGTTCTGCTCTCTGTTCCCGCCTTGCTTCACCGGCCTCGGTGGGATATAGTAGGTTTCCGGACCGCCTGGGTGCGTCCAACCCCTTGTTCCTCTTCCCTGTGGCCGAGGCTGACCAGAACAAGATGAAACAGTTGTGTAAAAAATGCATCCTTTGGCTTGCAGCCATTGATTTTGTTCGATCGGCAATCGCGGAACGGGCCGATCTGTCGGCCTTTCGCGATAAACCGACGGCCAGGATCTTGCTCGGCGTTGCGCTCATCGGCCTGAGTTTTCTCCTCGGCTGGCCGGCGGTCGCCGCCTTGGGCGTGCTCTCCTTGCATTGGCAGACGCCTTGGATCGTAGTGATTGGCGGTCCCTTGACCTACGGTTTTTCGCACCTGGTCTTCCTGGTGGGCATGTATCTGTCCGGCGCGACCTATTCCCTGATCTTCTGCCGCTGGCTTGCCCGGGTGACCGTGGAACGCTGCCTGGCCTGGGTGGTGCTGGACGAACGGGCCGGCCTCTCCCGCTAAGGTGCAGAATTCACCGTTCTCTGCTCCAATAAGAACCGATTCATACCCGCACGTGCCAGATGTTTTTTGGGGACAGGGATATGTTAACTTATAGGACAAGAGAAAAAAGCAGCACGGCAAACATCAAAACAAAAAAAAGTAAACTGGCGGCAGTCGCCAGATGCCCAGGCGGCCCTTGATGGGCACGGGCGGTAGCGGCGCGGGGTTGGCAAGCACCCAGGCATAGCAATCCAGCCAGCCGTCGTAGGGTTGACAGCACGCTTTGGCTAAATCGCCCGGCCCCATGGCCCGGCATTCGATCAGGTCCACAGTGCAGATGATGCATCCGGTAGGCTTTCCCGGCCAAGGATTGGCGCTGGCAGTGATGATCAGCTGCCCCCGGTAATGGGTGGGCCTGCTCCTGATCTCGATGGTTTTATCGCCGGCGGCTATCAGCGAGGCCCAAGGCTGGCGCACAGTCAAGCAGCGTTTGTCCATTGTGCCTATTACCATTGTTGTTTTACTGGCGGCTATTCACTGATCCAGATTTTTCTATTTTAAATATATTATTCAAAGTTTCCTCGACCATTTCTTCTTCAGACTTCCTTGTAAGCGAC
>WRFD01000162.1 GCA_009778955.1 Desulfobulbus sp.
GATGTTGCGGACCGGCACTGGCTGGGGCAGCACATCGCCCCCCGGCTGGTCGAGGTTGCCGGTGAGGGCGCGCAGCATAGCCACGGCGCGGGTGGTGTCGAACACTTCGCGGTGCATGTCCAGACCGTTGCCGTCGATGATGGCCGCTGGTTTGATTGTGGCGTAGAGCCGGGCCACATCTTTGATCTGATCCGCGGTCAGCCAAAGGGTTTTGGCCACCTCATCGGCCGGATAGCGGGCCGCCACCTCCCGGAGCCGCTCAAAGCCGACGGTGTATTCGGCGATGAATTCGGCGTCGTGCCAGTTATTGCGAATGATCTCGTTGATCATGGCCATGGCCAGCAGGCCGTCGTGCCCCGGCTTAATCTGGAGCCAGAGGTCGGCTTTGCGGGCCAGCGCGGTCCGGACCGGATCAATGACGATCAGGATGGCGCCGTGTTCCTTGGCCCAGTGAATGCCCTCGGCCGCGCCTAGGGCGGTGTTGCCGTCGTTCTTGCCCCAGACGATGATGCACTTAGCGTTCTTCGCCTCGGGAAAGGCCATGGAGCCATAGGTATAGGTATGGGCAAAATCGCGGGCCACGAAACAGACGGAGCCGTTGCCGATGGTGTTGGGGCTGCCGAAGGCGTGCATCAACCGGTTGGGATAGTCCCAAGGCGCTCCCCAATCGGCGGCCATTCCTCGCAGCCAGGCCACGGACTGCGGCCCCGATGTCTGGCGGTGATGCCGAAAGGCGGCCACTACCCGGCTGAGAGCCTCATCCCAGTCGGTCTCGCGAAAACCTGTTCCATCCTCCTTTTTCACCAGCGGCCTAGTCAGACGGGCGGGCGAGTAGACAATTTCCGGGGCGGCCGCCAGTTTGGCGCAGGTTAGTCGCTTGTCCGGCTCAAGGAACGACTTGCGTCGGGCGCCGAGCAGGCGCCCCTCCTCCACTTCGGCTTCGATGGGGCAGCAGGAAGAACAGAAACGGCAGACAGTATCGATGATCATCGTTTCCTCCTATCGGTCGGCATGGACATAACAACTGCGGATCAGCTCGTAATGATTGCTGTGGGTGCGGATAGTCCACCAAAGGCTGCCGGGCGCACCAACTCGCCAGGCAGGCATCAGCTCGCCGTTGGCATCGGCCAGCAGCGCCGCCACATTGGCCAGGCCCTTGCCGGCGAAGCGGCCTTCTGTCTTGCCTCCCAGCCATTCCGCGACCGGAGCCGCCTCGATAGACCAGGAAAAAGGGTCGGAGAGCAAAAACTGGGCGCTTTCGTTCCGGGTAACCCGGTTCATTTCGCGTAAATGGCGCAAGGGCGACGGCACCTTGTCGACCAGGTTGAGCGAGGAAAAAAGGGAGATGGATTTTTGCCTGAACGGCAGGGCCAGGGCATTGGCGACCATGAATTCCACCCGGCCGCTGCGCCAGGTGTCAAGCAGGCGGATGGTCATCTCCCGATGGAGCATGCCCTCATCCTTGAGCGCCACCACCATCGACCGCTCCCGAGCGAGCCGCCGCGCCGCCCGGATGAACGCCTGCGAGGTATCGATGCCGATGGCGAAATCACAGCGCGCGCTCATCTCGAAAGTAAACCGGCCCACTGCGCCGCCGGCATCCAAGGCCACGCCGGGCTGCAGCGCCATCATCCCCGCCCAGATGGCATAGGCCTGCGAGGCCTGCTCGTCGCCGATCAGGTCGCCAAAATGGCTCCACAGGTACGAGGAGACCACCTCCTCGGTCTCATACTTGTTCGCGCCCCGCTGCTCCTCGGTGGTCTGCGGGTCGAGCAGGGCAATCCCGTCAACGATCGGATAGAGGGCGCCGCATTGCGGACAACGCAGCGATCCGGTTGCAATATCGCCCATTCGTTCGTCAAGGATGTCGACGCTCAGAGGTTCTTCTGCAGGCAGGCAGCGGGGGCAAATGAGCAGTTCAAGGAGGTGCGCTTTCATCTCTCTTCCTTTGGCCAGCGCATCATTTATACCACTCCGTGAGAGCGCCAACCACGCATTTTTTCAGGTAACCGGCTCTGAATTATACAAAAAATTTAAGTAAAAATAACCATTAACCATGGCGGCGTCAATCTCTCAATACCGGTCTGGAAATTTCCCCGCAGCCACGGTAAAAGAGCGCCTGTTTACAACCGGCATGGGATCGGCTAGGATTCGCCGTCTTTTGGATGCAACTTTTTCGCGACCGCCACCATGAACAAACGTTTGCCCGCAGAATGGGAACCGCAGGACGGGGTACTGCTCGCCTGGCCGCATGCGGACAGCGATTGGCGCGACAACCTGAGGGAAGTCGTTCCGGTCTTTACCCGGATCGCCGCAGCCACCAGCCGGTTCGAGCGGCTGGTGATCGTTGCCCCTGAGGTTGATCCGGTCCGGGAGCAGTTGCGCGCCGCAGGCGTCGATATGGTCCGGACCGCCTTGTACCCGCTGGCCACCAACGACACCTGGGCGCGCGATTTCGGGCCGATCACGGTGCTTACGCCCCATGGGCCGGTACTGCTCGACTTCGGCTTCAACGCCTGGGGCCTGAAATTCGCCGCTGACCTCGACAACCAGATCACCGCCAACTTGGCGCAACTCGGGGCCTTCGGCCGGTGTGCGCACCACATCCCCGGCCTGATCTTGGAGGGAGGAAGCATCGAAAGCGATGGCAAGGGCACCATCCTGACCACCGCCGCCTGCCTGCTCAGCCCCAACCGCAATCCCCACCTGGACCGCCAGGGCATCGAACGCGCCCTGACATCCCTGCTGGGCGCCTCTCGCCTGCTTTGGCTGGAAAACGGCTACCTGGCCGGGGACGATACCGATGCCCACATCGATACCCTGGCCAGGTTCTGCTCAGAGACCACCATCGCCTATGTCCGCTGCGACGATCCCGTTGACGAGCACTTTGCCGCCCTGGCCGCCATGGAGGCCGAATTAAAAAACTTCCGCACCTGCAAAGGCGAACCCTACCAACTGATTCCCCTGCCCTGGCCCGATGCCTGCCACCACCGCGACGGCCATCGCTTGCCAGCCACCTATGCCAACTTTCTGAACATCAACGGCGCGGTGCTGGCGCCGACCTACGGCGTTGCCCAGGATGCGGCGGCCCTGGCCACCCTCGCCAAGGCGTTTCCTGACCGGGAAATCATCGGTATCGACTGCCGTCCCCTCATTGCCCAGCATGGATCGCTCCACTGTGTCGCTATGCAAATCCCCCGAGGAGTCCTGCCATGAACACGCTCCGCGTCGGCCTGGTCCAGCAGCGCTGCACCGGCAACCGCCAGGAAAACATCGCCAACAGCATCCAGGGCATCCGCGAGGCCGCCGCTCAGGGCGCCCGGCTGGCGGTTCTCCAGGAACTGCATTGCAGCCTGTATTTCTGCCAAACCGAGAACACCGCCTGCTTCGACCTGGCTGAGCCGATCCCTGGCCCCGCCACCGACATCTTCGGCGCCCTGGCCCGCGAACTGGGCCTGGTGATCGTGACCTCGCTGTTCGAGCGGCGGGCGGCGGGCCTCTACCACAATACGGCCGTGGTCCTGGAAGCGGATGGTTCCATCGCCGGACGCTACCGCAAGATGCACATTCCCGACGACCCCGGCTACTACGAAAAATTCTATTTCACCCCCGGTGACCTCGGCTTCACCCCGATCCTTACCTCCATCGGTCGGTTGGGCATCCTCATCTGCTGGGACCAGTGGTATCCGGAGGCGGCCCGGCTGATGGCCATGGCCGGGGCTGAATTCCTGATCTATCCCACGGCCATCGGCCACGATCCCAACGACGACGCCAAAGAGCAGGCCCGCCAGCGCGAGGCCTGGGTGACCATCCAGCGCGGCCACGCCGTTGCCAACGGCGTCCCGGTGATCAGCGTCAACCGGGTCGGTTTCGAGGCCGATCCTGCCGGCATGAGCGGCGGCGCACACTTCTGGGGCGCCAGCTTTGCCGCCGGCTGCCAAGGAGAGATACTGGCCATGGCCCCTGCCGATTGCGAGCAGGTCCTGGTGGTCGAGCTCGACCGGCAACGGAGCGAGCAGGTCCGCCGCACCTGGCCCTATCTCCGCGACCGACGCATCGACGCCTACGGCGATCTCATCCGCCGCTACCGGGACTGATTGCCGCAGGACTGCCCAAGTCGCCCGCTCCTGGCCCAGGCCAGGCCAGCTGGGACGAACGCTTCCGCACGAAACTCTCTCCATTTCTTGGACAAGCTTCTTTCTTTCCCCTATACTTTGCTCATGTCCTCAGTCGTCCATTCTTTCCCTGACTTTTAGAAGCCTGCCCTGGTCCAACGTGCACCAGGACCATGAACGACGGCCATATTAAGGTTTCGGCATGCAGGGCCGATCCATGGTTGCAGCTAAAAAAGGGTGGCTTTTCGACCGCCCCATCGCGCAACAGAGCGAGTGTGTTGACATGGAAACGATCAGCTGTCCCAAGTGTGCTCATCAGCAGACCAACCAGGTCGAGTGCGAGGCCTGCGGCCTGCTCTTCCGTAAATTCGAACAAGCGCGCGAGCGAGAACGGCAAGCCCAGGCTCCGCCCGCCGAACCATCCGAAGCCGCGCCAAAACAGTCATCCCCTTTCCTAGGCATAGGCTCGGTCCTGGTCCTGGTCGCGGCAACGGCAGCCGTCACCTACTGGTTTGCCGTCAACCCCAGACAACCGGCTCCTCCCCTGCCGATGCAGCAGCCGACGCAGTCGGCGACTACTCAGCCGGTCAAGCCGCAAACGCAGACTGCTCCGCCGCCATCCAGGCCGCAGGTCGACCAGGCAAAGGCGCACGTCGCCGCCACCGGCGCCATTGAACAGGCCAAGATGGGCACGGTCGTGATCGTGACTCCGTGGGGCGCCATAGGTTCCGGTTTTTTTCTCGGCAACAACCTCATTGTCACCAACAGGCATGTGATCGAACAGGACAGCGGCAATCTGGACGAACTGCGCCATAAGGTGCAAACCGACCGCAAGATGATCACCTTGGAGCAGGAACAGATCGAGCAGATCCGCAAATGGATCAAAAGCGTGCCGGACGGCCCGGCGCGCCGCCAGGCGATCCTCGTGCTCCAGGAAAAAGAGCGGACAATGGCCAAGTTGCTCCCTCAGCAGGCAAAGGCGGAGCAGCAACTCAGCACAATGACCGAGCCCAAGCGCCAAATGGATATCAAAATCTTGCTCGTCGACGGCAGCGAGCACAATCCGCAGTCGATTCAGGTCAGCCCCAAACGGGATCTGGCCATCCTCACCATCTACGGCGGGACGCAGCAACCGCTCAAGGCGGCCGGCGCCGCCTCGATGCTCAAGGAAGGCGACAAGGTCTACACCATCGGCCATCCTAAGGGCTTCCGCTACACCGTGACCGCAGGCATCTTCTCCGGATACCGTCAGAGCGCGGAAACTGGGGAACTGCTGCTGCAGACCGACGCAGCCATCAATCCCGGCAATTCGGGCGGCCCCCTGATCGACGAGATGGGCCGGGTTCACGGGGTGAACACCATGTATTACCGTGATGCCCAAGGTCTCGGCTTTGCCATTCCCATCCAGGCCGTGTTCGAGGATTTCTCCCTTACTCCGTAGTCAAGCGGGCGGCGGGATTTCGATCGCCATCAATGCGCTCTGTTGTGGTTCCATCGCAGGCGAACGAACATCGTATCCGCCAACACCGCTCCCCGAGATCAATGGCGGCAGGCTTGTTTTGCTCCCGGAAAAAGATCAAGCAGCTTGACGCCGATCCTTTTATCCCGCACGCTGTAAAACCCCGCCGTTCAGGGCGAGGACATAAGGCGCTTTCCGTTAAGATTGTTGTAATTTTCTACAATTTTGCGTACAATTTTACCAAGATTTTGAAAACATTACCGTCTTGGTATGCGCGCCTATACCTTTAAGCTGCATCGCTCAAAGCGAAACAAACGCCTCGGCCGGAAAATCAATGTCGCCGGGATGATCTATAACCA
>WRFD01000163.1 GCA_009778955.1 Desulfobulbus sp.
AAAGTTGAGATTACAGATCCCCGAAAAGCGAACCGCTCAGTACAGCCGCACGTTTGGCGGCATACCAGAGGAAGGGGAGGCTGATGCCGAAGGTGGCGGCCCAATTGTGGCCGATGCAATGCATCAGATCCGTCTCCATGTAGGCGAGGATGGCGAAGGGGATGGCGATGCGCAGGGGAAAGAAAAACCCGTTTGTGCGCGTCTGATTTTCCGTCAAAGCAAAGTAGAGCGCTTGGGGATGAAACAATCCCACAACCGACCAGATGGCTGCGGCGGCAGCTAGTGCAGACAGGATGATGGCAAGTGTATCCATGACATTTCTATAGCATATCGAAAATTTTTTGTCTCAGAAGTCTCACACGTCTCCCACGTCTCCCACGTCTCGTGACAGGCATTTTTGCCTGTGCTATCCGTGGAGGCATGAACGCGCCCACCACCTACAAAGGCTACACCCTCACCGAAGCCCAGGCCGAGCTGGCCAACTGGAAGGCCGCCATGCGGGCGGCAGCCACCGGCAAGGCGTACACCATCGGCTCCCGTCAGCTCACCCGCTATGATTTGGCCGAGATCCGGCGCGCCATCGCCGAGTTCGCCGCCATCATCGACGTGCTCTCCGGCAGCCCTGCCAGCCCGGTCAAGGTCTACGCGAGGAAGTCGAGATGGTAGCCAAGAGCCGTCCCGTCAGCCTGCCGCCATCAGCCGGCCGGGTTTCCCGCGATGCCGGTTCCCGGCGCGGCTCGCTCTCCACCTATAACCCGCCCTACGCGCATACCCTGGAACAGCAGGCGCGGGAGCGCGTGCTTGCCCAAGACCGGGCCGCCGACCTGGTTGCCAATGACTGGGCAGCCCATTCCAGCGTCAACGCCATCGCCATCAACGCGGTGGGCACAGGCCTGCGGCCGCAATCGCGGATCAACGCCAAGCGGCTGGGCATCACCCAGGATGCCGCCCGGACGCTGCAGGAAGACATCGAGGCCGCCTGGAAGATCTGGACGCCGCAGGCGCACACCCGCGGAGTCCTGCATTTCGAGGACCTCCAGTTTCTGGGCCTGCTCAGTCTGCTCCGCCAGGGCGAGCTGCTCCACCTGCCGGTCATGCTGTCCGATCCCGGCCGGAAGATCCAACTGGCCATCCAGGATGTGCGGCCCTCGCGGCTGCGCACCCCCCTCGACCTGGCCGCTGATCCCACCATCGTCGACGGGGTGCAGCGCAATAGCTACGGCGCCCCGGAAATCTATTGGCTGGCCACGCCCGAGCCGTCAGCTTCCCGGATCATGGACATGACCGGCCTGACCGCCAGCCAGTTCGCCCGCATCCCGGCCCGGATCGCCCATCGTCCAGGAGCTTTCCACTTGTTCCGCCACAGCGAGGAAGAGCAGGTGCGGGGCGAGCCCGTGCTGGCTCCGGGCATGAATCTGTTCCGCCATCTCTCCGATGCCCTGGATAACGAGCTGCTGTCCGCCGTGACCACATCGAGCCTGCCGGTGTTCATCGGCAAGGAGCCAGGCGCCCCGCTGCTGCCGGACTACGCCAGGGAAGAGCAGGACGAGGACGGCGAGTCCCGCTACTACGAGGAGGCCAGGGGCGGCGCGGTTATGTACGGCAACATGAGCGAGAAGCCGTATGTCCTGGAAACCGGACGGCCATCGCCAAACTTCGCCGCCTTTTCCGAGTTCGTGCTCCGGGCGGCCGCGGCCAGCGCCGGGATCACCTACGAGGTGCTGGCCAAGGATTTTTCCAGGACCAACTACAGTTCAGCCCGGGCCGCCTTGCTGGAGGCCTGGCGCACCTTCCTGCTCTACCGCGCCTGGCTGGTGCGCCACTACTGCCAGCCGGTCTGGTCCATGGTGATCGAGGAGGCCTGGCTGACCGGGATGATCCGCCTGCCTGCGGGCGCGCCTGATTTTTACAAGGCCCGTGAACTGTACACTCAGGCGTTCTGGATCGGCCCGCCGCGGGGCTATGTGGACCCGGTCAAGGAAGTGGCCGCCACCGTCACCGCCCTGGAGAACAGATTGGCGACCTATTCGGAAGCCTTGGCCGAACGCGGCCGGGAATTCGACGAGGTCATGGACGAGCGGGAAGAGGAAGAAGCCCGCCTGGCCCGCTTCTCGACCCAGCCCGCCAAGCCCTCCACCTACAAGGAGCCGCCGCATGAATCTGCCTGATTTCTTCAGTCCCGGCGTATGGGCGATCCTGCCCTCCGCTCTGGAACCCTTCCTTAAAGCTCTTTCCCAGTCCGCCCCAGCGGACGCTGATCGGGCGCAGCCGGCTCTCCCCTTGGCCGCCGCGCCCGGGTCAGCGACCGGGGAGTCCGCGGGGTACGCCCTCCAGGACGGGGTGGCGGTGATCGAGACGCGTGGCGTCATCGCCCGCCGGGGCGGCAACTTAAAGATTTTCGGAATGACCATTTCCTGGCCCGGGCAGGACACCATCCGCGCCGCCATCGAGGCGGCCATGCTCGATCCGGCCTGCAAGGCCGTGCTGCTCGCCTTCGACTCGCCCGGCGGGGTGGCGGCCGGGACCAAGGAGCTGGCCGACTATATCGCCGCCCAAAGCGCCAAGCCCATCCATGCCTATGCGGACGGGCTCTGCGCGTCCGCGGCCTACTGGCTGGCCTCGGCCACTGGCCGGGTCTACGCGCCCGTGACCGCCACGGTCGGCTCCATCGGCGTGGTCGCGGTCCATGTCGATTACAGCGCCATGAATGCTGCCCAAGGCGTCCGCGTCACCTACATGACCTCGGGCGCATGGAAGGCGGCCGGCAACCCGGACAACCCGCTTTCCCCGGCGGATCAAGCCTATTTTCAAGAGACCCTCGCCTCGTTGCATGGATTTTTCAAGGCCGATGTGACCAGCAAAATGGAAGTGGATGGCGCCGACCCCACAGCCTGGGGTGATGGGCAATGTTTTCTCGCGGACAAGGCCCTTGAGTTGGGGCTGATCAGCGGGATCGTCACAGACCGGGCCGAGCTGATCGCCCGAATACACAAGGAGATGCACATGGATAAAGCGGAATTGGCAGAAAAACACCCGGAGCTGTTGGCGCAGATCCAGGCCGAGACCCGGGCGGAAACGGAAACGGCGTTGAACGCCGAGCATGCGGCGAAATTGGCGGATGCCAGCGCCGGCACAATGGCCCTGGTGACCGCCGTGGCCGGCAAGGAAGCCGCCGACAAGGTGACCGCGCTCGCCGCCTCAGGAATCACCGCCGCCCAACTGGAGGCCCTGGCCCCCATGCTGGCGCCTCCGGCCGCGGACAACGGGGAGTCCGGCAGCCGGGCGGACATCCTGGCCGCCCTGCGCGGCGCCACCCCTGCCCCGGTCAATACCCTGGCCGTCCCCAAAAAGGCGGACCGCATTCAGGCGGCCATCGATCAAATCAGCGCCGTGCAGGCATAAGGAGCGATCATGCAGCAATTAGCCAGCTATCAGAGAAAAGCGTTTTTAAAGGATCACCCGCCGGTGTTCGCGCGGGCGCTCCTGGGTTCCACCGGAGAGGCGCAGACGCTCCTGGCCGGTACCGTCCTGGGGCTTAAAAACGGCAAGCAGTATGCCTACGCCGGCGCCGAGATGGAGGCCCACTCCATTCTGGCCGAGGATGTGACCGTGGCGCCATCCGGCGACCAGTACGCCCTGACCTATGTCCATGCCGCGGTGACGGCCGCGGAACTCATCTGGGACGACAGCGTCACCGCCACCCAACAACAGGCCGCCCTGGCCGCCCTGCGTCTGAAGGGCATTCACGGCGCGGAAGCATAAGGAGGATTAAAACAATGCCGGACATCATCATCGATTACTTTGACAACCGCATCCTCACCGGGGTGATCAACAAGCGCGCGCCGCTGAAAAGCGACGTGTTCACCAGCTTCTTCCGCAAGCGGCCGCCGTCGGCCGGCGAGCTGTTCGAGCTGCACGTCAAGAACCGCAACGTCACCATGCTGCCGGCCATCACCAACACCGCGCCCGGCACCATGCGCAAGAGCGACATCATCGAGGCCGGAGCGGTCAAGGCTCCGCGCTTCCGGCCCAAACGCGCCTTCATGGCCGCGGACCGCTTCAAGATGCCGGCCGGGGTCAACCCATACTCGCCGCTGGAGGACGCCCTGTCCAGGGCCATTGCCGAGGATATGGATCTGCACCGCGAGGAGATCGATTTCGCCCTGGAGATCATGTGCCAGCAGGCCATGGTGCTGGGCAAGATCACCCTCTTCGACATGGTGGAAGGCGCCGGGGCCGTATCCAAGTTCACGGTGGATTACAAACGGCCTTTGGAGCACAGCGTGATTCTCTCTGGTTCCGCCCAGTGGTCTGATGCAGGCTCCGATCTGTTGGGCCAGGTGGATGGCTGGAGCCTGATGATCCAGGAAGAGACCGGCTTTGTGGGCACGGATCTGCTGCTGGGCAAGAACGCCTGGAAGCACTTCCGCAAGCACCATGACGTCGAAGACTACATGGACAACAAGGATATCGCCGTTGGAACGCTCGCGCCGCATGTGGCCAAGAAGATCAAGGGCGCCTGGAACGGCCTGACCATCTGGGTCATTGCCGGGGCGTATACCGATCTTGACGGCAGCGCCAAGCAGTATCTGGATCCGGACTGCGCCCTGCTGGTGGGCTCGGATGCCGAGTCGGTGATCGAGTTCGGACTGCCGGTGGACAACGACTGCGCCGGCCCGGTGGAGATCTTCTCCAAGGGCTTCAAGCAGGAAGACCCGTCCGGCTATTTCACCGTCGCCGAGTCCCGTCCCCTGGCCTGGACCAAGCAGCCTGGCTGGACCGTGCTGGCCAAGGTCGTCTAGGAGGGCGTTATGGCGCAAGTGACTGTTGTACTGACCGCGACGTTTGACAATGGCAAGGTGCGGCTCAAACCGGGCTCGGCAGTGAGCATGGCGAAGAGCCAGGCTGAACAGTTGATCGCCCTGGGTATGGCGCGGATCGTCCTGAAAGCGGCGCCGGCCAAGGAGAAAACCAGGGCTGCGAAAGGCGGCGGACAAGCGCCGCTGCCGCCTCCCGCCGCCGCCCTGGATGGTGATCCGGATGATGATCCGGAATACGGCGAGGGCGAAAGCGGCGATGGAGACAGCGGTGAAGGGCTAGAGGAATGAACGCCCTGAAAGAGCAGCTCCTCCTCGACCTGCCGGTCTTTTTTAATCCCCGGGAATTCGGGGAGGAGATGCTGATTGACGGCCTTTCCTGCATTGGCCTCTGGAGCGAGGAGAAGGATGAGCCGGTCAAGCAGTTCTTCGGCTCGTCCTTCGACAACGTCATGGGCGTCTTCACCGTCGACCGGGCGCTCTACGTCGCCCTCGGGGATGGTGGCCTGATGGTCGTGCCGGTACCGGAGCAGGAACTGGATATCGACGGCAAAACCTGGACCGTGAAGGACGCGGTGGTTGAAGGCGGCGTCGTCAAGCTGGTCCTGTATCGGAACGAGTCATGATTGAGATTACCGTCGATCCCGCGCAACTGGATGCAGCCATGCAACGTCTCGCCAAAGTGCCATACGCTCTGCAGCGGGCCATCCTGCCCGCTGTGCATGAGATGTTGCGCGGGGTGGCCGATCAACTGGCGGATTATTTGGAGTCCGATGTGCCACTGCCCGCGAAGATTGCCCGCAAGGCGATCAAGATCTCCGGGGTCAAGCTGGAGGGCGATAAGGTCACGGGCGAGGTGAACGTGCGCAGTCCGCACGTTCCGCTGATCCACTACGACGCGCAGCCGGACTCCATCACGGCGAGGCCCGGAGTCGCGTCCAGGAGCTGGCCGGGCTTCAGCTATAGCTTGCGGACCGGCGAACGCCGAAGGTCAGAAAATTTGATCAAAGGCGCAGGCCTGCCCTTTATCGCCAGGATGCCGGGCGGCCATCTGGGCGTCTATTTCCGG